>JAFEER010000291.1 GCA_018240985.1 Pseudomonadota bacterium
CATGCCCGCTTTGCGCGCCAAAACACCCCCACTCTTCGTTGCAAATACTCGCCATAGCCCGAGCTATGGCTGCGTTTTGCGCCTCGATTGGTGGCGTTTTGACGCACCCCTCGGGCACGGGCAATTTCCTCTCACCCTCTGACGCCGGTTGGCTTGCGGTGTCGTCGCTGATCGAATGGAGCGAGCATGGCGCGCCAGCGCACGCGCGTTGGCGCTCCGAGGCCGGCGCAGCGCCGCCGCAACGCGTGCAGCTGGCCGACGACACCTTGCCCGCCGACACCGCCTACCGCCTGGCCTGTGAGGGCACAGCACTCTTGTGGCGCGGCGATTTCCAGAATGCGCGCCAGCTGCTGCAAGCGCTCATGCGCCGCGCCGACCGCAAGAACCCCAAGGCAGCGGCCAAGGCGGCGCAAAAGCTGGCCGCGGCCAGCCCGGCCGAGCGTTTTCACCTGCACCGCCAGGCGCAGGCGCAGCGCGCCCGTGTGCTGGGCGCGCTGCTGATCCCGGTGGAGGGCGACTACTCCATCACGCTGCGCCGCGCCCCCGACTGGCGCGCCGCCTGCACCGAGGCCTGGGGCCCGGCCGATGGCGCGGCCAGCGTGGTGTCGCTGCGCGAGCTGCTGGGCATCGTCGGCGCGCATGAATGGCGCAAGAAGGGCGTCGAAATCCCCGCCCTGGGCGCCGCGCCCGATAACCGTATCCACCCGCACTACGGCGTGTTCTCGCCGGTGCGTGGCGAATACATAGACCTGGTGGCGCAGGCGCCGCTGCCATCCACCGAGCTGGCCTTCGACATCGGCACCGGCACCGGCGTGCTGGCGGCCGTGCTGGCGCGCCGGGGCGTGCGCCGTGTCGTCGCCACCGAGCTTGCGCCGCGCGCCCTGGCCTGCGCGCAGGACAACCTGCAGCGCCTGGGCCTGCAGGGCCGCGTCGAGCTGCTGGCGGCCGACCTGTTCCCGCCCGGGCGCGCGCCGCTGGTCGTCTGCAACCCGCCCTGGCTGCCGGCGCGGCCCAGCTCGGCCATCGAGCAGGCGGTGTACGACGAGGGCAGCCGCATGCTCAAGGGTTTTCTTTCCGGCCTGGCCGAGCATCTCGCGCCCGGCGGCGAGGGCTGGCTGGTGCTGTCCGACCTGGCCGAACACCTGGGCCTGCGCACGCGCGTCGAGCTGCTGGGCTGGATCGCCGCCGCCGGCCTGCGCGTGCTGGGGCGTCACGATACGCGCGCGCGCCACGGCAAGGCGCAGGATGCCAACGACCCCCTGCACGCGGCGCGCGCGGCCGAGGTGACCTCGCTGTGGCGCCTCGCGGCTGTGTAAAACAATAGCTGTTGTCGCTTAATGGACGCGCGTTTGAGGCTTGTTTTCCTGTTTTTTACATGTCTCAGATCGGGCCGCGAGCCCTCACCCCCACCCTCTCCCAGAGGGAGAGGGAGTAAAGCCGGCGCGACCGATCGCCCTCGCCCCTCTGGGGCTGAAGGCTGCGGCTCCAGTTGCGCCTGCGCGCAACTGGACAGCCTGAAGAGCGCAGCGTCTCGCTGTGGCTCCCGGGAGGGGTGAGGGGCTGCCACAGCGTCAAGCGGTTTTGCCATGAATTTGTCCAAGCCTTTGCTGCTCGCCCCCATGGAGGGCCTGCTCGACTTCGTGCTGTGCGACGTGTTGACGCGCGTGGGCGGCGTGGATCGCTGCGTGTCCGAGTTCATCCGCGTCTCGGGCCACCTGCTGACCGACAAGGTGTTCCTGCGCTACCTCCCGGAGCTGAACAACGGCGGCCGCACCCTGGCCGGCGTGCCAGTGCGCGCCCAGCTGCTGGGCTCGGACCCGGTCAGCATGGCCGAGAACGCAGCGCTGCTGGCCACGCTGGGGCCCGAGGGCATAGACCTGAACTTTGGCTGCCCGGCCAAGACCGTGAACCGCCATGGCGGCGGCGCGGCTCTGTTGCGCGAGCCCGAGCAAATAGCCGCCGTGGTGGCCGCAGTGCGCCGCGCCGTGCCCGCGCAGCTGCCCGTGTCCGCCAAGATGCGCCTGGGCTACGACGATGCCGGCCTGGCGCGCGAATGCGCCCAGGCCGCGGAGCAGGGCGGCGCCTGCGAGCTGGTGGTGCACGCGCGCACCAAGGCCGATGGCTATCGCCCGCCCGCGTACTGGGAGCAGATCCCGGCGATCCGCGCGGCGGTGCGCATCCCCGTGGTGGCCAATGGCGAAATCTGGACTCTGGCCGACGCCTTGCGCTGCCGCAGCGTATCGGGCTGCGACGCGCTGATGCTGGGCCGCGGCATGGTGGCCGACCCGGGGCTGGCGCTGGCGATTCGTGCACACGATGCAAAACGGCAGCATGAGCCTCTGCCCTGGCAGACTTTGTTGCCGCAGGTGGCGCGTTTTTGGGATCTGGTGTGTGCCGACCTGGAGCCGCGCCAGCGCGCCGGGCGCCTCAAGCAATGGCTGAACCTGCTGCGCCGGCGCTACCCCGAGGCGCAGCAGGCGTTTGACGAGGTGCGCGTGCTGACGGATCAGCGTGCCATCACGGCCTGGGTGCAGCGCGCGGCGGATCTAGTACATCAACCCGGAAATATCGAAACATGAAAGCGCGCCTTCGCGCCCATGGCGGCGTTGCAAATCCTCGCGATAGCTACGGCTATCGCTGCGGTTTGCGCCTTGCCCTGGGCACGAATCCATCGCTTTCATTGTGTTCCTCTACTTCCGGGTTGCTGTACCAGGGCAGGTCACACCGGCCCCATCACCAGATCATGCGCCGCCCGCATGCGCTGTGCGTCCCGGCCCAGGCGGCGATCCCGCGGCAGGTGGCGCAGCCAGGCCAGGTGTTGTAGCGTGAGCCGCAGCTCTTTCTGAAAGTCCGCGCCGCGTATCGGCTGGGCCGCCCAGGCCATCCAAATGGTTCGTGCTTCGTCCTGTGCGCCGGCGTGCAGCAGCGCCAGCGCCGTCGAGTGCACATAGGTCATGGCATCGCGCAGCTGGCACAGGGCGAGCGACAAGGTGCGGCGGGGGTCGTCCTCGAAGTCGAGGCAGGCCATCACGCCGTCGGGGCAGCGCATCATGTTGCGCGCAAAGGCCTGGCTCAGGTATTGGCCGCGCTCATGCACGGCATCCAGCGTATCCAGGCCCAGGCGCCACAGTGCCAGCACGGCAGCGGGGCCGGCGGCCACGGCGGCCTCGATCTCGTCACCCAGGGATGGCGTGTCCCGGCCCGCCCCGCCCAGGTCGCGCATCAGAAAGGCGTCGTCGCACGCCGCCAGCACCTGGGGCACGCGCAGGCCCAGCGCAGCCAGGGTGCGCAGGCGCTTGAGCTCCGTGGCGATGGCCGCGCGCCCGCCCGGATTGATCACCGGGCCCAGTAGTGGCAGGTGCAGGACGCGGGCTACCGCGCCCAGCAGGTGGTAGCGCCACATGCCGTGGCGCGGCCCGGCGCGCTTGAGCCAGACCTGCTCGCCCTGCAGTATGTGGCGCGCCATCAGCGGCTGCTGGCGTGGCCATTGCTCTTGCAGGAAGCGGGTGTAGTCGGTGGGGCTCAAACAGGGCTCTCGTGGGTGAGGGGTTACAGGCCATGATATCGGCCAGATGGGGGCTAAAAATCGGCCCTGCCCTTGACGCGCGCGATGATGCGCAGATCGGGGCCAACTTGTTGCACATCCTGAAACTCCATGCCCACGCCCTCGGCCAGGGCCTGCAGCGGCCCCCAGCTGGCCAGCCCATGCGCGCCCGCGCCCAGCAGCAGCGGCGCCTGGTACAGCAGCAGTTCATCGACCAGGCCTTCGCGCAAAAAGGATCCGTTGAGTTGGTGCCCGGCCTCCAGGTGCAACTCGTTCACGCCGCGTGCGCCCAAGTCGCGCAGCAGGGCGGCCAGATCCACCTTGCCATGGGTATTGGGTAGTTGAATAACGATAGCGCCGCGCGCCCGCAGCGCCTGCGCCCTGGCCGGATTTTCGTGCGCGGCATAGACCAGCACCTGCCGCCCCGGCACGTCAAGCAGGCGTGCGCCGGGCGGTGTCTGCAGGCGGCTGTCCACCACCACCAGATGCGGCTGGCGCGGCGTGGCCACCTCGCGCACGTTGAGCAGCGGGTCGTCCTCCAGCACCGTGCCTATACCGGTCAACACGGCGCAGGCGCGCGCCCGCCAGGCATGGCCGTCGGCACGCGCCGCCGGGCTGGTGATCCACTGGCTGGCGCCATTGGCCAGCGCCGTCACGCCATCAAGCGATGCCGCGGCCTTCATGCGTACCCAGGGCGTGCCGCGCACCATGCGGCTGAAAAAGCCGATGTTGAGCTCGCGCGCCTCGGCGGCGCCCGGCCCCACCTCCACCTGCACGCCCGCCGCCCGCAGCCGCGCAAAGCCCTGGCCGCCGACGAGCGGATTGGGGTCGGCCATGGAGGCCACCACGCGCCCTATGCCCGCCTGTATCAGCGCATCGCAGCAAGGGCCGGTGCGCCCCTGGTGCGCGCAAGGCTCCAGCGTCACATAGGCCGTGGCGCCGCGCACATCGTTGCCACGCGCCGCAGCGTCACGCAGCGCCACCACCTCGGCATGCGGCCCGCCAGCTTGCTGGGTGAAGCCCTGGCCCAGCACCATGCCGTCGCCGCGCGCAATGACGCAGCCCACGCGCGGGTTGGGGTTGGAAAGAAAAAGCGCCTGGGCGGCAAGCCCAAGCGCCTGGGTGATGAAAGGGTGTGGCTCTGTCATGGCGCTGCGATGGTAGCGGCAGCGGCGCGGCCACAGCGGGGAGTGCCCGCTTCAGCGGCGCGTATAGCCCAGGCAGGCGCCGGCGTTTGGCAGGCCCTGGCATTCGCGGTACAAGCGGCGATCGCGCTCGGCGGTGCTTTCGCCGGAATGGTTTTGCTGCGGCTTGATCCTGCTGGAGCGCGACTTCTTGACCGTGCGCGCCACGCCGTCGCCCGCCTGCGCCGTTTGCCTGGCCGGGCTGGCATGGCTGACGCCCGCCGCCTGCAGGCAAAGCGCCAGCACGCCCGCGCCCAGGATGCCGGTGGCCATGCTCCGCTTCGGTTGTATCGTATGGTTTGTGTTCATTTGGTGCTCCCTTGCGCCGCAGCGCCTCTTCGTGTGAAGCCTGCATCATGTGGCGGGGCAGGCCGCGGCGGGCATTCGTAGCCGCCCGGGTGGGCAACAAAAGCGACTGGCGATATAATCAGCCGGTTTTGCACGGTGCAGAACGCACGCCGATGGCCATTCCAGCCGCCGGCGCAAGTAAAACCAGGGGCCGCCTGTCATGGCGCTCCGCTTCAGGAAAAAATCATGATCGCATCTTCCATCAAGGCCGAAGTCGTCAAGGCCAACCAACGCGCCGAAAACGACACCGGCAGCCCCGAAGTTCAGGTGGCGCTGCTGACGGCCCGTATCAACGAGCTGACCCCCCACTTCAAGCAGCACGCCAAGGATCACCACGGTCGCCGTGGCCTGCTGCGCATGGTGAGCCGCCGCCGCAAGCTGCTGGACTACCTGAAGGCCAAGGACGCAGACCGCTACACGGCCCTGATCGCCAAGCTGGGCCTGCGCAAATAAGCCTTGCGCCAGCCCGAAGCGCCTGAGTTAGCTTGCTAGCTCAGGCGTTTTTTACTTTTTTCGGAGCGAAAAGCAGAGCGAAGCTGTGTCATTCCACACCTGTGTTGGCTATGTATTGCATAGCAATCAGCGCTGGTGTGGAATGGCATCGCGATCTGTTTGAACTCCAAACCCATGCTGCTGGTGCGCTGGCAGCTATTTTTCAAGGAGCAAACCCATGACGATGTTCAACAAAGTCACCAAGACTTTCCAATGGGGTCAGCACAGCGTGACCATGGAAACCGGCGAGATCGCGCGCCAGGCTTCCGGCGCCGTGCTGGTCAATATCGACGACACCGTGGTACTGGCCACCGTGGTCGCATCCAAGACCTCCAAGCCCGGCCAGGACTTCTTCCCGCTGACGGTGGACTACATCGAGAAGACCTACGCCGCCGGCAAGATTCCCGGCAGCTTCTTCAAGCGCGAAGCCAAGCCGTCCGAGCTGGAGACATTGACCTCCCGCCTGATCGACCGCCCGATCCGCCCGCTGTTCCCCGAGGGCTTCTACAACGAGGTGCATGTGGTCATCCACACCATCTCGCTGAACCCCGAGGTGGATGCCGACATTGCCGCCATGATCGCCGTGTCCGCCGCGCTGTCGGTCTCCGGCATCCCGTTCAACGGCCCCATCGGCGCCGCGCGCGTGGGCTACATCAACGGTGAATACGTGCTCAACCCCGGCCAGACGCAGCGCAAGAGCAGCCAGATGGATCTGGTCGTGGCCGGCACCGAAGCCGCCGTGCTGATGGTCGAATCCGAAGCCCTGCAGCTGCCCGAGGACGTGATGCTGGGGGCCGTGGTCTATGGCCACGAGCAAAGCCAGGTGGCCATCAACGCCATCCACGAACTGGTGCGTGACGCCGGCAAGCCGGTGTGGGACTGGAAGGCCGAAGCCAAGGACGAGGCCCTGATCGCCAAGGTGACCGAACTGGCCGAAGGCCCGCTGCGCGCCGCCTACCAAAACCGCAACAAGCAGCTGCGCACGCATGCTTGCCGCGAAGCCTACGCCGCCGCCAAGGCGGCACTTGCCGAGCAGGGCGTGGCGTTCGACGGCGTCAAGGTGGACAACATGCTGTTCGACATCGAAGCGCGCATCGTGCGCGGCCAGATTCTGGCCGGCGAGCCGCGCATCGACGGTCGCGACACGCGCACCGTGCGCCCCATCGAAATCCGCAACTCCGTGCTGCCGCGCACCCACGGCTCGGCGCTGTTCACGCGCGGCGAAACGCAGGCGCTGGTGATCTCCACCCTGGGCACCGAGCGCGACGCGCAGCGCATCGACGCACTGGCCGGCGAGTTTGAAGACCGCTTCCTGTTCCACTACAACATGCCTCCCTTTGCCACCGGCGAAGTGGGCCGCATGGGCTCGACCAAGCGCCGCGAAGTCGGCCATGGCCGCCTGGCCAAGCGCGCGCTCGTCGCCTGCCTGCCGAGCAAGGAAGAGTTCCCCTACACCATCCGCGTGGTGTCGGAGATCACCGAATCCAACGGTTCCTCGTCCATGGCCTCGGTCTGCGGCGGCTGCCTGTCGATGATGGACGCCGGCGTGCCGATGAAGGCGCATGTCGCCGGCATCGCCATGGGCCTGATCAAGGAAGACAACAAGTTCGCCGTGCTGACCGACATCCTGGGTGACGAGGACCACCTGGGCGACATGGACTTCAAGGTGGCCGGTACCACCGCCGGCATCACGGCGCTGCAGATGGACATCAAGATCCAGGGCATCACCAAGGAAATCATGCAGGTGGCGCTGGCCCAGGCCAAAGAAGCGCGCATGCACATCCTGGGCAAGATGCAGGAAGCCATGGGCGAGGCCAAGACCGAGATCTCCAGCTTTGCGCCCAAGCTCTTCACCATGAAGATCAACCCCGAGAAGATCCGCGACGTGATCGGCAAGGGCGGCGCCACCATCCGCGCGCTGTGCGACGAGACCGGCTGCCAGATCAACATCGAGGAAGACGGCACCATCACCATCGCCGCCACCGAGGCCGCCAAGGCCGACGAGGCCAAGCGCCGCATCGAGGAGATCACGGCGGAAGTGGAAGTGGGCAAGATCTACGAAGGCCCGGTGACCAAGATTTTGGACTTTGGCGCCCTGGTCAACGTGCTGCCGGGCAAGGATGGCCTGCTGCACATCAGCCAGATCGCCCACGAGCGCGTGGAAAAGGTCACCGACTACCTGCAGGAAGGCCAGATTGTTCGCGTCAAGGCGCTGGAGACCGACGACAAGGGCCGCATCAAGCTGTCGATGAAGGCGCTGTTGGAGCGCCCTGCCGGCATGCCCGAGCGCGAGCCGCGTGAACCCCGTGAGCCCCGTGGCGAACGCCGCGAGCCCCGTGGCGAACGCCGTGATGAGCGCCGCGACAATGGCACGTCGGAGCCGCAGCAGCAATAAGACCGCGCCGCGCCCGAGGTGCGGTGTTTTTTTTGCTATTTAAATATGAGCTTTAAGCGCTTTATCCATAGGCGTTAGAGCCATAAAAACATTCAAGTATCGCAGTGATGGACGTCATGCAAGCCGTAGAAATCGCGGAGTTCGGCCCGCCCGAAGGACTGCGTCTGGCCGAGCGGGCCCGGCCCCGGCCGGGTGCGGGTGAGTTGCTGATCCGCGTTGCGGCCAGCGGCGTCAACCGCCCGGATGTGATCCAGCGCAAGGGCCACTACGCGCCGCCTGCCGGCGTGTCCGATCTGCCGGGGCTGGAGGTGGCTGGCGTCGTCGAATCCGGCGACGCCGCCGCCATGGCCCAGGCCGGCATCGGCGTGGGCGACCGCGTCTGCGCCCTGGTGGCCGGCGGCGGCTATGCCGAATATTGCGTCGCCCCCGTGGGGCAATGCCTGCCGGTGCCGCAGGGCCTGAGCGATGTCGAGGCGGCCTCGCTGCCCGAGACCTTCTTCACCGTCTGGAGCAATGTCTTCGACCGTGCGCATCTGCAATCGGGCGAGACCCTGCTGGTGCAGGGCGGCAGCAGCGGCATAGGCGTCACGGCGATACAGCTGGCGCGCGCGCGTGGCGCCACCGTCATCGTCACCGCCGGCAGCGATGAAAAATGCGCCGCCTGCCTGGCGCTGGGTGCGCACCATGCCATCAACTACCAAGCGCAGGACTTCGTCGCCGAGGTGCAGCGCATCACGCAAGGGCGTGGTGTGGACGTGGTGCTGGACATGGTCGCCGGCAGCTACGTCGCGCGCGAGGTGGAATGCCTGGCCGAAGACGGACGTATCGTCATCATCGCCGTGCAGGGCGGCGTGAAGGCCGAATTCAATGCCGCGCTGGTGCTGCGCAAACGCCTCACCATCACCGGCTCCACGCTGCGTCCGCGCCCCGTGGCCTTCAAGGCGGCGATTGCCCAGGCGCTGCGCGAACAGGTCTGGCCGCTGCTGGCGTCGGGCGCCATCAAGCCCATCATTCACAGCACGTTCGCCGCAGCCGATGCGGCACAGGCGCATGCGCTGATGGAGTCGAACCAACACATAGGCAAGATTGTTTTGAGGTGGACGACATGACGCAAAAGAAGAAGCTCATCGCCGGCAACTGGAAGATGAACGGCGGCCTGCAGGCCAACGCCGCGCTGATCCATGCGCTGCGCGAGGGCCTGGGCGCACCCGCCTGCGGCGTGGCCGTGGCCGTGCCAGCGCCGTATCTGGCGCAGGTGCAGGCCCTGGTCGCGGGCTCGGCCATCGCGCTGGCGGCGCAGGACGTATCGCAACACGAAGCCGGCGCCTTCACGGGCGAGGCATCGGCCGCCATGCTGCGCGACTTCGGTACGCGCTACGTGCTGGTGGGGCATTCCGAACGCCGCCAATACCATGGCGAGACCGATGCCGTGGTGGCGGCCAAGGCGCAGCGCGCGCTGGCCGCTGGCATCACGCCCATCGTGTGCGTGGGCGAGACGCTGGAGCAGCGCGAAGCCGGGCAGACCGAGGAAGTCGTCAAGCGCCAGCTGGCGGCGGTGATCGAGATCAACCGCGACCGTATCGGCGACATCGTGGTGGCCTACGAGCCGGTGTGGGCCATCGGCACCGGCCGCACGGCCACGCCCGAGCAGGCGCAAGCCGTGCATGCCGTGCTACGTGGCCAACTCGCGGCAGCCACCGAACAAGCCGCGCGCATACCGCTGCTGTATGGCGGCAGCATGAACGCGACCAACGCGGCCGAGCTGCTGGCGCAACCGGACATCGATGGCGGCCTGGTGGGCGGCGCCTCGCTCAAGGCGCCAGACTTTTTGCAAATCATCGCTGCGGCGCATCACTGTCAAGCGTAAGCAGCTATTAAATTAGGAGTTATCAAAGCATGAACGCAATCGTGAACATCATCCTGGCCGTGCAGATGCTGACGGCCCTGGGCATGATTGGCCTGATCCTGGTGCAGCACGGCAAGGGCGCCGACATGGGGGCCGCGTTCGGCAGCGGCAGCGCCGGCAGCCTGTTCGGCGCCAGTGGCAGCGCCAACTTCCTGTCGCGCACCACGGCCGTCCTGGCCAGCGTTTTCTTTGTGGCGACGCTGGCCCTGGCCTATTTCGGCAACCAGCGCCCGGCAAGCTCGGGCAGCGTGCTGGAGACGCCGGCTGCCGCGGTGCCCGCCACTACCGCCCCTGCGGCCGATGCAGCGGTGCCCGCACCAGCGGCAGAACCGGCAACCGGCGCGGCGCAAATCCCGACAAAATGAGCATGCAGGAGGGGGTGCAAAAAAACGCCCTCTCGACTTGTGACAGGGTTTTTCCGGGGTAGAATCGTTTGCTGTCTGGAAAGCAAAAACCGTTTTTCCGGTCCTCAAGCCATCCAGATGCAATACAGCAGCCGTCGTGGTGAAATTGGTAGACACGCTATCTTGAGGGGGTAGTGGCGAAAGCTGTGCGAGTTCGAGTCTCGCCGACGGCACCAAAATAAAAAAACCGTCTCGCAGTCCGATGTGCGTGGCATGCGGGGCGGTTTTTCAACGGTGAGCCAGTCGCTAGATGAACCTCGATCAATACCTCCCAGTTCTTCTGTTCATCTTGGTCGGCGTCGGTGTCGGCGTCGGGCCGCTCGCCCTGGGCTACATACTGGGGCCCAATCGCCCCGATCCGGCAAAAAACTCCCCCTACGAATGTGGTTTCGAGGCCTTCGACGATGCGCGCATGAAGTTCGATGTGCGCTATTACCTCGTGGCCATTTTGTTCATCCTGTTCGACCTGGAAATCGCCTTTCTTTTCCCCTGGGCCGTGGCCTTGAAGGACGTGGGAGTGACGGGTTTCGTGGCGGTCGTGGTGTTCCTGGCCATCCTGGTCGTAGGCTTTGCTTACGAGTGGAAAAAGGGCGCCCTGAATTGGGAATGAGCGGCGCTACACAAGGAATGACGCAATGATTGAAGGTGTGATGAAGGAAGGCTTCGTCACCACGAGCTACGACGCCGTGGTGAACTGGGCCAAGACCGGATCCATTTGGCCTGTCACGTTTGGCCTGGCCTGTTGTGCGGTGGAGATGATGCATGCCGGCGCCGCGCGCTACGACCTGGCGCGTTTCGGCGCCGAGGTGTTTCGCGGCAGCCCGCGCCAGGCTGACTTGATGATCGTCGCCGGCACGCTGTGCAACAAGATGGCGCCGGCACTGCGCAAGGTCTACGACCAGATGGCGGAGCCGCGCTGGGTGATTTCCATGGGTTCCTGCGCCAACGGTGGCGGCTATTACCACTACAGCTATTCGGTGGTGCGCGGCTGTGATCGCGTGGTGCCGGTGGACGTGTATGTGCCGGGTTGCCCGCCCACGGCCGAGGCGCTGATCTACGGCATCATCCAGCTGCAACAAAAGATCCGCCGCACCCAAACTATCGCGCGTGCCTGAGGGGAATTGATGACCGACTTTGCCATTCACCCAGAAAAGCTGCGCGATGCCGTCGCAGCGGCGCTCGGAGACAAGGCGCGCGGCATCACGCTTGCGCTCGGTGAGCTCACCGTGGTGGTCGCTGCCGGCGACTATCTCGAGGTCATGCGGACTCTGCGCGATGCGCCTCAATGCCGCTTCGAGCAACTGATCGATCTGTGCGGTGTCGATTACTCCGCCTACCGCGATGTCGGCACCGATGGTCTGCGTTATGCCGTGGTGTCGCACCTGCTGTCGGTGTCCCTGAATCAGCGCGTGCGCGTGAAGGTGTTCTGCCCGGATGACGACTTCCCGGTGATCCCTTCGGTGACGGACATCTGGAGCGGCGCCAACTGGTTCGAGCGCGAAGCCTTTGACCTATACGGCATAGTTTTCGATGGCCACAACGACCTGCGCCGCATCCTGACGGATTATGGTTTCATCGGTCACCCGTTCCGCAAGGACTTCCCCCTGTCCGGCCATGTGGAAATGCGTTATGACCCCGAGCAGCGCCGCGTGATCTACGAGCCCGTGACCATAGAGCCGCGCGAGATCACGCCGCGCATCATCCGCGAAGAAAAATACGGAGGCCTGCACTGAGGCGGCTCGCCGCCCAGGTGCCTGATCATGGCTGATATCAAGAACTACTCCCTGAACTTCGGACCGCAGCACCCGGCCGCGCACGGCGTGCTGCGCCTGGTGCTGGAACTCGACGGCGAGGTTGTGCAGCGCGCCGACCCGCATATTGGCCTGCTGCACCGCGCTACCGAGAAGCTGGCCGAGCACAAGACCTATATCCAGTCGCTACCCTACATGGATCGGCTGGACTATGTGTCCATGATGTGCAACGAGCAGGCCTATTGCCTGGCGATCGAAAAGATGCTGGGCATCGAGGTGCCGCTGCGCGCCAAGTACATCCGCACGATGTTTGGCGAGATCACCCGTCTGCTCAACCACCTGATGTGGCTGGGCTCCAACGGCATGGATCTGGGTGCCTCGACCATGCTCATCTACACCTTCCGTGAGCGCGAGACGCTGTTCGACATGTACGAGGCCGTGTCGGGCGCGCGCATGCATGCAGCCTACTACCGGCCCGGCGGCGTGTACCGTGATCTGCCCGACAGCATGGCCCAGCTCAAGCCCAGCAAGGTGCGCAGTGCCAAGGCTGTGGAGGAGTTCAACCGAAACCGCCAGGGGTCACTGCTCGACTACATCGACGATTTCTGCGCCAAGTTCCCCACCTTGGTGGATGAGTACGAAACCCTGCTGACGGAAAACCGTATCTGGAAGCAGCGTACCGTTGGCATTGGCGTCGTCTCGGCCGAGCGTGCCCTGAACCTGGGCATGACGGGTGCGATGCTGCGCGGCTCCGGTGTGGCCTGGGATCTGCGCAAGAAGCAGCCCTATGACGCCTATGGCCTGGTCGACTTTGATGTGCCGATTGGCAAAAACGGCGACTGCTACGACCGCTATCTGGTGCGCGTCGAGGAGATGCGCCAGTCCAATCGCATCATCAAACAGTGCGTGGACTGGCTGCGCGCCAACCCCGGCCCCGTCATCGTGGACGACTACAAGGTGGCACCGCCGCCGCGTGAACGCATGAAGACCGGCATGGAGGATCTGATCCACCATTTCAAGCTGTTCTCCGAGGGCTTCAAGGTGCCCGAGGGCGAGGCCTATGCGGCCGTCGAGCACCCCAAGGGCGAGTTCGGCATTTACATCGTGAGCGACGGTGCCAACAAGCCCTACCGCCTGAAAATCCGTGCGCCCGGCTTTGCCCATCTGAGTGCATACGACGAATTGACACGAGGCCACATGATTGCCGACGCGGTAGCCGTCATCGGCACCATGGATATCGTGTTCGGAGAGATTGACCGATGATTACCGAAGCGACCAAGGCGCGCTTTGCGCGCGAAGTGGCGAAGTACCCGCCGGAGCAGAAGCAGTCTGCGGTGATGGCCTGCCTGTCCATCGTCCAGCAGGAACAGGGCTGGGTCAACCAGGAGAGCGAGGCCGTGATTGCCGATTACCTGGGCATGCCCCAGATCGCCGTGCACGAGGTCACGACCTTCTACAACATGTACAACCAGCAGCCCGTGGGCAAGTACAAGCTCGCCGTCTGCACCAACCTTCCGTGCCAACTGCGCGGTGGCAACCAGGCATTGCAGCATCTTGAAGCCAGATTAGGTATCGAGATGGGTGAGACAACGCCGGATGGCATGTTCACCTTGCAGCAATGCGAGTGCCTGGGGGCCTGCGCCGATGCACCGGCCATGCTGGTGAGTGACCGCCACATGTGCAGCTTCATGGATAACGACAAGCTCGATCAGCTGCTTGCTGGACTGCGTGCTGCGGAGGGCCGACCATGAGCACGGTGGCACAAGTTCTATCGCAGTTCCAGGCCACGGGCGTACAGACATGTTTCCATGATCGCCACATCAACCCGCAGATCTATGCGGGTCTGAATGGCAGCAACTGGAGCATCAAGGACTACGAGGCGCGCGGCGGCTATGCGGCGCTGCGCAAGATACTTGGCAAGGATGGCGGCGAGGGCTTGACCCAAGACCAGGTCATTGCCACCGTCAAGGAGTCGGGCCTGCGTGGCCGCGGCGGCGCGGGTTTTCCGACGGGTCTGAAATGGAGCTTCATGCCGCGTCAGTTCCCCGGACAGAAGCACTTGGTGTGCAATTCTGACGAGGGCGAGCCGGGTACCTGCAAGGATCGCGACATCCTGATGTACAACCCCCACATCGTCATCGAGGGGATGATCATCGGCGCCTACGCCATGGGCATTTCGCTGGGCTACAACTACATCCACGGCGAGGTCTTCCAGGTCTACGAGCGTTTCGAGGCTGCGCTGGAAGAGGCGCGTGCCGCAGGTTATCTGGGCAACAACATTCTTGGCAGTGCTTTCAGCTTCCAGCTGCATGCCCACCACGGTTTTGGCGCCTACATTTGCGGCGAGGAAACGGCCCTGCTCGAGTCCATCGAGGGCAAGAAGGGCCAGCCGCGCTTCAAGCCGCCATTTCCCGCAAGTTTCGGTCTGTACGGCAAACCCACGACCATCAATAACACCGAGACTTTCGCCGCAGTGCCCTGGATCATCAGGAACGGTGGCCAGGCCTATCTCGAGTGCGGCAAGCCGAACAACGGCGGCACCAAGATCTTCTCGGTGTCGGGGGACGTCGAACGTCCAGGGAACTACGAAATTCCACTGGGCACGCCGTTCGCCAAATTGTTGGAGCTCGCCGGTGGGGTGCGCAGTGGTCGGCAGCTGAAGGCGGTGATTCCCGGTGGGTCGTCCTCCCCCGTGTTGCCGGCCTCCATCATGATGGACTGCACCATGGACTATGACAGCATTGCCAAGGCTGGCTCCATGCTGGGTTCGGGAGCGCTGATCGTCATGGACGATTCCCGCGACATGGTGGAATCGCTGCAGCGCCTGTCCTATTTCTATATGCACGAGTCCTGCGGCCAGTGCACGCCTTGCCGCGAGGGCACGGGTTGGCTCTGGCGCGTGGTGCACCGCATCCAGCATGGCCAGGGCCGTGAGGAAGACATCGAGGTGCTGGACTCCGTGGCGTTCAACATCATGGGGCGCACCATTTGTGCGTTGGGCGATGCGGCTGCCATGCCCGTGCGCGCCATGATCAAGCATTTCCGCCACGAATTCGTGGCCAAGATCGAGGCCGCGGTCAAGCAGGGCACTTCCGCTGCTCGCGCGTGAGAAAAGCATATGGTTGAAATTGAACTCGACGGTCAGAAGGTGGAGATTGCCGAAGGCAGCATGATCATGCATGCGGCCGAGAAGTCCGGTACCTACATCCCGCATTTCTGCTACCACAAGAAGCTCTCCATTGCGGCCAATTGCCGCATGTGCCTGGTCGATATCGAGAAAGCTCCCAAGCCCATGCCGGCCTGTGCCACACCCGTGACCCAGGGCATGATCGTGCGCACCAAGAGCGACAAGGCGATCAAGGCGCAGCAGTCGGTGATGGAGTTCCTGCTCATCAACCATCCGCTCGACTGCCCGATTTGCGACCAGGGCGGCGAATGCCAGCTGCAGGATCTGGCCGTGGGCTACGGCGCTTCGGCCTCGCGCTACGGCGAGGAAAAGCGTGTGGTGCTGCGCAAGGACATCGGCCCCTTGATCTCTACCGAGGAAATGACACGCTGCATCCACTGCACGCGCTGCGTCCGCTTCGGCCAGGAAATCGGCGGCGACATGGAGCTGGGCATGATCAACCGGGGTGAGCACTCGGAGATCACCACCGTCAAGGGCGACAGCGTAGATTCCGAGCTCTCGGGCAACATGATCGACATCTGCCCCGTGGGCGCGCTCACCAGCCGGCCGTTCCGTTACAGCGCCCGCACCTGGGAGCTGTCGCGCCGCAGGTCGATCTCGCCGCACGATTCCACCGGCACCAACCTCGTCATCCAGGTCAAGAACCACAAGGTGATGCGCGTGGTGCCGTTCGAGAATGAGGCCGTGAACGAATGCTGGATCGCCGACCGCGACCGCTTCTCCTACGAGGCATTGAACGGTGAGGATCGCCTGACCACACCCATGCTGAAGCAGGGCGGCCAGTGGCAGGAGGTGGACTGGCAGACGGCCCTGGAATACGTGGCCAACGGCCTGAAATGCGTGCGTGACAAGCATGGTGCCGCGGGCATCGGCGCCCTGGTCAGCCCGCACAGCACCCTGGAAGAGCTGCAACTGGCGACGACCCTGGTGCGCGGCCTGGGTAGCGACAACATCGACCACCGCCTGCGCCATGCCGAATTCGCGCAGCCCGAGGGCGTGCGCTGGCTCGGCATGCCGATCGCGGCATTGACCGATCTGCAGACGGTGTTGGTCTTGGGCTCGAACCTGCGCAAGGATCACCCGCTGTTCGCACAGCGCATCCGCCAGGCCGCGCGCAAGGGCTGCAAGGTTTTTGCGATCAACGCCCGGGCTTACGACTGGGCCCTGCCTGCTACACATTCGGTAGTCGGATCCGCTGACTGGACGCAGGCCATGGCCGATGTGGCCGCAGCCGTGGCGCAGGAAAAGGGTGTTACCACACCGGCGGCCGCCGGCAAGGTGAACGAAGAGGCACTGGCCATCGCCCGCGCCCTCATGGCCGGCGAGCGCAAGGCCGTGCTGCTCGGCAATGCCGCTGCGCACCACGCTCAGGCCTCCAGCCTCCTGGCGCTGGCGCAATGGATTGGCCAGGAAACAGGCGCTGCCTTCGGCTACCTGACCGAAGCGGCAAACACCGTTGGCGCGCAACTCGTCGGCGCACAGCCGCGCCAGGGCGGCCTGAACGCGGCGCAGATGCTGGCGGGCGAGGTCAAGGCCCTGTTCCTGCTGAACACCGAGCCCGAGTTCGATACCGCCGCCGGAGCCAACGCGGCTAAAAGGTTGGCCGATGTGGACATGGTGGTCACGCTGAGCCCGTTCAAGACGAATATGGAGGTCAGCGACGTGCTGCTGCCGATAGCGCCGTTCACCGAGACCTCGGGCAGTTTCGTCAACGCCGAGGGCCGGGTGCAGAGCTTCCACGCCGTCGTGCGTCCGCTGGGTGAGGCGCGTCCGGGCTGGAAGGTGCTGCGCGTGCTCGCCAACATCATGGGCCTGCAGGGTGTGGAGTTCGAGTCCTCGCAGGATGTGCTTCAGCAGATCACGGCCGGTTCAGAGCAATTGGCCGCAAGCCAGCTGTCCAATGCCACCAATGCAGCGCTTGCCGTCGGCCAGGGGCCGCAGGCTGCACCCGTGGTGGCCAGCATTTACCAGCTCGACGGCCTGGTGCGTCGCGCACCAGCGTTGCAACTGACCGCCGACGCGCGTGCGGCACATGAGGGAGCCGCCGCATGATCGACGCCATCTACAACGCCGGCCTGAACCTGGTGGCTGCCAGTTGGTGGGCCAGCATGGGCTGGCCCGTGGTCTGGAACCTGATCAAGATCGTCTGCGTGCTGGCACCACTGATGGGTGCAGTGGCCTATCTGACGCTGTGGGAGCGCAAGCTGCTGGGCTGGATGCAAGTCCGTCCTGGCCCGAACCGTGTCGGCCCCTGGGGCCTGTTGCAGCCCATCGCCGACGCTTTGAAGCTGCTGACCAAGGAATTGATCCAGCCTACGGCTGCCGCCAAAGGCCTGTTTCTCCTGGGCCCGGTCATGGCCATCATGCCGGCCCTCGCGGCCTGGGTGGTGGTGCCGTTTGCGCCCGATGCGGCGCTGGCAAACATCAATGCCGGCCTGCTGCTGGTCATGGCCATTGCCTCGATCGAGGTCTACGGCGTGATCATCGCCGGCTGGGCGTCCAATTCCAAGTACGCCTTGCTGGGTGCGCTGCGCGCTTCAGCGCAAATGGTCAGCTATGAAATTGCCATGGGATTCTGCTTCGTGGTGGTGATCATGGTCACGGGCAGCATGAACCTGACGGAGATTGTGTTGGCTCAGAACCGCGGCACCATGGCGGGAATGGGCCTGGGTCTTCTGTCCTGGAACTGGCTGCCCCTGCTGCCGATTTTTCTCGTCTACCTGATTTCGGGCGTTGCCGAAACCAACCGTCACCCGTTTGACGTGGTGGAAGGCGAGGCCGAGATCGTCGCCGGCCACATGGTCGAATACTCGGGTATGGGCTTCGCCATCTTCTTTCTGGCTGAATACGCTGCCATGTGGCTGGTGTCCATCCTGGCCGTGGTCATGTTCCTGGGGGGCTGGTTGCCGCCGTTTGAGGCCCTTGGCTTTATCCCTGGCTGGATCTGGCTTGGCATCAAGACCTGCGTGGTCGTTTCCATGTTCATTTGGATCCGCGCCACCTTCCCGCGCTATCGCTATGACCAGATCATGCGTCTGGGCTGGAAGATCTTTATCCCGGTCACCCTGGTGTGGGTGCTGGTTGTGGGCGCCTGGCTGCTATCGCCCTGGAATATTTGGAAATAAGCGGGGCCACCATTCATGACTGCTGTTGCTGCTCCTGCATCCTTCTCGATCAAGGATTTTTTCAAGAGTTTCCTGCTCTGGGAACTGGCCAAAGGCATGGTGCTGACGGGGCGTTACGCCTTCTCGCGCAAGGTCACGATCCAGTTTCCGGAAGAGAAGACGCCGCTTTCGCCGCGTTTTCGCGGCCTGCACGCGCTGCGCCGCTACGAAAACGGCGAAGAGCGCTGCATTGCCTGCAAGCTGTGCGAAGCCATTTGCCCGGCCTTGGCCATCACCATCGAATCCGATGTGCGTGCCGACGGCACCCGCCGCACCACGCGCTATGACATCGACCTGACGAAGTGCATCTTCTGCGGTTTCTGTGAAGAGAGCTGCCCGGTGGATTCGATCGTCGAGACGCAAATTCTCGAATACCACGGCGAAAAGCGCGGTGACCTGTACTTCACCAAGGACATGCTGCTGGCCGTGGGCGACCGCTATGAGCCCGAGATTGCCGCTGCCAAGGCTGCGGACGCCAAATACCGTTGATCGGGTGGCGCATCACACCTGAACTTTTGAAAAGACCCGATCCATGGACGTAAAAACCGGATTTTTCTACCTGTTCTCGGTGGTGCTGCTGTACGCAGCCTTCCGGGTGATCACGGCGCGCAATCCCGTGCATGCCGTGCTGCATCTGATTCTGGCCTTCTCCCAGGCGGCAGGCTTGTGGCTGCTGCTGAAGGCCGAGTTTCTTGCCATCGCCCTGGTGCTGGTCTACCTGGGCGCCGTGATGGTGCTGTTCCTGTTTGTGGTGATGATGCTGGATATCCGCATCGACACCTTGCGACGCGGGTTCTGGACGCATTTCCCCCTGGCTGCCCTGATTGGTGCCGTGGTGGCCTTCGAGATGGCGGCTGTGCTGATGACCGGCTTTCGCGGTGTTGAAGAGCCCAAGCCGGTCGCAGCACTGCTGAACGCGGCGGGCCAGGCCATTCCCTATTCGAATACCCAGGCCCTGGGGCGCCTGATGTACACGGAGTATCTGTACCCGGTCGAAATCGCGGCCGTGATCCTGTTGGTGGCGATGATTTCCGCCATCGCCCTGACGCTGCGTCAGCGCAAGGACGTCAAGGCCAGCGACGTGCCGGCGCAGCTGCGTGCCCGCCCGAGCGAGCGCCTGGTGGTGGTGAAGATGCCCGTGACCCAGCAGGCACCGGAACCGGCGGCCGATGCCGACATCAATTCGCAGGAGAAGAAAGCATGATTTTGAGCCTGGGGCATTACCTGTCACTGGGGGCGATGCTGTTCGCCCTGGCCGTGGTGGGCATCTTTTTGAATCGCCGCAACCTCATCGTTCTCTTGATGGCGATCGAGTTGATGCTGCTCGCCGTGAACATCAATTTCGTGGCCTTCTCGTCCTATCTGGGCGACATGCATGGCCAAGTCTTCGTGTTCTTCATTCTCACCGTCGCGGCCGCCGAGGCGGCGATTGGCTTGGCCATTTTGGTGCTGCTGTTCCGAAATCGAACCAGTATCAATGCGGAAGATCTCAACACCCTCAAGGGGTGATGGGTTAACCGGTACTTGCAAGGTTCTCAAGAATGAGTCAAACCCTTTCTGCTTCGACCCTTCTGGTGGTGCCGCTGGCGCCGTTGGCTGGCTCACTGCTGGTCGGTCTTTTTGGCACGGCCTTCGGTGGTAACTGGATTGGACGGCGCGCTTCGCACACGCTGACCATTCTGGGCGTGCTGATCTCCTTCCTGATTTCCGCTTCCACGCTGTACAGCGTGGCCGTGGACGGGGCCCGCTTCAACCAGACGATCTACACCTGGATGGTGGTGGGCGGCCTGAAGATGGAGATCGGCTTCCTGATCGACAGCCTCACTGCCATGATGATGTGCGTGGTGACCTTCGTGTCGCTGATGGTGCACATCTACACCATCGGCTACATGGAAGAGGACGACGGCTACAACCGTTTCTTCTCCTACATTTCGCTGTTCACCTTCTCCATGTTGATGCTGGTCATGAGCAACAACATGCTGCAGCTGTTCTTTGGCTGGGAAGCGGTGGGCCTGGTGTCCTATCTGCTGATCGGCTTCTGGTTCAAGAAACCATCGGCGATTTTTGCCAACCTGAAGGCCTTCCTGGTGAACCGCGTGGGAGACTTTGGCTTCATCCTCGGCATCGGTCTGCTCGCCGCCTATGCCGGCAGCTTCAACTATGGCGAGGTCTTTGCCAAGAAGCAGGAGCTGGGTGTTGCGCTGCTTCCCGGCACCGACTGGATGATGATCACCGTCGCCTGCATTTGCCTGTTCATCGGTGCCATGGGCAAGTCGGCGCAGGTTCCGCTGCACTCCTGGCTGCCCGACTCGATGGAAGGCCCGACCCCGATCTCCGCACTGATCCACGCCGCCACCATGGTGACGGCCGGCATCTTCATGGTGGCGCGCATGTCGCCGCTGTTCGAGATGTCGGACACGGCGCTCAACTTCGTGCTCGTCATAGGCTCCATCACGGCCTTGTTCATGGGCTTTCTGGGCATCATCCAGAACGACATCAAGCGCGTCATCGCTTATTCCACGCTGTCCCAGCTTGGTTACATGACGGTGGCCCTGGGTGTGTCGGCGTACTCGGTGGCGGTGTTCCACCTGATGACCCACGCCTTCTTCAAGGCGCTGCTGTTCCTGGGTGCCGGCTCGGTCATCATGGGCGTGCACCACAACCAGGACATCCGCTGGATGGGCGGGCTGCGCAAGTACATGCCCATCACCTGGATCACCTCGTTGCTGGGCTCCCTGGCGCTCATTGGCACGCCGCTGTTCTCGGGGTTCTACTCCAAGGAAAACATCATCGATGCAGCCCATGCAAGTCTGCTGCCCGCCGCTGGCTGGGCTCATTTCGCGGTGCTGGCGGGCGTCTTCGTGACCGCCTTCTATTCGTTCCGCATGTATTTCCTGGTGTTCCATGGCAAGGAGCGGTACGACCAGAATCCGGATGCGCATGAAGACGTGCAGGAAGAGCCCGATCCGCACCACCACCATGGCGATCATTCCAAGCCGCACGAATCGCCCTGGGTGGTGACAGTGCCGCTGGTGCTGCTGGCTATTCCCTCGGTGGTGATCGGCTTCATGTACATCCAGCCCATGTTGTTCGGCGATTTCTTCAAGGACGTGATCTTTGTGGATGCCAGCAAGCATCCGGCGATGGCGCATCTGGCCGAGGCCTTCCACGGCCCCGTGGCCATGGCCGTGCACGCGTTTCAAACGGCACCGTTCTGGTTGGCGCTCGCCGGTGTCGCGCTGTCCTATTACATGTACATCATCAACCCGGCGTTGCCGGCCGCGATCAAGCGCGCGTTCCAACCCATCTACACCCTGCTTGAAAACAAGTACTACGTGGACTGGTTCAACGAAAACATCATTGCAGCTGGTGCACGCTGCCTGGGTACGGTGCTGTGGAAGGGGGCAGACCAGGGCGTGATCGATGGCGCCGTGGTCAATGGTTCGTGGAAGCTGGTGGCGCGCGTGTCCGCTGCCGTGCGTCGCTTGCAGACCGGATACCTGTACCACTATGCGCTGCTCATGATCCTGGGTGTGTTTGCACTCATGACGTATTTCGTGTGGCTCAACAAGTAGGAGCAAATAACAAATGGGATTGTTGAGTCTTGCCATTTGGACGCCCATCGTTTTTGGCGTCCTGCTGCTGGCGATCGGCAGTGACAAGCAGCCGGGTGTCGCGCGTTGGCTGGCGCTGATCGGCTCCCTGCTCGGTCTTGCGGTCACGGTTCCGCTCATCAGCGGTTTCGACACCGGCACCGCCGTCATGCAGTTCGTCGAGAAGTCGCTCTGGATAGCGCGCTTCAACATGCACTACCACCTCGGCGTGGACGGTATCTCGATGTGGTTCGTGCCGCTCACGGCCTTCATCACGGTCATCGTGATCATCGCCTCGTGGGAATCGATCACCGAGCGCGTGTACCAGTACATGGCGGCGTTCCTGATCCTGTCGGGCCTGATGGCCGGTGTGTTCAGTGCACTCGACGGCATGCTGTTCTACGTGTTCTTCGAGGCCACCCTGATTCCGATGTACCTCATCATCGGCATGTGGGGCGGGCCGAACAAGATCTACGCGGCCTTCAAGTTCTTTCTCTATACCCTGCTTGGCTCGCTGCTGACGCTGGTTGCCTTCATCTACCTGTACGTGCAGGCCGGTGGCAGCTTCGACATTGCCACCTGGCAAAAGCTGCCGCTCGGTGCGACGGCGCAGACGCTGCTGTTCTTCGCGCTGTTCGCCGCCTTTGCGGTCAAGGTGCCGATGTGGCCGGTGCACACCTGGTTGCCGGATGTGCACGTCGAGGCCCCCACCGGTGGCTCTGTCGTGCTGGCAGCCATCATGCTGAAGCTCGGCGCCTATGGCTTTGTGCGCTTCTCCCTGCCCATTGCCCCGGACGCAGCCCATGAATGGGCCTGGCTGATGATTACGTTCTCGCTGATCGCCGTGATCTACGTTGGCTTTGTGGCCATCGTACAGAAGGACATGAAGAAGCTGGTCGCCTATTCGTCCGTGGCGCACATGGGTTTCGTCACGCTGGGTTTCTTCATCTTCAACGATCTGGGCGTTTCGGGGGGCCTGGCGCAGATGATCGCGCACGGTTTCGTATCGGGTGCCATGTTCCTCTGCATTGGCGTGCTGTATGACCGCGTGCACTCACGCCAGATCGCCGACTACGGCGGAGTGGTGAACACCATGCCCAAGTTTGCCGCGTTCGCGCTGCTGTTCTTCATGGCCAACTGCGGCCTGCCGGCAACGGCCGGGTTCATTGGCGAGTGGATGGTGATCATCGCCTCGGTGCGCTTCAATTTCTGGATCGGCCTCGGCGCAGCCATGGCCCTGATTCTGGGCGCCAGCTATTCGTTGTGGATGTACAAACGCGTCTACCTTGGCGATGTCACGAATGACAACGTGCGCAACATGAAGGACATCAACGCGCGTGAGTTCCTGATCCTGGCGGTGCTGGCGATCGCGGTGCTCTACATGGGCATCTATCCCAAGCCCTTTACCGATGTAATGGACGTGTCCGTGGCTGAGCTGCTCAAGCATGTGGCGCAGTCCAAGCTGCACTGACCAGACTAGCGAAGCGAGAGATTTACGATGATTGACAACATCAGCTGGCTGGCGATCTACCCCGAGATCCTGTTGCTGGTCATGGCCTGCGTGATCACCCTGGTCGACCTGGGCGTGACCAGCGCAAGGCGCACCGGCACCTACGTTCTGACCCTGCTCACCCTGGCCGTGGTTGCGGCCCTGCAGGCCATGTATGCCAGCAGCGGAAATACCTTCTACGGCTGGAGCAATATGGTGGTGAGCGACGCCATGGGCAACTGGCTCAAGTGTTTCGCCACGATTTCGCTCATGATCACCCTGGTTTATGGCCGCCCCTATGCTGGCGACCGCGACATGCTGCGCGGCGGTGAGCTGTTCAGCCTGACCATGCTGGCCCTGCTGGGCGTTTGCGTGCTGATTTCCGCCAACAACTTCATCCTGATCTACCTGGGCCTGGAACTGCTGACCCTGTCGAGCTATGCGCTGGTCGCGCTGCGCCGAGACGACAAGACGGCCACCGAGGCAGCGATGAAGTATTTCGTGCTTGGCGCCATGGCCAGCGGCTTTCTGCTCTACGGGCTTTCCATGGTCTACGGTGCCACTGGCTCACTCGATATCGGCCAGGTGTTCAAGGCCATCAACGCCGGCCAGATTCGCCACCAGGTACTGGTGTTCGGCGTGGTCTTCATCGTTGCCGGGCTGGCTTTCAAGTTCGGTGCCGTACCCTTCCACATGTGGATTCCGGACGTGTACCAGGGTGCGCCCACGGTGGTCACGCTGATCCTGGGCAGCGCGCCAAAATTCGCCGCGTTCGGCATGGCCATTCGTCTGCTCGTCGATGGCCTGCTGCCCCTGGCCATAGACTGGCAGCAGATGCTGGCGGTGTTGGCGTTTGCCTCGCTGCTCGTGGGCAACGTCGCAGGTGTGCTGCAGACGAATCTCAAGCGCATGCTGGCGTATTCGACCATTTCGCACATGGGCTTCCTGTTCCTCGGTCTGCTGTCGG
Source organism: Pseudomonadota bacterium (assembly GCA_018240985.1). GTDB lineage: Bacteria > Pseudomonadota > Gammaproteobacteria > Burkholderiales > Burkholderiaceae_C > Alicycliphilus. The sequence continues at coordinate 24,425 of JAFEER010000291.1, forward strand.
GCGTAGTCAATGGCACGGTGGACGCCAATGCGGCCGAGGCCGCCTATGGCTCCGCAATGTTCTATATCGTCACCTATGTGCTGACCGTGCTGCCTGCTTTCGGCTTGATTGCCATGTTGGCGCGCGAGGGCTTCGAGAGCGAGGAGATTGCTGACTTCGCGGGGTTGAATCAGCGCAATCCGCTCTACGCCGGTGTGATGGCCGTATGCATGTTCTCGCTGGCGGGCATTCCGCCACTGGTTGGCTTTTACGCCAAGTTGTCGGTGCTGCAGGCCTTGATTGCTTCAGGCCATAGCCTGCATGTGGCGTTGGCGGTGTTTGCGGTGATGATGTCGTTGATCGGCGCGTTCTATTACATCCGCGTCGTCAAGGTGATGTATTTTGATGCGCCCATCACCGCCGGCGTGGTATCTGCTCCGCTTGACGCACGCGTCGTGCTGTCCCTCAATGGTGCGTTGGTGGTGATTTTGGGCGTCCTGCCAGGCGGTTTGATGGCACTGTGTGCGGATGCCATTGTGCGTGCGCTGGCGACCTGATGGATCTGTCGTTCGCTCTATGACGCAGACTGCAGCCATCTGGCTGGTGATTTTGGCGGCCCTTCTGGCCGCCAATTTACCTTTCGTCAATGACCGTTGGTTGGTCGTTGGGACACTCGCGCCTCGGGGTAAGCCATTTTTTGCACGTGCACTGGAGTTGTTGCTGTTTTACTTCTTGGTGGGCGGGCTTGCTCTGCTGATCGAAAAGCGGGTCGGCCAGATAGCCCCTCAAGGGTGGGAGTTCTATGCAGTGACTGCTGCCCTGTTCATGACTCTGGCCTTTCCTGGATTCGTCTACCGCTATCTGATGCGTAGGGGTGGACGGAATACACACTGAGCGAGGGCGTTGTGAAAGTCTTGGATCTCTTTTGCGCACATGACCACAGCTTCGAAGGGTGGTTTGGTAGCGAGGAAGACTTTCAGAGTCAGCTCGCGCGCGGTCTGGTGCAGTGCCCAATGTGTGGCAATGCGGACATACGCAAGGGCGTGAGCGCTCCACGCTTGAACTTGCGGACTTCCACCACGCCACGGGAAACGGTGGCACCGTGCGATAGGCCACCGCCATTCGCCAGCAATGTCACAACGTCGCAGGCGCTGCAAACGGCATGGTTGCAGATGGCTCGGCAGATCGTGGCGCACACGGAGGATGTCGGGCAGCGCTTCGCATCGGAGGCGCGGCGCATGCATTACGGCGAGATTGAGGAACGTGCCATCCGTGGCCAAGCCTCGCCCGAGCAGACGGCCGAGTTGCTGGAGGAGGGCATTGCCGTCCTCCCTCTGCCACTTCCCGAAGCGGCCAAGGAGCCACTGCAGTAAGCGCATTAGCGCAGATTGAAATGGGTCGCAAAGGCCATGGAAAACGCCTGACCACCACCCAATGACAACGTCAGTGTTACGCGCTCACCAGGCGATGCCACAGGCGCTGGTGTCAAGCGCTGTGTTTCGGTGTCGTAGCACAGGGGCAGCAGGGGTTGACTGTCGCGCTCGTACTGCAGGTCGTAGTTCCACAGTCCACCCGACTCGACGGGCCCGCGCAGCGCGCCAAACTGCAAATGCGCCCAGGCCAGCACGGTGATGACCTCGCGCTCCAACTCTTCCAGGCGGAGACTTGGCACGCTGGCAACGGCGTCCCAGGTGGCCGTGCCTTCTTCATCATCGCTGTAGTCAAAATCCAGAAAATGCAATCGCATATCGTGCGGGAGGCGAAAAAAGGAACCGAGTTCTGGTGGATGGTTGACGGATAGCTTGGCGATCCCGGGTGACGCTCCAATCGTAGTCGAGGTGGGCTGCCGGCGGCTTGTGTCCTGCAGTCATACTGCGCTCTTGGAGGAATAGAGCTTGATCTTGCCCATGCGAGGTGATCAAAAGATAGCGGTCGGGGTTTGTGCAGCCGGGTTCGGAGCCATGTGTGCCGCTGCCAGTCTGTTGGGCGGCGCGCAGCACCCGATCGCGCCGACCCTGGCCTTATCATCGTTGTCGGCCGTGCTCGTCTGGGCCATTTGGCGCCCGGCAGACTTGTGGTTGATGCTGCCGGCGCTGCTGCCGGTGGCCAGCTTCACGCCCTGGACGGGCTGGTGGCTGGTGGACGAATCCGACCTGCTGGTGCTTGGCGTCATGGGAGGAGCGTACCTGCGATGGGGCTATGACGTCTGGGTTCGGGATGCCACACCATTTGGCAGAACGCCCGCCGGCATTCGCTGGGCTTATTGGGTGCTGCCGCCTTTGCTGCTGCTTGGCGTATGGCGAGGGCTGGACGACGCTCGGGGTTTGGCGGCGTGGCCTGGACTACTGGCGGATCTGTGGGCTCAGGGGCCGTATGGCGACTATGACCTGCCGGGCAATACGCTGCGCGTAGCCAAGAGCATGGCGTGGGGCTTGTTGCTCATGCCCATCTTGTACCGCTCATGCGAAAACGCCCCGTTGCGCTTGGCTCGTGGCATGCTGACGGGGCTCTTGTGCGTGGGCGTTGCAGTGCTATGGGAGCGGGCGCTGTACGTCGGATGGTTTGATTTCAGCACCAACTACCGCACCGTGGCGTGGTTCTGGGAGATGCATGTCGGCGGCGGTGCCATCGATGCGTACCTGGCTATGGCCATGCCGTTTGCATGGTGGGCGGTCTGGTCGGCGCCTCATGGCTGGCGCTGGCATGCCGCTGCAGCACTGGTGCTGCTTGCGACCTATGCGGTACTTACCACCTATTCGCGCGGCCTTTATTTGACGGTGATCATCACTGCGGTTGGCATGGCCGCATGGGCGCACCACTACCAATTCAAGGCTCCAGACGCAACGCTATGGCACCGCCGGGCCATGGCGTGGCTGTTGGCTCTATTGGTGATCGAAACATTGGGTGTGTGGGTGGGCGGGGCCTTCATGTCGGATCGGCTGAGTCGCTCCAATGTTGACATGCACCAACGCTTGGCCCATTGGAAGCGTGGACTGAGCCTGTTGCACACACCCGGCCAATGGGTGATGGGCGTGGGCGTGGGGCGCTTGCCTGAGCACTACAGCACGCAGATCGATGAAGGGGCCTCACCTGGCCAGATACGCTGGATGCGCGATACCGAGGGGCGGTACGAGATTCAGTTGTCTGGCCCGAGTCGTGCCAATGCCAAAGGGGAGCTGGGGCTGACTCAGGAGGTGGCTCTGGAGCCAGCCGGCCACTACAAGGTACGCCTGCGAGCGCATGTCGATCATTCCATCTGGCTCAAGGTTCAGTTGTGCGAGCAATACCTGCTGTACACGGGGCAATGCCAGTTGCGCACGCGCCAGATAGCCGATGCCAACAAGACGGCCGACGGCTGGTTTGTACTGCCTTTGCTCGGTCTTGCCTTTGAACGGACTGATTTTGGGGCGGCTTGGCGGCAGGGCATATTTTCTGTCAAAGTGTTGCAAGCCAACGCCAATGTGGAAATCACTGCCATTGAGCTCATCGACCCGAAAGGGCGGCAGGTGCTGAAAAACGCCGATCTGGAGTGGGGGCCACGCTACTGGGGCAGCATTGCATACGGGAATTTCCTGCCCTGGCACATGGACAATCTGTTGCTGGAAGTGCTCATTGAGCGTGGGCTGCTGGGCGTGCTGGCATTGGCACTGGTCGTGCTGCGGGCGCTACTGCAAGTGCTTGGAACAGCGCAGCGTGGTGAGCCGCTTGCCTTACTGGTGGGGGCGTCCATTCTTGCTGCGATGATGGAGGGAATGCTTGTAAGCTTCGTTGAAATCCCGCGCGTATCTATTGTGCTATGGTTGTTGCTTATCGTATCATTTTGTGTCAAGGTAGAGCCGCAAGCGTGATTGCTGCAACTTCTGGATGTGATTCCGTATAGTGAATTGTCACCGTTTTTTAACCCGATGCGCATACCTTATTTATTGACTTGAACGGTATGGGGATTGAAGTCAAAGTATGCGTCTGCAATTGTTGCCCTGGATGGGCTCGTCTTCTGGGAAATGGGCATGATTAAGATATTTAATCATTATTTACGCCGAGAAAGTATCTTTCAGGTCATGCTGTATGTGGTCTTGATCGTGGGTACGTTGGTGGCTACAATGCTCTGGCAGACCGGTGCTTCTGACTTCAATGGGGCGCTTGTTACTTCTGGGATAATTCGTGGGGGATTGATTGCTGTTGGAATATTGGGTATTAATTTTACCTTGGATATCAACGAGGCGAAAGGTAACCTGACGGTTGGTCAGGTGCGCGCGCGTGCGGTATTGTCTTTTATTCTGTCAATGGCGGTTGCTGGCATTGTGCTGGCGTTGATGCCATTGGATAATTCTTATCATAATGAGCAAGCTCTGCTGGCGTTGCTGATCATGGTGAGTGCGATGTTGATTATGCGTTTGTTGGGTAGTGGTTTGATGCCGGCCTCTTACAGGCGTCAACGGGTATTGGTCTATGGCACAGGATCACGTGCCTCTGTGGTCACTGAATCGCTCATGAAAAATGATCCGAGCATAGAGTTGGTTGGGCATTTTCGTGGCCCGCAAGAAAGTACACCAGTGGCCGCGGGCTTGAATGTTGTTTCCGATGGAAAAACCTTGACGGAAGTTGTCGAGCAATATCGAATCAATGAAATTGTGGTCGCGGTCAATGAACGCCGGGGTGGCAGCATGCCGCTGCGTGAACTTCTTGATTGCAAGCTTCAGGGTGTCCAAGTCATTGATTTGGCGACACATTTCGAGAAGCTTCTGGGGCAGGTGCATCTGGAAGCTGTATCTGCAGGTTGGTTGATATTTGGTGACGGATTCAAGCAAGGATTTTCCAGATCGATGGTCAAACGTTTGTTTGATATTGTAGGATCAATCATACTTTTGCTGCTGGCGCTTCCGATCATGCTGTTGACCGCATTATTGGTAATTGTTGAAAGCGGAGTGCCGGTTTTTTACCGGCAGGAGCGCGTTGGTTTGAATGGACGCACGTTTGAAGTGATAAAGTTTCGCAGCATGCGCCAGGATGCGGAAAAGGACGGAAAACCGCAATGGGCTGGCGCGGGCGACACACGGGTGACGCGGGTCGGAAAATTCATCCGCAAGACGCGGATAGATGAGCTGCCACAGCTTATTTGTGTGCTCAAGGGAGATATGAGCCTGGTGGGGCCGCGGCCTGAGCGCCCCTATTTTGTGGAGCGACTCACGCAAGACATACCCTATTACGCCTTGCGCCATGGCGTGAAACCAGGGTTGACCGGGTGGGCGCAAGTACGTTACCACTACGGCGCTTCCGTCAAAGACGCGGAGCAGAAGCTGCAATACGACCTGTATTACGTCAAAAACCACTCCTGGTTTCTCGACCTGATTGTTTTGTTTGAAACGGTAGGCGTCGTCCTGACGGGCAAGGGAGCGCAATAGGCGCCAAACTGCTGGGTTGGTTTTATGCTTCTTGCGGCAGTAGCAGGCGGAATTCGGCGCCAGAACCACTGCTGCTGTGCACCTGTATCTCACCGTCGTGGCGTTGCACCACGGTTTGCACCAGGGCCAGACCCAGGCCCACGCCGGCGATGCCAGGGTGGCTGCCCTCATGCAGGCGCTTGAAGGGCTGAAACAGATGGCTTTGTTGTTCTGGTGCAATGCCAGGGCCTTGGTCGCGCACGCTGATCACCCAATACGGTGCTTCGGCGGTCAGCGCACACAGCACGGTACTGCCCGCTGGGCTGAACTTGATGGCGTTGGATAAGGTGTTGCTGATGGCGCGGCAAATCAGCGCTCGGTCGCCATCAATGAGCGCCTTGTCAGGCAGGCTGGTGATGGTGAGTTCCACCTTCTGATTCGTGGCGCCGACCCAGGCGTCGTCAACCGTTTCCTCGAGCGCGTCAGCCAGATCGAAGGGGGCAAAGTGGTACTCGTGGGCCTGAGCGCTGGCCAGTTGCACGAAGCCCTGGGCCATGGATAGTGAAGCGCGCGCGTGCCGCTCGATGCGCGTGAGCAGGTCTTGCTGCGACAACTGCTCAGGAAATTCGCGGCGCATCTCCAGCAGCGTGAGGATGGAGGCTGCGGGTGCGCGTATGTCGTGCGAAATGAAGTGCAGCGCCTGGTCGCGCTGCTGCTGGGCGCGGCGCATGTCCGTCAGATCGACCAGGGTAATGAGCCAGATGGTGTTGCCACTGAGCGCAAAAGGCTTGCACAGCAGCAACATGTGGCGCCCTTGCGCGTCGCGGCCCTCCTGTTGCGGTGGTACTTCGGTCATGTGGCTGATGTCCTGCGGCAGCAGGGGTTTGCCGGTAGCGGGGTGTACCAGTTGTGCCAGCAACCGTGCAATGGCTTGCCCCTGAGGGCTCTGGGTGGCGGGCAGATAGTTCAGCGCGGCTTCATTGGCCAGGGTGACGCAGCCCTGGGCGTCACAGACAAAGGTGGGCGATGGCAGGTGCTGCAGGCTGTCGCTGACAAAATGGTGCAGCTTGCGCAGCCGCCGCGTGGCGTCTTCCACTGCGTGTATGCGCCGCTCCAGCAGGTCGCCGCGCAGCAGGGGGCGTACAGACTCCTCTGGCAAGGGGGTTAGCCCGGCAACTTGCAGCGCCTTCATCTCCAGTTGCAGAAAATGCGCCGCTGCACTCAGCCGGCGCCAGCTCCAAAGCGGGTATACCGCGGCAATGCCGACCAGTGCCGGTGCAGCGGCAAACTGCCAGCCCACCAGTGCCGATGCAAACGCGCCAGCCACCAGGGTGGCCAGGAAGAGTGCGCTACTGGCAATCAAGCCAGCCAATGGCCCCAGCAGCACGATGGCCAGCAAGGCCAGGGCCACCGGCGTGAGGTTGAAGGCCATGTTCCATGTGTTGGACGCGGGCCGTATCTGCCACTGCATGAGCTCGGCGTTCAGTGCATGGGCAATCATTTCGACGCCTGGGATGCGCTCGGCCTGCGCCATCATGGGGGCGGCAAACATGTCACCGAGGCCGGTGGCTGTGGCCCCGACGATGACGTATTTGCCCTGCAGCGCATCGGCCGGCAGCCGTTCTTTCAGCACATCGATGTACGAATAGGTCGTGAACGCCGGCTCCCCCTTGGCAAAGCGCAGAATCTGCAGGTCTTGATGGATCCATGGGCCGCTGGCTGGCGCTCCGTTGCCGCGGCATTGCGGCAGTGCCAGCCCTTGGGCGCAGCGCATGGCCGTACTGAAGTGGGGCCAGGGCGCGGTTTGCGGCCCCTCGCGCTCGAACAGGCTGCGTGCCACGCCGTCTTCGTCCGGCTGCATCTGCACATGTCCAAGCTGTGCGGCGGCGCGGCGCAGCAGTGGCAGAGGTACGTCGGCCCGGCTGTCGATGCCGTCGCCGCGGCGTGCCACGGGCAGCACGGCGTGGGCGTTGCGCTCCAGGGCGCGGGCCAATAGCACATCGTCACCCGGATAGTCGGCGTCTTCTTCGCCAAACAGAATGTCCAGGCCCAGCGCGCGTGGTGATTGTGCCGAGATCTGATCCACCAGCTGCGCATGCAGTGCACGGCGCCAGGGCCAGCGGCCTATGGCGTCGATGCTGCGATTGTCGATAGCGATGATGACGATGTCTGGGCTTGCCGGACGCGCATACAGGCGCATGCCTGTGTCCTGCACCAGGTGGTCGATGCGGCGCAGGCCGCCGCTGGCGCATAGCCAGGCTACCAGCCCCAAAATCAGCAGCGCCAGCGCCATCCATTCACGGCGCAGGTTGCGGCGGTAGCCTGCCTGTGCAGATGGCGTCATGGCATGCGGTGGGCGGCGCCTTGGCGGCCGTTCAGGGCCGCGACAGTGGCTGGCCGTCGGAGGATGTCACCGGCAGGCCGGTGCCCGATTGCACGGCCGGCTGGACGCGCACCATGCGCGGGGTGGAGAAGTCACTTTCCAGGCCCGACGGATCGCGCGTCTGGATGCGCACGAAATAGGAACCCGGGGCCAACCCGGCGGGTGACCAGGTGGGAGTATCCAGGCGCTCGTCCAGCAGCGGCTTGGCAAAGTCTTCGCTGCGGGACAGCTGCAGTCGATAGCTTTGGCCTGGCTCACCTGGCCAGCGCAGCTGCAGGACGGCGCCTTCGCCACTCATTTGCAGGGCGGCGGCATTCGGTGCGCTGGGGTTGTTGGCCACGGTGAAGGCTTGGGGTGGCGCAAAGGGCCCCTGGTCGCTGCGGCCATCTGGCAGGTCGCGCACGCTGGCTGCGCGCCAGTAGTAGTTGCCGGGCTCCAGTGCAGCCACCTGTGTGCCGCAATGTGGCGTGCGGGTTTCGTCCAGCAATGGTGCGGCAAAACCGCTGTCGCTTGCCACCTGGATGCGGTAACGCGCACTGCCAACTACCTGCGTACACACCAGCTCACCCTGGGTGCGCGAGATGGTGGCGCCTTGTACGGGCGTCTGGTAGAGCGGTGGCACGGGATGCGCCTTGACCGTGAGGGGGCGCTGCGCCAGCAGGCCGGGCAGGCCGGAGTGATCGACGGCGCGCACCGCCAGGTAGTAGCTGCCGTCTGCCACCGCGGCCATGCGCACCTGGGGTGATGCAAAGGTGCCATCACGAACCACGGTGGTGAAATCCGCATCACGCGCCACCTGTACCTGGTAGGCCACGGCCGCGGCCACGGGGGGCAGAGTCAGGCTGAGGAAATCGGCGTCATGCACCGTGGCTGGCTGCGTGCCGAGCTCGGGCGCGGGCAGCAGCGTTTGCGGTGCACCCAGCTGGCCATCGGCCGCCACCACCAATCCGTAGCCGGCTTTTAGCAAGCTTGCCTGGCGCGACTCGTGGCGTTCCACGGCCACCGTGCCTTCGGTGACGGCGGCCAGGGCGCGCTCATCGCTGGTCATCGCCACGTCAAAGCGGGTGCCGCGAACGCTGGTCGATGCTTTGGGCGTGCGGATCTGAAACCGGCGTGCGCCGCCGCTGGTCGGCGGTACCGAAGTCTCCACGCTGCCGCGGCGCAGTTCCAGCACCGACTCTGCATCTCCCGCACGGCCGCGCCGGCGCAGCTGCTGCAGCTGCAGGTCGGAGTCGGCATGCACGCGGATCAGTGTGCCGTCGGCCAGGCGCACGGTGACGAAGGAGTCGGGTGCCACCTGCAGCCGTGCGCCTTCGGCCACGGGTTGGCCAACCTTCAGCGCCGTGGTACCGCTTGCCCCTGGGGGAGTGATGCTGGCCTGGCCTTGCACAAACGTCACCTCGGCCGAGCCCATGGGCAGCAACCGCATGGGAATGTGCAGCACGGAGCCGGGTGGCAGCCGCCGCGGGTCGGCCACATGGTTGTGCGCCTGCAGCTGCGGCCACAGCCGGGGGGTGCCCAGGTAGTGCCTGGACAGGGCTTCCAGCGTGTCCCCGGGTTGAACCTGGTGCTCGATATCCAGGGGCGTGGATTGAGCTCCAAAGTGGAGCAAGGCGGCGCAGATGGCCAGCGCCATGGGTGTGGCGCTACGCTGCGGTAGGCGCCGTAGAAGTGCAATCGCCATATTGTTTTCTCCCTCCTAGCGAGTCGCTCCGAGCGCCGCTTGTACAGCCGGCCGGCTGGTGTTGCAGAGCCTGGCCGCTGTTTTAGCTGACTGCCTCTTGTGTGTTCGGTTTGACGGCCTCGAAACGGTAGCCGACGCCGTATACGGCCGTGATCATGTAGCCGTTGTTCGGGCGCAGATCCAGCAGGCTGCGCAGGCGCGAGACATGGGTGTCGAGCGAGCGCGAGATGACCTCGGCGCTGTGCCCCCAGATGATTTCGCGTAGATGGTCGCGCGACAGCAGGCGGCCCAGGTTCTGGAACAGGAACAGGGCCAGCTCGTACTCGCGCGCCTTGAGCTCCACGGGCGCGCCGTCCATTTGCAACGCCCGCGTTTCGGGCACGAAGCGGTAGCGGCCGAATTCCAGCACGCTATTGGCACTGCCTGGGTAGGCGCGGCGCAGCAGCGCGCCGATGCGGGCCGCAAATTCGGCCACGCGCACCGGCTTGACCATGAAGTCGTCGGCGCCGCTGGCCAGGCCCGCGACGATGTCGCTCTCGGCCTGGCGGTTGGTGACGAAAATGATGGGCAGCTCGGCGCCCACCAGCTGGCGCGCCTTGGCCACGACGTCCGGGCCCTCGATGTCGGGCAGTTGCCAGTCCACGATCAGCAGGTCGAAGGTTTCACGCCGCAAATCCTTGAGCAGCGCCGCACCCGTGGCGTAGGTGCGGCAGACATGGCCCAGCGAGGTCAGTGCATGGGTGAAAAATTCGAGCTGAAGTGGGTCGTCGTCCAGTGCCGCAATGCGCATGACACTCCTGGCTGGCTAGGTGGATCGGATGCAGCGAGTATAGAAAATTACCGCCTGGCCACCAGTGCGAGCGGCTCGGCTGGGCGCTGAATCTCAGTTTGGTTGAGGCCAATTAGACCTCAAAGCCATATGAATCAAGCGCTGTTAGCTATTTTATTAATAGCAAATGTTCGGCTTCAGGAATCTGCCGCGCTGGCCAGGGCCCGCAGTGCAGCCGCTACTTCTTCATCATCCACGTCCGCCACCGGCGCAAGCTGCGGCGCCAGGGCCTGCAGGGCGCCGGTCTCCTTTTGCAGGCGGGCAATGGCTTGGCCGGCCTCGCGCGGGGCAGCAAAGCCCGTGCTTTGCAGCAGCAGCCGGCCGTCGGCGGCCAGCAGCTTGAAGTAGAACCTGCCGTCCGCCTCGCGGTACTGCTTGAAGCTCGGCAGGGCTGCCTTGGCCGCTTTGTGCGTGTCCTGGCTGGACGCCTGCGTGGCGCTGAGTGGGCGCAGGCCTACGGCCGCGCGCAGGCGCTGCAGGAAGGGCGCGGCCAGGGCCCGCGCGCGTTGGGCGCCGATCTGCAGCGCGGCCTCGACCTGCTCGGGGTGGGCCATCAGCTCCTCATAGCGCGCGCGCATCGGGCCGATCTCGCGGTCGATGCAGGCATAGAGCAGCTGCTTGGCCTCGCCCCAGGCAATGCCCTCGGCGTAGGCGCGGCGCATGGCGGCGGTTTCCTCGGGCGTGGCGAAGGCCTGGTAGAGCTGGAACAGGGCCGAGCCCTCGACCTCCTTGGGCTCGCCGGGCGCGCGCGAGTCTGTGACGATGGCGCCGATGAGCTTTTTCAGCTGTGCGGGCGGGCAGAACAGCGGAATGGTGTTGTCGTAGCTCTTGCTCATCTTGCGGCCATCGAGGCCCAGCAGCGTGGCGACGTCGTCCTCGATCGCGGCCTCGGGCAGCGTGAAATGCTCGCCATAGAGATGGTTGAAGCTGGCTGCCATGTCGCGCGCCATCTCGATGTGCTGGATCTGGTCGCGCCCCACGGGGACGCGGTGGGCGTTGAACATCAGAATGTCGGCGGCCATCAGCACCGGATACATGAACAGGCCGGCCGTGACGCCGTCGTCGGCCTCGCGCCCGGACTCGGCATTCTTGTCCTGCGCGGCCTTGTAGGCATGGGCGCGGTTGAGCAGGCCCTTGCCGGTGACGCAGGTCAGGAACCAGGTGAGCTCTGGGATCTCGGGGATGTCCGACTGGCGGTAGAAGGTCACGCGCTCGGGATCCAGCCCTGCGGCCAGCCAGCTGGCGGCGATCTCCAGCGTGGAGCGGTGCACGCGCTCGGGCTCCTGGCACTTGATGAGGGCATGGTAGTCGGCCAGGAAGTAGAAGTTCTCCACGCTGGGCGTGCGCGAGGCGGCAATGGCCGGGCGCATCATGCCCGCGTAGTTGCCCAGGTGCGGCGTGCCGGAAGGGGTGATGCCGGTGAGAAAGCGCGTGGTAGTCATGAAATTAGCGAAGCAAGGCGGTGAACGGCGAGATCAGCAGGTCGATGATGCCGTAGCCCAGCGACATCAGCGGGCGCAGCCACAGCTGGCCGACGATGCCACCAATCACCAGTGCCATCACGATGAAGAAACCATAGGGCTCGATGCGTGCGACGAACTGGGCCTGGCGCCAGGGCAGTAATCCGACAAGGATGCGGCCGCCATCGAGCGGCGGCAGCGGAAACAGGTTGAAGGCCCACATCACCAGGTTCATGGTGACGCCGGCGCGCGCCATCTCGATGAAGAAGCGCTCCTGCCCGCCCGCGCCCACCAGGGCCACCAGCAACAGCGCCCAGCCAATCGCCTGGACGAAGTTGGATGCAGGGCCCGCCAGCGCCACCCAGATCATGTCGCGTTTGGGGTTGCGCAGGTGGTGGAAGTTGACCGGCACCGGCTTGGCATAGCCGAACAGGAACGCGCCCGAGGTGGCGAAGTACAGCAGCAGCGGCATCAGCACCGTGCCAATGGGGTCGATGTGCTTGAGCGGGTTGAGCGTGACGCGCCCCATCATGGTTGCCGTGTTGTCGCCAAAGTGGCGCGCGGCGTAGCCATGGGCCGACTCGTGCACCGTGATGGCAAACAGCACGGGCAGAGCGTAGATGAGGATGGTTTGGATGAGGTTGGTGATGTCCACGGCACGGATTGTGTCAGACCCGGTGCAGGCTGCCGGCGCCGGGCTCCGGGAGATCATTTACGGCAAGGCCTACCGATTCTTGTTAGCATGCGCGTTTGTTTCTAATAGATACACAAACATAGGGAGGGAAGCGGTGCCTGGTTTTGACCGACTGACGATTGGCGCGCGCCTGACGGCCGTGTTTGCATCCATCGTGTTGTGGGTGGCGGTGCTCATGGCCGTGGCCCTGTGGGGGCTGGCGCAGCCGCCCGGGGCCGGCGCAGCGGCCGCGCCCTGGGTGTGGGCGCTCGGCGCGCTGGTGATCCTGCTGGCGGCGTTTGCCTGGTTTTCGCTGCGCCGCGGCATCGTGCAGCCACTGGCCCAGGCCATCCTGATCGCCGAAACCGTGGCTGCCGGTGACCTGAGCCAGGAGTTCAGATCCGCGCTGCGTGGCGACTTCGGCCGCCTGCTGGGCGCTTTAGGCACCATGGAGGACACGCTGACCGAGCTGGTCGGGCGCATCAAGGATTCGGCCGATGCGATTGGTGTCTCGGCCGGCGAAATCGATGCCGGCAACGGCGACCTAGCGCGCCGCACCGATGAGCAGGTGGGTGCACTCACGCAGACCGCGGCCAGCATGGAGCAGCTCACGGCCACCGTGCGCCAGAACGCCGATCGGGCGCGCTCGGCCAGCAGCCTGGCGGTCGATGCCTCGCAGACGGCCGGCCGTGGTGGCGCCGTGGTGGGCGAGGTGGTGCAGACCATGGATGCCATCAGCACCAGCTCGGGCAAGGTGGTGGACATCATCCAGGTCATCGAAGGCATTGCCTTCCAGACCAACATCCTGGCGCTCAATGCCGCCGTCGAGGCGGCACGCGCCGGCGAACAGGGGCGCGGCTTTGCCGTGGTGGCCAGCGAGGTGCGGGCCCTGGCCCAGCGCAGCGCCGTGGCCGCGCGCGAAATCAAAACCTTGATTCAGGAATCGGTGCAGCAGGTGCAAAACGGCGCCGGGCTGGTGGGCCAGGCCGGCCAGACCATGCAGGAGATCGTGCATTCCGTGGGCCAGGTGAGCGGCCTGCTGGGGGAAATTTCTCAGGCGCTGAGCGAGCAAAGCGAGGGCATTGCCCAGGTCAACCAGGCCGTGGCGCATATGGATGGCGCCACCCAGCACAACGCGGCCCTGGTGCAGCAGGCCACGCAGGCCGCCGCCGCCTTGACCGAGCGCGCCGGCGACCTGCAGCAGGCCGTGGGCGCCTTCAAGCTCGAAGACGACAGCGTCCTCATGGCAGCATGAAGAAGCGTTGAGCGTCCAGCGTCAGGCGTCTGGCGCTCAACGCTCAACCATCTTCAAAGCCCCAGCGCCTGTACGCTGCCGCGCCCCTGGCGCACCACGATGGCGTCGCCGCCGGTGCTCATCGGGGTGAGATCCAGCACCGTGCTCGGCTCCAAGGGGCAGGCGCCGGCGTCGATGATGCCGTCGAGCTGCTTCTCAAAGCGCTCGCGGATCTCCTCGGGGTCGTTCAGCGGATCGGTCTCGCCCGGTGGGATGAAGGTGGTGGCCAGCAGCGGCGCGCCGTGCAGTTCCAGCAGCATCTGCAGGCCCTTGCGGTCGGGCACGCGCAGGCCTATGGTCTTGCGCTGCGGGTGGCTCACGCGGCGCGGCACCTCCTTGGTGGCATCCAGGATGAAGGTGTAGGGCCCGGGCGTGGCCAGCTTCAGCAGGCGGTACTGGCGGTTGTCCACATGGGCGTAGCTGGCCAGCTCCGACAGGTCGCGGCACAGCAGCGTCAAGTGGTGCTTGTCGTTGATCTGGCGCACGCGGCGTATGCGCTCCACAGCGTCGCGGTCGTCCAGGCGGCATACCAGGGCGTAGCTGGAATCGGTGGGCAAGGCCAGGATGCCGCCGCCCGCGAGCAAAGCAGCCGCCTGCTTGAGCAGGCGCGGCTGCGGGTTGTCGGCGTGGATTTCAAAGTATTGGGCCATGGTGGCTGCTTTGCTTTCTTGTCAGTGCGCGCGCAATATTCGGTTTTCAAGCAGCTGCCACACGGGCGTCAGCTGGCCGGGCAGGTCGGGCAGGGCGCCCAGGTCGGTATGCGATTCGCCAGGGCTGTGAAAGTCGCTGCCGCGCGATGCGGCCAGGCCGAATTCCTGTGCCATGTCGGCGTAGGTGGCGTATTCGGCCGCCGTGTGGCTGCCGGTGACCACCTCCACGCCCTGGCCGCCATGCTGCTTGAATTCGGAAAACAGCGCATATTCCTCGTTCGCCGTCAGGCGGTAGCGCGCCGGATGGGCAATCACGGCCATGCCGCCGGCCTCCACGATCCAGCGCACGGCATCGCCCAGCCGGGCCCAGCGGTGCGGCACAAAACCGGGCTTGCCCTCGGTCAGATATTTGCGAAACACCTCATGCGTGTCGCGGCACCAGCCGGTGTCCACGAGGTAGCGCGCAAAGTGCGTGCGCGAGATCAGCTCGGGGTTGTCCACGTAGCACAGCGCGCCCTCATACGCCCCCTTGATGCCCACGCGTGCCAGCTGCTCGCCCATCTCCCTGGCGCGGGCGCCGCGCCCGTCGCGCGTGGCGGCAAGGCCCTGCACCAGCCGTGCGTCGTCGGCGTCAAACCCCAGGCCGACGATGTGCACCGTGGTGTCTACAAAGGTGACGGAAATCTCCACTCCCGTCAGGTAATCCATGCCCAGGGCAAGCGCTGCCGCTCTAGCGCGGTGCTGGCCGCCGATCTCGTCGTGATCCGTCAGCGCCCACAGCTCGACACCATTGGCGTGGGCGCGTGCAGCCAGGGCTTCCGGGGTGAGGGTGCCGTCGGACACCACGGAGTGGCAATGCAGGTCGGCGTTGAGCAGGGTGGACACGCAAACGATTGTAGGGCTCGCCCCCGGGCCATGCGTCTGTGGCGTTGTGCAGCCCAAAAGCCTCGAAAAGAGGATGTTTATTGTTTTTGAAAATGTAAACAAACGTGTACCATGCGGGGCCATGTGAGCCTGGGGTCGTCTTCGATTCCGGTGCACGCTCTTACCTTGGGTCATTGTGGAAGGGGTGCGGTACGGCGCCGCCAAGAAAATATGAACTTCAATCATTTGTCCGTGGCGCGCAAGCTGTGGGCCCTGGTGCTGGGCATGATGGCCTCCATGCTGGTGCTATTGGCCGGCATGGTGACCTATTTGGGGGATGTTGATGCCCAGGCTGCCCGCGTCGTGCAGTTCAATGAAGACCGCATCAGCCTGGCCCTGAGCTGGAAGGGACTGAGTGCGCTGGCGGTCGATCGGGTCGTCAATTCGGTAGCCTCTGCCGATGAGGCCTTGTCCGAGCGCCTGATGCAGCAGGTCAAAGACGGCATTCAGGCGATCGATGGCGTTCAGAAGCAGATCGAGGCGGCGCTGTTCTCTCCCGCCGACAAGGCGCAGTTCCAGCGCATCATGGAGGCGCGCAAGCAGGTGCTGGAGTCCAACGCCGAGGCCGGCAAGCTGCGCGCGAACATGGACTACACCGGTGCCAAGGAGGTGCTGAACACCAGGATGCTGCCCGCCGTGGATCGCTACGTGGCCGAGCTGGATGCCTTTGTGCAGCTGCAGGAGCGCCAACGCGACGCCGCCAAGCTCCAGGCCACGCAGCAGCGTGAGACCGGTGAATGGGTCGGCGCGGCCATCGCACTGGCCTTCGTCGGGTTTGGCGTGGTGTTGGCGGCCGTGTTGGTGCGTTCCATCACCCAGCCCCTGGCACGCGCCGTGGGCCTGGCCGACGCAATAGCCGCCGGCGACCTGACGCAGGACGTGCACGACGAGCGCCGCGACGAGCTGGGTCACCTGCTGCGCTCGCTCTCGGCCATGGGCGCCAAGCTGCGCGGCGTGGTGGGCGAGGTGCGCGCGGGCGTGGAATCGGTCTCGGCCGCCTCCAGCCAGATAGCGACCGGCAACCACGACCTGTCGGCGCGCACCGAGCAGACCGCGGCGAATCTGGAAGAAACCGCGGCCAGCATGGAGGAGCTGACTGCCACGGTCACGCAAAGCGCCGACACCGCGCGCCAGGCGAACCAGCTGGCGGCCAACGCCGCGCAGGCGGCGCAGCAGGGCGGCCAGGTGATGGATCAGGTGGTGAGCAGCATGCAGCAGATCACCGACTCGAGCCGGAGAATCGCCGACATCATCGGCGTCATCGACGGCATCGCCTTCCAGACCAACATCCTGGCGCTGAACGCCGCCGTCGAGGCCGCACGCGCGGGTGAGCAGGGCCGCGGCTTTGCCGTGGTGGCCGGCGAGGTGCGCAGCCTGGCCCAGCGCAGCGCCGAGGCCGCCAAGGAAATCAAGCAGCTCATCGGCACCAGCGTCGAGAACGTCGAATCGGGCTCGGCCCAGGTGGCCCAGGCCGGCCAGAGCATGCAGGAGATCGTGCAGGGCGTGCGCCGCGTGAGCGACCTGATCGGCGAGATCACGGCGTCCAGCACCGAGCAGCGCGACGGCATCGGCCAGGTGAACCAGGCCGTGGCGAACCTGGATCAGATGACGCAGCAGAACGCCGCGCTGGTGGAGGAATCCAGCGCAGCCGCCTCTGCCATGCACGACCAGGCGCAGCGCCTGGCGCAGGTGGTGTCCGTGTTCAATGTGGGCGCGGGTGCCGTGGTGGCGCCGCGCGCCACGCAGGCCACGCCGGCCAGGGCCGCAGCGCCGCAAGTCAAGGCCCCGGCACGCCCGGCCGTGGCCAAACCGGCGCCCAAGCCCGCGGCAGCGCCGGCGCCGCGCATCGCAGCGGCCAAGACGGCGGCGACTGCGGGGGGCGATGATGAATGGGAGAGCTTCTAAAAGTAGAGCTGCAAGTGCCCTTCAGCAGGGCGTTAAGGCCTCAAATTACCTGACTATGTACATCCCGCAGAGGCCCCTCACCCCTCCCTCTCCCCAAAGGGGCGAGGGCGATCGGTTGCGCCGGTATTTCTCCCTCTCCCCCTGGGAGAGGGTGGGGTGAGGGCCCGCGGCTTGATCTGAGAAATGTGCCTACTCAGGTCAAATTCCCGTCATTCCGGCGAAGGCCGGAATCCATCGCTGTGACCAGGGCGTGGCGTCTGGATTCCGGCCTTCGCCGGAATGACGCCGTGGTTTGTGCGGTGCTGACGGAAATGGCTTGCCGATAGGGCTGGCGCTAACCTGAAATCCAGGTCTGTCAACGCTCCACCCCCTCCACCAGAAACTGCACGCGCCGCTCGCCACGCCATTCGTTCACGTCCAGGCGGAACGCCATCAGCGCGCGCTCGGGCAGCGGTTCGGTGTGGCCGAACCAGATCGCGTCCATGGGCCGGCCCTGGTGCAGCAGCTTGATCTGCAGGTGGTTCTTGGCCTCGCCCACCAGGCGCTGGCTCAGCACCTGCACCTGTTCGCTGAAGGTGGGCGGGGCAAAGCCCTGGCCCCAGACCTCCAGCTGCAGCTGGTCCACCAGCTCGGCACGGCAGTATTCGGGGGCCAGGGGGCCGTCGGTCTCCAGGCGGCGCGTGAGGGTGGCGGCGTCCAGCCATTCCTGGGCCACCCGGGCGAAGGCCTGCTCGAAGGTCTCGAAATGTTCCTCGGCCACGGTGCAGCCCGCGGCCATGGCGTGGCCGCCGAACTTCAGGATCACGCCGGGGTGTCGTTTGGCCACCAGATCCAGCGCATCGCGCAGGTGAAAGCCGGGGATGGAGCGGCCCGAGCCCTTCAATTCATGCTCCCGGCCCGGTGCGCTGCTGGCGGCGAAGACGAAGCTGGGGCGGTGCAGCCTGTCCTTGATGCGCGAGGCGACGATGCCCACCACGCCCTCGTGAAAGTCGGGGTCGAACACGCTGATGGCCGGCGGCGGCTCCTCGTCCGCGTCGAACAGGCCCTCGGCCAGCTGCATGGCCTGCTCGCGCATGCCGCCCTCGATCTCGCGGCGCTCGCGGTTGATGGCGTCCAGCTGCCGTGCCAGATCGGCGGCGCGCGCGGGGTCGTCGGTCAGCAGGCAGGCTATGCCCAGCGTCATGTCGGCCAGGCGGCCGGCGGCGTTGATGCGCGGGCCCAGCGCAAAGCCGAAGTCGAAGGTGGTGGCCGCCGGCGCCTTGCGCCCCGCCGCGTCGAACAGCGCCTGGATGCCGGGCTGCATCTGGCCCGCGCGTATGCGTTTCAGGCCCTGGGCCACCAGGCGGCGGTTGTTGCCGTCCAGGCGCACCACGTCGGCCACGGTGCCTAAAGCGACCAGGGGCAGCAGCGGCTCCAGGCGCGGCTGGCTGGCCTGGTCGAAGCGGCCGCGCGCGCGCAGCTCGGCGCGCAAGGCCAGCAGCACGTAGAACATCACGCCCACGCCGGCCATGGACTTGCTCTCGAAGCCGCAGCCGGGCTGATTCGGGTTGACGATGGCGTCGGCCGCCGGCAGCTCCGGGCCGGGCAGGTGGTGGTCGGTGACTACTACTTGCAGGCCCAGCGCCTTGGCCTGGGCCACGCCGTCCACGCTGGCGATGCCATTGTCCACGGTGATGAGCATGTCCGCGCCCTGGTCGAACACGCGCCGGGCGATGGGGGGCGTGAGGCCGTAGCCGTCCACCACGCGATCCGGCACCAGGTATTCGACTTGGCTAGCCCCCAGCAGGCGCAGGCCGCGCACGGCCACGGCGCAGGCGGTGGCGCCGTCGCAGTCGTAGTCGGCGACGATGACCAGGCGCTGGTTGGCCGCGATGGCGTCGGCCAGCAGGCGGGCGGCGTCCTGCACGCCCTTCAGGCCCGTGGGCGGCAGCAGGCGCGCCAGGGCGTCGTCCAGCTCGTCCTTGGCGCGTATGCCGCGCGCCGCGTACAGGCGCGCCAGCAGCGGGTGTACGCCGGCCTGTTCCAGCGCCCAGACGGCGCGTGGGGGGATGTCTCTGCTGATTATTTTCATAGCTGCTCGCGCACGCTGGCAAAGCGCTGGGGCCGGAAAATACCTTGAATGCGCTGGCCCAGGCCGCGTGGCGCGGTGTGCCAGATGATGGCGCTGCGTTCGCCGCACAGGGTCAGGCGGGCGCTGCCGCCGCGCGCCACATGCTCGGCCAGGGCGGCGACCGGGCCGGCGTCCAGCGCGTGCCAGGCCTGGGCCCAGGCGGGCCAGTCTTCGCGCAGGGCGGCTTCGCGCAGGCTGGTCGGCATGTCGGGCATGTCCAAGACGGTTGGCGTGGTGGTGAGGGCCCCCGCGCCATGCACCCAGAAGGCGTTGACCGGCGGCAGGCCCCGGGCGGCGCGCGCGTCGTTGAAGGGGTGGGTGTAGAGCAGCATCTGCATCTCGCTGTGCAGGCGGTGCAGGGCGCGCGCCTGCTGCTTGTCGGGCAGCCAGGCGCTCACGTCGCGCCGCTGCACGCGTTGCAATGACGCCGTGGCCAGATTTGCGAAGGCTGCGCCGCGCGCCAGCCAGCGCGTGGGCTGGTCGTAGGCGAGGGTGATGCCGTCCTCGGCAAACCAGGGTGCCAGGATGGCGAGCAGCGCGCGCGAGTCGGCCTCCGTCAGCTGCAGCTGCGCCGGATCGACCAGCAGCACATGATTGGCGCCGGCCTGCCACTGGCAGGGGGTGATGTAGGCCCAGGCCGCATCCTGCGTGCCTTCGGGCGTCTGCGCCTGCTGCCAGGCGGCCCAGGGCGTGGTGCCTTGGCTGCTGGCGGGCAGGCCCAGGTGGCGCGCCAGGGCGCGTTCGTGCGGGGGGCTGAAGTCGGTCTCGCTGCCGGCGTCGGTAGCCAAGGGGGACAGGCGCGCCAGCAGCCGATCCAGCTGGGGCAGGGCCAGGGTCTGCAGGGCCTGCTGGCAGCCCTGGGCGTGGCTGGCTGCCAGGGCGATGAGCAAATGCGGGGTGGAAGACATAGGGCCGGTATTGTCCGGGATGCCACAATCGCGGGTTCTGCGCGCACCGGGTGTCCCTGGCCGCGTGCAAGCCTTCCATACCATGCAAATCCCTTACGAACTGGCCCTGGGCTGGCGCTACACCCGGGCGGGCCGCGCCACGCGGCGCAACGGCTTCATCTCCTTCATCTCGGGCGTGTCCATGCTGGGCATTGCACTCGGCGTGGCGGCGCTCATCATCGTGCTGTCGGTGATGAACGGCTTTCAGAAGGAGGTGCGCGACCGCATGCTCAGCGTGGTCTCGCACATCGAGATCTTTGCGCCGGGCGGCGCGGCCCTGCCCGACATGCAGCGCACGCTGGCCGAGGCGCGCGCCAACCCGAGCGTCATCGGCGCCGCGCCCTTCGTCTCGGCCCAGGCGCTGCTGGCGCGTGGCGAGGACATGCGCGGCGTGTTGGTGCGCGGCATAGATCCGGCACTCGAACCGCAGGTGACAGACCTGGCCGCCGAGAGCGTGCAGGGCCTGAACGCCCTGGTGCCGGGCGAGTTCCGCGTGATTTTGGGCAGCGAGCTGGCGCGCCAGCTGGGCGTGCGGGCGGGCGATGTGGTGACGCTGATCGCGCCCTCCGGCCAGGTCACGCCCGCCGGCGTGCTGCCGCGCCTGAAACAGATGACGGTGGCCGGCACCTTCAACTCGGGCCACTACGAGTACGACTCGACCCTGGTGCTCATGGCGCACCAGGACGCCGAGCGCATCTTCCGCCTGGAGGGGCCGACCGGCCTGCGCCTGAAGCTCAAGGACCTGCACGAGGCGCCCGAGGTGGCGCAGCAGCTCGCCCGCAGCCTGTCGGGCAACCTGTTGATCCGCGACTGGACGCAGCAGAACAAGACCTGGTTTGCCGCCGTGCAGCTGGAAAAACGCATGATGTTCATCATCCTCACGCTGATCGTCGCCGTGGCCGCCTTCAACCTGGTGTCCACCCTGGTCATGACCGTGACCGACAAGCGCGCCGACATCGCCATCCTGCGCACGCTGGGCGCCAGCCCGAAAAGCATCATGGGCATCTTCGTGGTGCAGGGCGCCATGGTGGGCGTGATCGGCACGCTGGCCGGGCTGCTGCTGGGCCTCGCCATCGCCTTCA
>JAFEER010000292.1 GCA_018240985.1 Pseudomonadota bacterium
TTGACGGCATGCGGTGGGGGCGGTTCGTCCTCGTCCGCAGGCGGGGGTGGCGTCGGAGGCACTTCGTTATCCGCAGTGGCGACGTTGGGCCAGAAGATCTTTCACGACCCATCGTTGTCCGCATCGGGCCGCCAGTCTTGCGCCAGTTGCCACGATGCGGCCTTTGCCCATGCGCAACCCAATGCGCTCGCCGCGCAGTTCGGCGGGCCGGGCCTGAACCAGCAGGGCAGCCGTCTGTCGCCAACCATACGCTACCTGGCCAGCAACAAGGCGTTCGTCTTTGCGGCCGATGGCACGCCCACCGGCGGCTTTTTCTGGGATGGCCGGGCCAGCTCGTCGCAAGACCAGGCTGGCAAGCCCTTCCTGAACCCGGTGGAGATGGCCAACGCCAGCAAGGCCGCCGTGGTCGGGCGGCTGGCGTCGGCCTCCTATGCCGGCGAGTTCCGGCGCGTGTTTGGCGACGCCATCCTGGGCGACGTGGACGGCGCGTTCCAGCGCATCACGCTGGCGCTGCAGCAATACCAGCTGGAAGACCCGGACTTCCGGCCGTATTCGAGCAAGTACGACGCCTTCCTGCTCGGCAAGGCCAGCCTGAACACGCAGGAGTTGCGCGGCCTGGCGCTGTTCAACAACCCCGCCAAGGGCAACTGCCTTGCCTGCCACCCCTCGGGGCGCGGGGCGGACGGCAGCCTGCCGCTGTTCACCGACTTCACCTACGACAGCCTGGGCGTGCCGCGCAACCCGGAGCTGAGGCAGAACGACGATCCCGGCTTCTACGACCTGGGCCTGTGCGCGCGCGAGGGCGGCGACCTGGCGGCGCGCGCCGACCTGTGCGGCAAGTTCAAGGTGCCATCGCTGCGCAACGTGGCGCAGCGCCAGGCGTTCTTCCACAACGGCCGCTTCAAGACGCTCAAGGACGTGGTCACGTTCTACGTGCAGCGCGATACCAACCCCGAGAAGTGGTACCCGCGCAACCCCGACGGCAGCGTGCGCAAGTTCGACGACCTGCCCGAGCGCTACCGCGGCAACGTGAACGTGAGCGAGGGGCCCTACAACCGCAAGCCCGGCGATGCGCCGGCGCTCAGCGACGAAGAGATCGACGACGTCATCGCCTTCCTCAAGACACTCAGCGACGGCTACCAGCCCTGACGCCGGGCTGCCTTCCCATTTCCTCCACTTCCCCCAGGCCTGCCTCCATGAATTCGATCTTCCAACGCCGCGCCGGCGCGCTCGCCGCCAGCGCACTGGGCCTGACGCTGGCCCTGGCCGCCGCTCCGGCCCTGGCGCAGCAGTCTCCCGCCACCACCCAGGCCGACCTGGCCCGCAAGCTCGAACAACTGGCGGCCGAGCTGGCCGAGGTCAAGGCGCAGCTGGCGCAGATGCAGGCCGCGCAGCCGCAGGCCGCCGCGGGCCAGGGCGGCTGGAATGGCACGGCCACCGGCGCGGCAGGCGCGAATGCGCCGGCCGCCGTGGCTGCGGCCGCACCGGCGCCTGTGGCTGCGGAGCCAGCCACCGTGCTCACCAGCTATGGCGAGATCAACTACAACCGCCCCACCAAGGCCGGCGACAAGACCCAGCTGGATCTGCGCCGCTTCGTGCTCGGCCTGCAGCACCGCATCAACGAGCGCACCAAAATCGTCGGCGAGCTCGAGGTGGAGCATGCCGTCACCTCGGCCAGCGACCCCGGCGAGGTGGCGCTGGAGCAGGCCTATGTCGAGCACCAGCTCACGCCCCTGCTGGCCGCGCGCGGCGGCCTGTTCCTAATGCCCGTGGGCCTGCTCAACGAGACCCACGAGCCCACGGCCTACTACGGCGTGGAGCGCAACTTCGTTGAGACAGCCATCATTCCCACCACCTGGCGCGAGGCCGGAGGCCAGCTCATTGCCAACTTCGACAACGGCCTGACGCTGCAGGGCGGCATCAGTACCAGCTTCGACCTGACCAAGTGGAACGCCAGCTCGGGCGACGGCACCGAGTCGCCGCTGGGCTCCATCCACCAGGAGGCGGCCAAGGCCAAGGCGCGCAACCTGGCGCTGTTCGGCGCGGCCAACTGGCGCGGCGTGCCCGGCCTGCTGGTGGGCGGATCGGTGTTCAGCGGCAATGCCACCCATCGCCAGCCGGGCTTTGCCAGCGCGCGCATCACCCTGGCCGACCTGCACGCGCGCTGGACGCCGGGGCGCTGGGATCTGGCGGCGCTGTATGCGCTGGGCCGCATCTCCAACACCGCCGCGCTCAACGAGGCGCTGGTCGGCAACCCCACGCTGATCCCCAAGTCGTTTGGCGGCGGCTACGTGCAGGCGGCCTACAAGCTGTGGCAGCAGGGCGACTACACCCTGAGCCCGTTTGCACGCCTGGAACGCTTCAACACGGCGCGCGCCTTTGCCAACCTCGGGCCGGGCCTGACGCCCGATGCGGCGCGCACCGAGCAGGTCGCAACCGTGGGCGCCAATTTCTGGGTCACGCGCTCGGTGGTGCTCAAGGCCGACTACCAGCGCTTTCGCGTCAACACCCAGGCCAACCGCGTGAACCTGGGCCTTGGCTGGAGCTTCTGATGGCATATTCCATGCGCCTCGCGCTGTATCCCCCGGCCGCACTGGTGGCTCTCGCGCCGGCCGGGGCGCTGGCCGTGGACTACCTGAGCGCCGAGCAGGCGCAAAGGCTCATGTTCCCGCAGGCCGATGCCTTCGAGCTGCGCGAGTTGCCGCTGGATGCGGCGCTGGCGCAGCAACTGGCGGCGGCCGGCGTCAAGCCGCTGGCGCCGCGCCTGCAGGTACGCCTGGCGCGCCAAGGCGGGGCCGTGATCGGCTTCGTGGTGGTGGACGAGGTGATCGGCAAGTTCGAGCGCATCACCTATGCCGTGGGCATGGAGCCCGATGGCCGCGTGCGCCAGGTGGAGGTACTGTCGTACCGCGAGAGCCACGGCCACGAGATCCGCCTGCCCGCCTGGCGCAAGCAGTTCGTCGGCAAGACGGCCGCCGCGCCGCTGCAGGTGGGCGAGGACATCGCCAACATCAGCGGTGCCACGCTGAGCTGCACCCATGTGACCGAGGGCGTGCGGCGTATCGTGATTTGGCTGGACTTGCTGCGCCGCGGCGGCAGGCTGTCATGACCACTGACGAGCAACAGGGGCCCTGGCTGCGCCGCGCGCGGCCCCTGTTGGGCACGCTGGTGGAGATCGCCGTGCCGCAGGGCAGCCCCGGGGCCGCGCTGCAGGCGGCCTTTGCGGCCGTGGAGCAGGTGAAGTCCTGCATGTCACGCTTTGAGCCGGACAGCGATGTAGTGCGCTTCGCGGCGCTGCCCGCCGGGGCCTGCATGGCGGTGGCGCCCGAGACCGCCGACGTGCTGCGGGCCGCAGCGGCGCTGCAGGCGGCCAGCGCCGGCCTGTTCGACATCACCCAGGGCCGCGCGCCCGGCGGCTGGCATTGCGAAGGCCGCAGCCTGCACAAGCATGTGGCCGCGGCGGCGTTCGACCTGGGCGGCATTGCCAAGGGCTATGCCGTGGACTGCGCCGTGCAGGTGCTGCAGCGCGCGGGCTGCGGCTCAGGCTGGGTCAACGCGGGTGGCGATTTGCGCGCCTTTGGCGCCGTGCAGCTGCCGGTGCTGCTGCGCGACGAGGAGGGCGGCGGCCTGCGCCCGTTCGCCCGGCTGAGCGACGGGGCCTTCGCCACCAGCCGCTTTGGCGCGCGCTGCCGCAGCCAGGCCTGGGTGGAGGGTGGGCGCGCCGTCAGCGCCCATGTCAGCGTGGCCGCGCCCCAATGCCTGTGGGCAGACGCGCTGACCAAGGTGGTGGCCGCCAGTGGCGATGCGCGGCACCCGCTGCTGCAGGCCTACGCCGCCCAGGCCTGGCTGCACTGAGCTTCCGCATGAACCCCCTCAAAAGCTGGCAATACCGCGCCCTGTATGCCATCGTGGGCCTGCTGGCGGCGAGCGGCCTGCTCTGGCTGGCCGTGCATTACCTGTGGGGTGCCGGAGCTGAGCAATTGCCACACCCGCTGGAGCCCTGGCTGATGCGCCTGCATGGCGCGGCCGCGTTTGCCGGCCTGTTCATGGCCGGCGTGCTGGCCGCAGCCCATGTGCCGCAGGGTTGGCGCATGACCACGCGCAACCCGCGGCTGCGCCAGCACAAGGCGGGCCAGCGCCGCACCGGGCTGGCGCTGTGCGCGCTGGGGGTTGCGGTCGTGTTCAGCGGCTATCTGCTGTTTTACTTCGCGCCCGAGGACTGGCGCGCGGCGATCGGCTGGAGCCATGCGGCGCTGGGCCTGGTCTTGGCGGCCTTGCTGCCGCTCCATGGCTGGCGCCATGGGGTGCGTAGCCGAAGGCGTTGAGGGTCTGGGCGTCGGTGACAGTCCCGTGTCCCGCAGGTGATTGGGGCTGAGCCTTGCCGGGCAGAACTGGACGCTGGTGTCCGCGCTGCGCGCCACTGCGACCGGATGGTCTATCGGCATGGGCCGCACGGGCGCCCTCCTGAGACCCGCTATCGGCGACAACTTCCTCGCATGGGGCCGCCCGCAGAGTTTCTTCCTGGCGCCAGCCAGGCATTGGCGCCAGCACATTGAGCATGGACATCCACGACACCCGCAGCCGAAATCACGGCAACGCCGCCGGCCACGCATCCGCCGTCAATCGTGTAGGCTTGCACCAAAAGGCTGCGCGCAATGCAGGCCAAAGACATCAACTGGAGACATCTCGTGCAATTGAAGGATTGGTCGCTTACCGCCTGGGTGGCGGGTTTTTTGGCCGTGCTCATTTCCTACGCGGGGCCGCTGGTCATCTACATCCAGGCGGCGCAGGCCGGCCATATTTCCAACGCGGAACTCACGTCCTGGATATGGGCCATCTCCATGGGCGCGGGCATCAGCGGCGTGCTGCTCAGTTGGTGGCTCAAGCTGCCCATCATCACGGCCTGGTCTGCGCCGGGCACGGCCCTGCTGCTGAGCCTGTTTCCGGCCATCACCATGCCCGAGGTGGTGGGGGCATACCTGATTGCGGCCGTGGTCGTCATCGCCATCGGGATCACGGGCGCCTTTGAGCGCATCGTCAACTTCATCCCCCGGGGCATCGCCGCGGGCATGATGGTGGGCATCCTGTTCCAGTTCGGGGTGCAGGCCTTTCGCGCCAGCATGGAGCTGCCCGTGGCCGTGTTTGCCATGCTGGCCGCCTACCTGATCAGCCGGCGCTTCTGGCCCAGCTACGCCGTGGTGATCGTGGCGCTGACCGGATTCGGCGTGGTGCTGGGCATGGGGCAGGCCAACCTGCATGCGCTGACCCTGGTCGTAGCCAAGCCGGTGCTGGTGGTGCCGCAGTTCAGCCTAGGCGGGTTGCTGAGCCTGGCCGTGCCGCTGGTCTTGGTCAGCCTGACGGGGCAGTACCTTCCTGGCATGGCGGTGCTGCGCCTGTCGGGTTACCAGGCGCCGTCCAGGGCGGTGCTGACGGGAACGGGGCTGGCATCGCTGGCGCTGGCCCCCTTCGGTGGCATCTCCATCGTGCTGGCTGCCATTACCGCGGCGCTGTGCACCGGGCCGGACGCGCATCCAGACCCCGCCAGGCGCTACGTGGCCGGCATTGCCAATGGCGTGTTCTACCTGGTGGGGGCGCTGTTCGCCGGCTCCGTCGTGCTGGCCTTCAGCGCCTTCCCGCCCGCGTTCATCGCCGCCCTGGCGGGGCTGGCATTGGTGGGGGCCATCGTTTCCAACATCAGAATGCTGGCAGATGAGCCCGCGTATATCGAGTCCTCGGTGATCACCTTTCTGGTCACTGCCTCGGGCATGACCGTCGGCGGCCTGGGATCGGCCTTCTGGGGCATCGTCATCGGCCTTGCCGCCCACTGGATATACAAATTCGCCAAGCCTGCGCCTATCGCGCGGCCATGATGCTTGGTGTCGCGGCACCAGTGTTAACCCATCCATCCAAGGAGACACCATGATCAGCTATGACGTGACCGAATGCGGCCAGCCCCTGGTGCGCAATGAGCGCGCCACCCCCCGGCCCGTGGGCGACCAGGTGCTGGTGCGCGTCGAGGCGGCGGGCGTATGCCATTCCGACCTGCACATCTGGCATGGCTCCTACGACCTGGGCCATGGCAAGAAGATGTCCATGGCAGACCGCGGCATGAAGCTGCCCCTGACCATGGGCCACGAGATCGCCGGCGAGGTGATCGCCGTGGGCGATGCCGTGCAGGGTGTCACCGTGGGCAAGCGCTATGTGGTCTTTCCCTGGCATGGCTGCGGCGAGTGCAGCGTGTGCCGGCGCGGCGACGAGAACCTGTGCCTGGCTGGCCGATCCATGGGCGTGTTCCAGCCCGGCGGCTATGCCGACCATGTGCTGGTGTCGCACGCGCGCTATCTGGTGGACATTGGCGACATGCCGCCGGTGCAGGCCGCGCCCTATGCCTGCTCGGGCCTGACGACCTACAGCGCCATCAAGAAGATTCCGGCCCAGGTGCTCAAGGACGAAAAGCTGGTGGTCTTCGGCGCCGGCGGCCTGGGCCTGATGGCGGTGATCATCGCCCGGGCCCTGGGCAGCGCCGGCGTGATCGTCATCGAGCCCGACGCGGCCAAGCATGCCGCGGCGCTGCAGGCCGGCGCCCAGGCCGCGTTCAACCCCAATCAAGACGGCTTCATGGCCCAGGTGCGCCAGGCCGCAGGCGGCGGCGTGTGGGCCATCATCGACTGCGTGGGCTCCAGCCAGACCGTGCAGGCCGGCATCGACCTGCTGAGAAAGGGTGGCCAGCTGGTGCAGATCGGCCTGTTCGGCGGCCATGTGGATCTGCCCACGCCCTCCATGGCCCTGCGCGCCATCACCTACCAGGGCACCTACGTGGGTAACCTGCGCGAGCTGCAGGAGCTGATGCAACTCGTCAAGGACAAGCAGCTGCAGCCCGTGCCCACCACCTGCATGCATTTCAGCCAGGCCTTCACGGCCCTGCTGGCGCTGGAGCAGGGCAAGGCCGTGGGCCGGCAGATTCTGACGCCCGAGGGCGCGATCTGACCTGACAGGTTGCGGCGCTACCCCGCGGGCGCTGAAAACACCATACACACCGGGCTGCCGCAAGCGGTGGATGCGATGGGCCGGCGGGCGTCGAGCGGGGTTGGGTCATCCAACGCGAAGCAGGCGATGTCGTCACTGTCCTCGTTGAGCACATACATGTGCCTGCCCAGCGGCGCGCTGGTGAAGAAGCGCGGCGTGCGCCCCGCCGACGCGAAGGCGTCGCGCCAGCACAAACGGCCCGTGGCGGCATCCACGTCGAACACGGCGATGCTGTCGGCCCCGCGGTTGGAGGCGTAGACGTGGCGCCCGTCGCGCGACACCTCGATCTCCGCCGCCCGGCTGTTGCCCACGAACTGCTCGGGCAGAGTGGACAGGATCTGCAGGCCCTGCAGGCGCCCCGTGGCGGCGTCGAAGCCGCAGGCCAGGATCGTCGAGTCCAGTTCGTTGACCACATAGGCGCAGGGCAGCGTGGGATGAAAGGCCAGGTGCCGCGGCCCCGCGCCCTCGCGGCATTGCAGCCAGGGCTGCGCCGCCGGGGTCAGTTGGCCATCCTCGAAGGCAAAGATGAACACCTTATCCAGCCCCTTGTCCGGCACCAGCACGAAGCGGCCGCCGGGGTCGAAGGGGTTGAAGTGCGGCTTGGCGAAGGGCTGCTCCTTGCGGTGCGGCCCGGGTTCGCCCGGCAGGGCCATGCGCTGCTGCACAGGGCCGAGCAGGCCGTCCGGCGCGATGGGCAGCACCACCACCGTGCCGCCCTGCTGGCCCAGGTGGTCGGATACGACCAGGTGGCGCCCGTCCGGGGCGATGGCCAGGTGCACCGGGTTGCGCCCGCCGCAGTCCTGGGTCTGCATGAGGGGCAGCTTGCCCGTTGCCTGATCCACGGCCAGCACGCAGACCTCGTGCCCGTCGCCGTGCACCGTGTACAGCCGGTCGCCGGCGGCATTCAGGGCGAGGAACGAGGGATTGGTCAGGTAGTCCACTGTCTGGATGCGGTCGAGCGTGCCGCGCTCCTCATCCACGCGGAACACCGTGATGCCGTCCCCGCGCGCATTGCGCTCGCGCGTGGTGCGCGAGCCCACATAGGCAAACAGCGGCGCTGCCGTCATGCATCGGCCCTTGGCGCGACCGTGGCGCCCTGGATGCCGTGGCGTATGAGGGCCTCGGCGACGAAGCCGCTGGCCTTGGCGTCCTCCACGAACGCCGCCAGCACGCGCTGCGCCTCTGCACCGCGCGGCTTCGGGATGCCCATGGCCTGCTGGATCACCATGAAGCGCCCCGGCAGCAGGCGCAGCCCGGGGATGCGTTCGGCGTCGGCCTCCAGCTGCTGGCGCACGCCCGCGGCGACATCGGCGGTGGATTGCACGAAGGTATCGACCACGGCGGGCGAGCTGGGCGCGCGCAGGATCTGCGCCTGCTTCAGCTCGCGCGTCAGGTGCAGGTCGTAGGCGCTGCCCTTGCCCACGACCACCGTATGCCCGGCCTGGTCTACCTGGGCGTTGTCGGTCAGCGGCGAATCCTGGCGCACCAGGTAGCTGCCCTCGATGAGCACATAGGGCGCCGAGAAGCTGATGCCGGCCCCGCGCACCGGATCCACGGCGAAGAAGCCGAAGTCGGCCTCCTCGCGCGTCACAGCGTCCACCGATTTGCCGGCGGTGTCGAACACGACCAGCTCCAGTTCCAGGCCCAGCTGCTGGGCAAAGCGCCGCGCCAGGTCTACCGACACGCCGGCGGGGCGGCCGTCGGCGTCCAGGCGCGCCAAAATGGGGTTGCCCGTGTTGATGGAGGCGCGGATGGCGCCGCGGGGCGCCAGGGTGGTCAGCAGTTGCGTGGACAGGCTCATGGTTGCAGGGTCTCGGCTTGGTTGGATGCCCGCTCGGGCGATGGCGCAGCAGGGGCGCCGGCCCCGGGCTGCAGGATGTCGCTGATGCTGGTGAGGTTGCGCAGCGTGCTCGTCAGGTGCGCGCGCATGGCCTGCGAGGCCTCCTCGTTGCGCCCCTGCTCCAGCAGCTCCAGGATATGCAGGTGCTGCTCGCAATGCTCGCGGTAGCGCGTGCGATTCTGCATGGAGCGGTAGGACAGCAGGCGCCGCACGCGATTCACGCGGCGGATGGTGTCGATGAAGAAGGCGTTGCCCGATGCCTGCACCAGCGACTCGTGGAAGTTCACGCCGCGGTCGTGCAGGAGGATGGCACTGTCGGTGGCGATGCCGCCCTGGAGCAGATGAACCTCGGCCGCGCGGCAGCGTGCGAGCACGGCGGGCTCCAGCCGGTAGCCGGGTTCCAGCAACGCGGCCGGCTCCAGCGCCAGCCGCAGGCGGTAGGACTGCAGCAGGCTGTCGGGCGTGGTCAGCATGGTGGCAAAGGTCCAGCCATAGCCCTGCTTGCGCTCGATCCAGCCTTCCTGGGCGATGCGCGTGAGCAGGGCGGCGAGCTGGGGCTTGCTCAGGCCGTAGCGGGTGCGCAGGGCGGCCTCGGTGACCGATTCGGGCAGGGTGCCGCGCAGCCTATCCTCGGCGATGCGAAAGTAGCTCGCCTCGACCAGATCCGCGTCGCTGGCCGGGGCCTCGGCCAACAGGTCGGCCGGTATCTGGTCATGGGGCAGGGCCAGGAAGAAGCCGCGGTGGCGCTCACGCTGGGCGATGCCGTGCTCGGCCAGCAGCTGCAGGGCGTCGTTGATGGGTTGGCGCGACACGCGCAGCCTGTCCGCCAGGCCCTGCGCGGCCAGATGCGCGCCGCTGGCCCATTGTTCGCTGCGCGCCAGGGCGAGGATTTGTCTGGAAATGCTGGTGGCCGTCTTCATGCCGCCATTGTCCAACCTCATGGACGGCCCCCCTGCCGCGCCTGTGCGACGGTCTGCTGCAGTATGGATGGGATGACACCGCCGCGGCGCAGCAGATCGACCTCCAGCTGCGTCTCCACGGCCGCGGTTGCCAGCAGGGATTGCACACTGCCGTCTTTGCGCAAAATGCGCACCGCCACGGCGCAGCGCGGCGCCAGGCTGTCGGCCGGGGCATCGACCTCCACGCGATCCCCGGGCACGATGTGCAACGCCTGCGGGTTGGCGCCCTGGGGCAGGCGCAGCGGCAGTATGCCCATGCCGATGAGGTTGGAGCGGTGGATGCGTTCGAAGCTCATGGCCAGCACGGCGCGTATGCCCAGCAGGCGCTGGCCCTTGGCGGCCCAGTCGCGGGATGAGCCGGTGCCGTAGCGCTCGCCGGCAATCAGCACCACGGACTGGCCCGCGTCCCGGTAACGCTGCGCCACCTCCCACAGCGGCTGCACCTGGCCCGACGGGGCGTGCACGGTGTGCGCCACCGGCGCATCGGGCGCCAGCAGGTTCTTCAGCGTCTTGCTATGGAACGAGGCGCGCAGCATCACCTCCCAGTTGCCGCGGCGCGATGCGAACACGTTCAGGTCGCCCCGGTCATCGCCGCGCTCGACCAGAAAGTCCGCCACCAGGCTGTCGGGCGGTATGGCGCTGGCGGGCGAGATGTGGTCGGTGGTGACATCATCCCCCAGCACCAGCAGCGGATGCGCCTGGTAGCGCCCGAGCTGGCTGCCTTCCGACAGCGAGGCAAAGGGCGGCCGGCGCAGGGCCGTGGATTGAGGGTTCCAGGGGAACAGCGCGCCCTGCGGCGCCTGCAGGGCGTGCCAGGCCGGGTTGCGCGCGGCGTGGGCGAAGTCGCGCGCAAAGTCATCGGGGTGGATGGCCTGCTGCAGCAGCGCCTGCACCTCGTCGCGCGTGGGCATGAGATCGGCCAGCATCACGGGCCGGCCGTCGGCGCTGGTCTGCACGGGCTCGCTGCGCAGGTTCTTCGCAGCGTCGCCCGCCAAACCGAAGGCGATGACCATGGGCGGCGACATGAGAAAACCCAGTTCGATGTCCGGATGCACGCGCCCGGGGAAGTTGCGGTTGCCCGACTGGATGGCCACGGCCTTGATCTGGCCCGCCTGCTGCGCCTGGCGTATCGGTTCGGTCAAGGGGCCGGAGTTGCCGATGCAGGTGGTGCAGCCGAAGCCGACAATGCCGAAGCCCACCGCCTCCAGGTCGTCCAGCAGGCCGGCGCGCTCCAGGTAGGACGCGGCGGCCGGCGAGCCCGGGGCCAGCGAGGTCTTGACCCACGGCGGCACGCGCAGCCCCAGCGCGCGCGCCTTGCGCGCCACCAGGCCGGCGGCGATCAGCAGGGCCGGGTCGCTGGTGTTGGTGCAGCTGGTGATGGCGGCCAGCGCCACCGCGTGCCGGGGCAGGGCGCCGCCGGGCTGCGCCGTGAAGGCGACTTCGCCCAGCGCGCGTGCGCTGTCGCCGTAGTCCAGCAGATCCTGGGGGCGGCGCGGCCCCGCGATATGCCAGCCCACGCCGTCGAGCGCAACCTCCAACACCCGCGTGTAGCGCGGCACGGCGTCGGGGTTGAACCACAGGCCCTGGTGCTGCATGTAGGCGCGCACCAGGCGGATATGCTGCTCGCTGCGCCCGGTTGCGCGCAGGTAGTCCAAGGTGTGCTCGTCCACCGCAAAGTAGCCCGTCGTTGCGCCGTATTCGGGCGCCATGTTGGCGATCACGGCGCGCGCCGCCGCGCTCAGCGTGGCAACGCCGGGGCCAAAGTATTCGACGAACTCGCCCGCCACGCCCATGGCGCGCAGCCTGCTGGTCACCACCAGGGCCAGGTCGCTGGCCTGCACGCCCGGGCGCAGCGCGCCGGTGAAGCGCACGCCGATGACGTCCGGGATGCGCAGCATGGTCGGCATGCCGAACATCACGGTCTGCGCCTCCAGCCCGCCCACGCCCCAGCCGAGCACCCCTATGCCGTTGACCATGGGCGTGTGGCTGTCCGTGCCCAGCATCATGTCCGGCGCGGCCCAGAGCGCGCCCGCGCGCTGCTCGGTGGTAACCACGCTGGCCAACTGCTCCAGGTTGATGGTGTGCATGATGCCCGTGCCCGGCGGGTGGATGCGCACCTTGTCCAGCGCCTTGGCGGCCCAGCGCAGGAAGCGGTAGCGCTCGGCGTTGCGCCGGATCTCATGCCCCATGTTGGCCTGGGCCGCGCCGGGCGTCGCGTAGGCCTCCACCGCCAGCGAATGGTCTACCGACACGTCCACCGGCAGCACCGGGTTGAGCACTGCGGGATCCACGCCGGCCTCATCCAACGCATTGCGCATGGCCGCGATGTCCACCAGCGCGGGCGTGCTGGTGGTGTCGTGCATCAGCACGCGGCCGGGCTGATAGGCGATCTCGGCCTCGCTGCTGCCATGTTCCAGCCAGTCCAGCAAGGCCTGCACGGCGTCCGCGCGTTCCTGGCCTTCCATGTTGCGCAACACGTTTTCCAGCAACAGGCGCAGCACCACGGGCAACTGCTGCAGCCGCTCGCCCAGCACGCCGCGCAGATCGGCGACCAGATAGTGCGTGCCATCGAGTTCGGCGGGATGGGGTGCGAAGTTCTCAGTGTTTTCCATAGGTCTAATTTTGCATATTTCTTTAATAAAATGCAATTAAGCGATTTCCCTAGGTGGTCGATGGGACGCTGTTTTTGGAGTTGGACATGAAGATTTCCCGTCGTTGCGCAGTGCTGGCCGCCGCCGCCCTGGCCCTTCCCGCCTGGGCCCAGGACTATCCGGCCCGCACCATCACCCTGGTCGTGCCCTTCACCGCGGGCGGTGGGGTGGATGCCGTGGCCCGCCTGCTGGCGGACAAGCTGCGCGCCAGCCTGAAGCAATCCGTAGTGGTGGACAACAAGCCCGGCGCCAGCGGCATGCTGGGCGCCGCCGCGGTCGCCAAGGCGCAGGGCGACGGCTATACGCTGCTGCTCGGGTCGGCCGGAGAGACAGCCATCAACCCGCTGGTCTACAAGGCGCGCATGCAATACCAGCCGCAGAAAGACCTGGCGCCCATCACCCTGGTCGCCCGGGTGCCCAACGTGCTGGTCGCGTCCACCAGCTTCCCCGCCAAGAACGTGGCCGAGCTGGTGAGCTACGCCAAGGCCCACCCCGGCAAGGTGGGCTATGCCACCAGCGGCGTGGGCAACCCCCAGCATCTGAATGGCGAACTGCTGGCATCCGTGGCGGGCATACAGCTGAACCATGTGCCCTACAAGGGCGCGTCCAACCAGCTGGTGGACGTGGCCTCGGGCGTGGTGGAGCTGGCCTTCGTGAGCTACGCGGGGGCCGCACCCTTCATCAAGGGCGGGCGAGTGAAGGTGCTGGCCGTTACCTCGGCCAAGCGCGCGTCCTTCGCGCCGGACATTCCGGCCATTGCCGAGACCCCGGCCACCGCCGCCTACAACCTGGAGAACTGGTTCGGCCTGTTCGCCCCTGCCGCAACGCCGGCCGCCGTACAGGCCCGGTTGAATGACGCCGTCGCCGAGGCGCTGAAGGATCCAGAGCTCATCAAACGCCTGCGCGAGCAGGGCGGCGAGCCCGCACCCATGACGCAGCAGCAGTTCCGCGACTTCATCGCGCAGGAAACGAAGAAGTACGCGCAGATCGTGGAGTCGGCGCACATCACGGCCGAGTAACACCCCGGGTGCGGCGTTGCCGCATCCTTCCCTCAATCCTGAAAAAGAAGACACCATGCACTTTTCACCACCGCAGCGCCGCACATTCATCGCGGGCGCCGCCATCGCCCTGGCCTGTGCCGGCGCCGTCGCGCAAACCGGCGCGGCAAGCTTCCCGACGCGCGCCATCACCATCGTCGTGCCGTTCGCCGCGGGCGGCAACACGGACGTCAAGACCCGGCTGGTGGCCAAGCAGCTCGGTGACATCCTGGGGCAGCCCGTGGTCATCGACAACAAGCCCGGCGCCAGCGGCAACATCGGCATGGACTTGGTGAACCGGGCGGCGCCCGACGGCTACACCATAGGCATGGGCAGCTTCGGCCCGCTGGCGGTGAACCCCTGGATCTACCCGAAGCTGAACTTCAACCCCCAGTCCTTCGTCCCCCTCATCCTGCTCGAAAAGAGCCCACTGGTGCTGGTCACGCGCACCGACAAGCCCTACCAGTCGATCGAGGACATCGTGGCCGCGGCCAAGGCCCGGCCCGGCCAGCTGAACATCGCCAACGCCGGGCCCGGCGGGGCGCACCACCTGTCGGCCGAGCTGTTCGAGAGTGCGGCGGGCATCGAGATGCTGGGCGTGCCCTTCAAGGGCGGCGGCCCCGCCTCCCAGGCCTTGCTGGCGGGGCAGGTGGACCTGATGTTCGAGCAGACCAGCGCGGCCGTGCCGTCGATACAGGCCAAGAAGATCCGCGCCCTCGGCGTCACCTCGGCGCAGCGCCTGCCGCAGCTGCCGGACGTGCCGACCTTCGCCGAGCGCGGCCTGCCCGCGGTGACGGTGTCCAACTGGATGGGCTATGTGATGCCCAAGGGCACGCCGCCCGACATCGTCGCCAAGCTGCACGGCGCCTTTGCCAAGGCCATGGAGCACCCGGAGGTCAAGGACCGCATCCTGGCGCAGGGCAACGAGTTCGGGGGCGGCTCCAGCCAGGACTTCGCCAGCTTCATCGACGGCGAGTCCGCCAAATGGTCCAGGCTGGTCAAGGAGCGCAATATCCGTATGGATTGAGTGCGCCCGGCGCCCGGGGCGCTCCTATCCGCGATCCTGTGTGGCCGCGCCAAACAGGGCCTGTGCATGCTCCACGAACATCCGGGCGATGGGCAGATGCGGGCTCTGCGCGCCCCACACGATGCCGGAGCGCCGCACCGGCGCTCGCCCGGGCAATGGCACCTTCCGGATGGACAGGCCACTCGACCAAAGCGCCGACCAGTCCGGCAGCAACGAGATACCCAGCCCCTGATCAACCATCGCCGCGATCGACATCAGGCCATTGATCTCCAGCCGTTTGTGCGGGGCGATGTCGTGCTGGCGCATGTAACGATCGGCCAGCTGGCCAGATTACGCCAGTGTCATTGGTGCGACTTTTGAGTGTTTCGATCAGGATGTCGTGGTTGACTCGGCCGAAGAACTTCTCGAAATCCACGTCCAGATCCACGTCCACTATCACCCGTTTGCCCGTTTGCCCGTTTGCCCGTTTGCCCGTACGTCCGTGCGGCTTTCACCGCATCGTGTGAACGTCTGCCGCGGCAAAACCCGTAGCTGTGGGCGCCGAAGGTGGAATCGATCAAGGGTTGCAGCACTTGCAGCAGTGCTTGCTGGATCAAACGATCCGTCATTGTGGAGATGCCCAACTCGCGCTGGCTCCCGTCAGGCTTGGGTATCAATACCTTGATTACTGGACTGGCGGCGTCCTGCTAGTAGCACGTGGCGGGTGTGGGGCCCGCTCTGGCGTATGGCCTGAGCGGTCTGCGCGATACCGAGCCCTGGAATTGACCCATTTCCATGCTGTTTGTCGGTGCTTTCTTTTCAGCGTCGCCACCAGCGAACCACTTGTGCCTGCCCTCGGTGAGATATGGCGGACGCCCCCCCTTGCTGGCATCGCCGATCTGCGTCGGATGGTCGAAGCCGATGTACCGAGCGATGAGCTGTAGCGGATCGCCCAGACTCTCTATCTTGCGCTCTGCAATAGCGAAGAGGTCGTCTTTGCGAAGGCTACGGGCGGGGGGGATGTTCCCTCAAGTAGTACCTGCCTGAGACGGAGATAGTGTCGCCGAGTGATATTGATGAAAACCCTAATGCAACAAGTTGCATGGCGCTGCATAATTCAATGCACTTTGTTGCGCAACTTTGCTCAAATCATCAAATGACAATCGCTTTGCTCACCCCGCAAAAGAAATTCTGGCCTCGCGCGCTTCCCCCTGAAGTTCCCGTTCCAGAAGGGGCTTTGTGGCTAAATCTGGAAATATCGGTCATGCGGTACCCGGACAAGTCTGCCTATGTTTTTTTTGGCAAGCCCCTGTCGTATCGCCAACTGAAGACACAAGCCGTTCAGCTTTCTAACCAACTACTCGCCCACGGCTATGGCAAGGGGGATCGTTTTTGCGTCTACTTGCAAAACACGCCAGCCTTCGCAGTGATCTTCTATGCAATGATGAGAATCGGCGGGGTGATCGTGCCCGTCAATCCGATGTGCAAAGCGGAGGAACTGGCCTATTTCGCCAAAGACTCGGGCAGCAAAATCGTCTTCTGCGCCACCGACCTCTTACCAATTGCCGCACAAGCAAAGGCGGACTGCGAGCAAGAAGGCCATCGCTTTCAGTTGGTGTCATGTGCTTACGCTGACTTCATGGCTCCCAAAGATCAGCTCGCAGAGGACGAGCGGCCAAGCCCTGAAGTTTATGAATGGCTCCATCTACGCGGCCACGCAGAGCTTGCCGACCTGCAATTCGATGATTTGCTCCAAGACTGCAAGGAAACTGAGTTTGCACCAGCCACTGCGCAAGACCTGGCATTGATCGCTTACACGTCAGGAACCACTGGTTTTCCCAAGGGCTGCATGCACACCCATCGCACCTTGATGGCGAACGCAATCCTGGGTTACTGGAACAACACCACGGCAGGTGTGATCAGTCTGGCATCGGTACCTATGTTCCACATCACGGGCTTGCTGTACTACGTGCTGGTCAACGTATTTATTGGCACTACTACCCTCGTCGTCAGCCGATGGGAGCGACGCCTTGCATCTCGACTCATCAAGAAATATGCAGTCACGCACTGGACTTGCATCCCGACCATGATTGCCGACATCATGGGAGACGATTCGTACAAGGAATTCGGTTTCCAGCAACTCCGTTACATCAGCGGAGGAGGAACCGGCATGCCCAAGGCCTTGGCGGAAAGGTTGCAAGACGAGTTCGGCCTGAGCTTTGTCGAGGGCTACGGTCTGACCGAAACGGTGGCATCCACCCATGTCAATCCCCCATTGCACGCAAAGCACCAATGCCTCGGGATCCCCTTGTCTGGCGTCACTTCGCTGATCATTGACCAAGACACAAATAAGCCACTTAACGTCAACGAGGTGGGCGAGATTGTGATCGCATCGCCCACCGTTTTCATAGGGTACTGGAACCGGCCTGATGAGTACGAAGCGTGCTTCATCAATCTGGAAGGAACTCGCTTTTTCAAAACCGGCGATATCGGCTACTACGATGAAGACGGCTATTTCTTTCTTACCGACCGCTCGAAACGAATGATCAATTCCAGCGGCTTCAAAGTCTGGCCAACCGAAGTTGAATCGCTTTTCTATAAAAACGAAAAGATCAAGGAAGTGTGCGTTATCGGCATCAAAGACGCATACCGAGGCGAGTCCGCTAAAGCAGTCATTGTTTTGAAAGAGGCGTTCCGCGACTCTACTAAAGAAGAGGAGATTCGCGAGTGGGCCCGAGTGCACATGGCCGCCTACAAAATTCCTAAGAGCATTGAGTTCACCGAGGCACTGCCGAAGTCAGGGTCTGGAAAAATTCTGTGGCGCGAACTGCAGGATGCGGCTAACGCTCAGAACTCGTAAATCCATTAAACAGCATATGTCACTAGCCTACGCCATTCTCACCGCACTGACCGAAGAGCCCAGCTCAGGAGCCGATCTTCTCAAGCGCTTTGACAAATCGATTGGATATTTCTGGAACTGTACCCACCAGCAAATCTACCGCGAACTCAAGCAGCTAGAGGGCAACGGTTATATCAGTTCGGAGATATCGACCCAAAAGTCCACGAGTTTTATCTACCGGATCGAGCCCAAGGGTTCCGAGTGGCTCAACGAGTGGATTGAGACAGACAAAACTCAAACGGCTACACGCGATCCATTTTTTTTGAAGTTACGCGCTCTTGCCAACTTTGAAAACCTTAGCCCAGAACCCCTGATCCTGGAGAAAAAGCGTCACCACGAGGACATGCTTAAGATCTACCAACAGATTGCCCAAAAGGCATTCAAAGAACCGCTCAACCGCAACCAAACCATCAAGAAGATGGTTTTGCAAGCTGGACTGCGCCGCGAGCAATCGAATATCGACTGGTGCAACGAATGCTTGGAGATGCTTGCCAAGTTCGACACCCCCAAATAGCCAAACCTATATACGGAGACATTGCATGAGCACTGCTGAGAAGATAGCAAACACGCTGAAGATTTGGCATGACATCCTGGAGCGCAACGCCATGGAGGAATTGGATCCCATTCTTGCGGACAACATCGTGTTTCGCTCCCCTGTAGCCCATACCCCTTACCCGGGACGTACACCGATCAAGATTATGTTGAAAAACGTGAACACGGTGTTCAAGAACTTCACCTACTACCGGACGTTGGCAACCGATGACGGCATGAGCGTAGTGCTGGAGTTCAGTGCACTGATCGACGACAAGCAAGTCAAAGGGATTGATTTGCTGCGCTTCGATGCCGACGGAAAGATCGAAGAGTTCGAAGTCATGCTGCGTCCACTATCGGGACTTAATGCACTCGCCAAGAACATGGGCGAAAAGCTGGCCCCATTCAAAGATCAACTCAAGCCTCAGTAACCCATTTTCATCAATACGACGCTAAACATGAAAACACGCATCACAGAGCTCTTCGGCATTGAATACCCCATTGTGCAGGGTGGCATGCATTTTGTTGGCTTGGCAGAATTGTCCTCCGCTGTCTCTAACGCTGGTGGTCTCGGCCTGCTCACAGCACTGACCCAGCCTTCTCCAGCCGCACTGGCAGAAGAAATCGCCCGTTGTCGTAGCATGACGGACAAGCCTTTTGGGGTCAACCTCACATTTTTGCCTGCACGCACCCCGCCTGACTACGCCGGTTATATCCGCACCATCGTTGATGGCGGCATCAACATTGTGGAGACCGCTGGCAACAATCCTGG
The DNA here is from genome assembly GCA_018240985.1 of Pseudomonadota bacterium. Classification (GTDB taxonomy): domain Bacteria; phylum Pseudomonadota; class Gammaproteobacteria; order Burkholderiales; family Burkholderiaceae_C; genus Alicycliphilus. The sequence goes on from JAFEER010000292.1 coordinate 18,722, forward strand.
TCAGTGGTTGCCGATGATGAAAGAGGCTGGCATCAAGGTGATGCACAAGTGCACCTCCATTCGTCATGCACTCAAGGCACAAAGTATTGGCTGTGATGCGATCAGCGTGGACGGTTTTGAGTGCGGTGGTCATCCCGGTGAGGATGACATCCCGAATTTCATCCTTCTGCCTTTGGCTGCTAAACAGCTGAAAGTTCCGTTTATTGCTTCTGGCGGCATGGCAGACGGCCGTTCACTGGTGGCCGCGCTGACCTTGGGTGCCGATGGCATCAATATGGGAACCCGCTTCCTGGCAACGAAAGAAGCTCCGGTACATGAGAACGTAAAGCAAGCCATTCTGAAGGCCACCGAGCTGGACACCCGTCTGGTTATGAAACCCCTGCGCAATACCGAACGCGTACTGGTTAACAAGGGAGTTGAGCGCCTGCTGCAAAAGGAAAAGGAACTCGGCAGCGCCATCACATTCAATGACATCGTTGACGAGGTTGGAGGTATCTACCCTAAGGTCATGGTGCATGGCGACGTAGAATCTGGCGCTTGGTCGTGCGGATTGGTCGCAGGTCTCATTGACGATATCCCAACCGTGCAGACCTTGATGAAAAGAATCATAAGCGAAGCCAATGCGCTGGTACGCAACCGCCTACCCAGTGCAATGCAGGTTTACGAGGAATTTGCCTAACTAAGTCTGCATCAGCATGGGTTCGCCCATGCTGAATCACCAGCAATAAAAAAACCAACAGGAGACAATATGTTAATCAAGCTTGCAATAAGAAATTTAGGTCTCGTGGTTGCCGGTATTCTGATATTTGGCAACGCTGTGGCTGAATCCGATTCGATCAAAGCCAAGACATTACGCATCATCGTGCCACTGCCCGCCGGCTCTGCCCCAGATGTCATTGCCCGGAAGATCTCTGAAAATCTTGGAAAATCGCTACAAATTCCCGTAATCGTCGAAAACAAGCCTGGATTCTCTGGATTCGTAGGCGGTCAGGACATGCTGCGTTACCCGGCCGATGGCAGTGCCTTGTACATGAGCATTTCATCGTTCATCGTCATCGCGCCACAAATCTATTCTAAGATTCCGTATAACCCCGTTAAGGACTTCAGGCCCTTGGTGCAAATTGGCAGAACGCCCATAGCGCTGGCAGTTTCCGCTGTGGGGAAATTCAACAATTTGAACGACTATGTGGAAGAAGCTAAGAAAAATCCAGAGGGTATTTCTTTTGCATCGTTTGGCAACGGCACATCCGCCCATCTTTTGGGTGAAGGTTTGATGCAATCTGCCCACATCAAGTTGCGTCATGTTCCATATAAGCAGTCTGCTTCTACTGATGTAATCGGCGGCCATATCGATGCCACCATTGCAGATATCGGTTCTTTGACTCCCTATCTTGGAGACAAACCCAGAATGAAGATTCTCGCTATCACTGGAGAAAAGCGAGACCCAAATTTGCCCGATGTGCCCACCTTTCGAGAGCTTGGATATTCGAACCTTGAGTCGATGGTAGGGTGGTATGGTGTATTCGGGCCCAAAAGTATGCCAACGAAGGTGGCCGATCACCTTTCGCAATCAATTCTCGAGGCAACCAGTGCCCCGCAATTCAAAAGCTCAATGGCCATGCTAGGCTACCAGTACACGGGCATAACAGGTGATCAATTCACTGACATCGTAAACGCGGACTACAAACGCTGGGGTGATGTCATCCGTTCCATTGGTGGTATCCGCCTCGACTAAACATCTTCTCCTTCCAAGCGAGCTCTATATGTCGCCATCGGGCTTGATGGAGGGATGCCGTATTACCGCCTTTTTTCCTTCACTTTTTAAGAATAGCCATGGCAGACAACGAAGTTCTCTACCAAGTCGATGGCCATGTGGCCACGATCACCCTCAATCGGCCGGAACGCCTCAATGCGATCACGCGCACCATGCTGGACAATCTTGGCGCCAGCTTGCTTCAAGCCAATCAGGATCCGCAAGTTCGCGCCGTCGTGCTAACAGGTGCAGACAAGGCGTTCTGCGTGGGCTTGGATATACAAGATGCACTGACAGGCAACAGTATTGGTTCGGAGCAGACCAACAGCTCCGTGCAAGTCGATCTGGATCTGAGAAAGGCACCTCCTACTGTTCTGCACCACATGGATAAGCCTACGATTTGCGTGCTCAACGGCTCCGCAGCTGGCTACGGCATGGATCTGGCGCTCGGCTGTGACCTCCGGATCATGAGTGCACAGGCAAAGCTGTCTCCAGCCTTCGTCAAGCGCGGCGTAGTGCCGGAATCCGGAGGCACTTGGTATCTGCCGCGGATGCTCGGCTGGTCTAAGGCCGCGCAGGTTATCTTCACCGGGCGCATGCTCGATTTGTCAAGTTGCCTTGAGCTTGGTTTGGTGGACTTCGGTTTCTCCAACGACGAGGAAAAGCACGAGGCCATGGGCGTGGTTGAGGAGATCTGCAACAACGCGCCCTTGGCCGTACAAAGTGCCAAACGCCTGATGCGCATGGGTTTGGCCGAAGGTTTCAACGACCATGTGCACCATGTTTTTCTGCAGTTTTCGCAATTGGCGCGCACCCATGATTTCAAGGAAGGCATGCGCTCGTTCATGGAAAAGCGCCCTGCCCATTTTATCGGTAAGTAGCCCACCGCTACAACAAGGACAAGCCATGAACACATCGAATCAACTCAAAACGGCAATAGCTACCACGGCACTGCTCGTGACTGCCAGCGTCTATGCAAGCGACTACCCGTCCCGATCTATCACGCTGATCGTTCCGTTCTCTGCGGGTGGTGTGACGGATGTGATTGCTCGAGCTGTAGGTAAGAGTCTTTCTGCTCAGCTCAAACAACCAGTAGTCATCGACAATAAGCCCGGTGTCGCCGGAGCAATGGGAGTGGTTGAACTAAAAAATGCCAAGCCTGATGGTTACAAGCTAGCGGTGACGCCAATTTCCATCTTCCGCCAGCCATACATTCAGAAAACCAACTACCACCCCATTGATGATGTCACCTATATCGCAACGTACATGACGTATGACTTCATCATTGCAGTCAATGCGTCTTCGCAGTACAAAAATCTGTCCGATCTGATAAACAAGGCCAAGGAGCAACCCGGCAGCATTAGCTACGGAACGCCTGGCAAATATGCTGCGCACCATATTGCCATGGCTATGCTCTCCAAAAAATCGGATGTGGAATTCAACCACATTCCGTTCAAAGGAGACACAGAAGCCATCAACGCCTTGATGGCGGGTCACATCGACTCCATCGTCGCATCCAACACCATAGTTCCTTACTTGAACTCGGGGAAGTTCCGAGCGCTGGCCACTGCAGCCAATGAAAAGGCAGGCGACTTTAAGAGCATTCCCACCTTGCATGACGAAGGCTATGGCTTTGATATGCCCTCTCCCGTTGGCATTTCCGGCCCCAAAAACTTGCCTGACGACATAGTGCAAAAGCTGGATATCGCCATCAAGAACGTTCAGCAGGACTCGGAATTTAAGAAAGTTCTGGCCAACTATTCTGTCAGGGGTCACTACTTTGGTTCTAAGGAGTACAGGGAATTTGCCGTGACTAGCTTCCGCAATGAGGAGCGGCTACTCAAGGAACTCAAGCTGGATTGATCGGTCTACCACCTGCCGGTGCAAGTCCCGCTGCGAGCTGGTCACAGCGAGCGAACTGAAACGTTACTGCGTAAGGGTGACCGAAGGCGGGACGTTCAAGTCTAGCCGCGGGGCGTCCCTGGTCATGCCGATCTTGGCCCTGGCGGCGCCCTATCCAGAAAAAACCGTGAAGATGGTCGTGCCGTTCCCGCTCGGCGGCGCGACCGACATCATCGGCCGCATCCTGGCCTCAGAACTCGGGAGCCCCTGGTCTTCGTAATCCATCCAGGCTATCCGGCCAAGACCCTCAAGGATCTCGTCGCCCAGATCAAGGCGAACCCCGGCAAGGTCTTCTTTGGCTCGTCGGGCGCTGGCGCGCCCCAGCGCATGGCCTCGGAGATGCTCAAGACCCAGTACCAGCTGCGCACGGCGAACATCGCGTACCGCGGCAGCGGCCCGGCGATCACCGACCTGATGGGCGGGCAGCTCCAGTTCATGGCCGAGACCGTCCCGGCCGTGCTGCCGTTCATCCGTGGCGGCAAGCTCACGGCCATGGCGGTCGCCGCCGACAAGCGCGACCCTAACCTGCCCGACGTGCCCACCACGGCCGAAGCGGGATTCCCCAACCTGGAGGTGAGCTCCACCTTCGGCGTGCTGGCGCCGGCCGGCACGCCGGCGGACGTGGTGCAGCGCCTGAACACCGAGATCTACAAAAGCCTGCAAAAGCCCGAGGTTCAGGCCCAGCTGGCACAGTTGGGCGTGGTGCTGCAGCCGCCGCTGACCCCGGCCGCCGCGCAGGAGCGCCTGAGGGCCGAGGTGGCAAAGTGGGCCAAGGTCATCGCCGACGCGAACATCAAGGCAGACGAGTAAACACAAGGTAGACGAACATGAGCGACGCACCCAAGGGCCTGAAGAAGGGCCTCACCAACTACGGCGACCAGGGCTTTTCCCTGTTCCTGCGCAAGGCCTTCATCAAGGGGGCCGGCTACACCGACGACGCGCTAGACCGCCCGGTGATCGGCATCACCAACACCGGCAGCAGCTACAACCCCTGCCACGGCAACATGCCCCAGCTGATCGAGGCCGTGAAGCGCGGCGTCATGCTCGCGGGCGGTCTGCCGATGGACTTCCCGACCATCTCGGTGCACGAGAGCTTCTCCGCACCCACCAGCATGTACCTGCGCAACCTCATGTCCATGGACACCGAGGAGCTGGTACGCGCCCAGCCCATGGATGCGGTGGTGCTGATCGGCGGCTGCGACAAGACCGTGCCGGCCCAGCTCATGGGCGCGGCCTCCGCCGGCATTCCCGCCATCCAGCTGATCACGGGCTCCATGCTGACCGGAAGCCACCGTGGCGAGCGCGTGGGCGCCTGCACCGACTGCCGCCGTTACTGGGGCAAGTTCCGCGCCGAGGAGATCGACGCCGAGGAGATCGGCGACGTCAACAACCAACTCGTCGCGAGCGTCGGCACCTGCTCGGTCATGGGTACGGCCAGCACCATGGCCTGCGTGGCCGAGGCGCTGGGCATGACCGTGCCCGGCGGCGCCTCGCCGCCGGCGGTGACGGCAGACCGCATCCGCATCGCCGAGCAGACCGGCGCCCAGGCCGTGGCGCTGGCGCGCCAGGGCCTGACGATCGACAAGATTCTCACCCCTGCCGCCTTCGAAAATGCGCTGCGCGTGCTGCTGGCGATCGGCGGCTCCACCAACGGCATCGTCCACCTCACGGCCATTGCCGGGCGCCTGGGCATCGACATCGACCTGGCCGGACTCGACCGCCTCGGTCGCGAGACGCCGGTGCTGGTCGACCTGAAACCTTCCGGCCAGCACTACATGGAGGACTTCCACAAGGCCGGCGGCATGGCAACGCTGCTGCGCGAGCTCAAGCCGCTGCTCCGCCTGGAGGCGCTAACTGTGACCGGCCGCACGCTGGGCGAGGAGATCGAGCGCGCCGCCCCAGGCTTTGCCCAGGACGTGGTGCGCCCCTTCGGCAAGCCCATCTACCCGCAGGGCGGCCTGGCCGTGCTGCGCGGCAACCTGGCGCCGGGCGGCGCGATCATCAAGCAGTCGGCCGCAGACCCGAAGCTGATGGAGCACGAGGGCCGTGCCGTCGTCTTCGAGAACAGCGCCGACCTTGCCAACCGCATCGACAGCGAGGATCTTGACGTCCATGCCGACGATATCCTCGTGCTGAAGAACATCGGCCCGAAGGGCGCGCCGGGCATGCCCGAGGCCGGCTACATCCCGATCCCGAAGAAGCTGGCGCGTGCCGGCGTGAAGGACATCGTTCGCGTGTCGGACGGCCGCATGAGCGGCACGGCCTTTGGCACCATCGTGCTGCACGTCACGCCCGAATCGGCCATCGGCGGCCCCCTGGCGTATGTGCAGACGGGCGACCGCATCCGCCTAAGCGTGCAGAACCGCGAGATCGCGCTGCTGGTCTCTGGCGAAGAGCTGGCCCGCCGCGCCGCAGCGAACCCGGTGGTCGAACCGACCGCCGAGCGCGGCTACCGCAAGCTGTTCCTGGAAACCGTCACCCAGGCCGACCAGGGCGTGGACTTCGACTTCCTGCGCGCTGCGAAATCCGTAGGCAAAGCGCCGGAGTGAGTCAGACCGAGATCGCGGCGGAATGCCTGCGGTCTTGGTGAGCAAGCAGCTTGGCATCTGACGGCCTTGCATGCCGGCCTGTGCCAGACTCGTGCCATGCACAGCACAAACCCCTTGCCACTGCTCGCCATCGTGACCACCACCGTCGCCAGCGCGGCCGACGCGCAGCGCCTCGCCAGCGGCGCCGTGCAGGCGCGCCTAGCCGCCTGCGTGCAGGTGGAGGCGATTGCCTCGCACTATGTCTGGCAGGGCGCGCAGCACGAGGACGCCGAATGGCGCCTGGTGTGCAAGACGCTGCCGCGGGCGGTGGGCGCCTTGCGCGACTGGCTGCGCGCGCAGCACCCCTACGAGGTGCCGCAGCTGCTCAGCCACAGCGTGCAGGCCGAGGCGGACTATGCGCAGTGGGTGGCGCAGCAGGTGGATCCGGCTGCGCGATCAAAGCGGTAGGCTCAAACCTTCAGGCCACGTCCAGTTCATCGAGCATGGCAGCGATGCGCTGCCGTACTTCCCCTTCCAGCGACTTGACCGGCAGGGGCAGGCTCGGGGCCGAGACCAGTCCGCGCAGTTCGGCAGCCGTCGCGATGACGCGCAGGCTGCCGTATTGCCCAAACAGCGCCCACAGCGGTGCCAGCCGATCGGAAAGCCGCCGCGCCTCCTGCGCGTTTCCAGCCTGGGCGGCGCGCGTGATCGCCAGGGGCACCCGCGGGAACACTCCGGCCATCACCGAGTACCAGGCGTCGCATCCCGCGAGCAGGCCAGTGGCGGCAGAGGCGTCGCCGCTGACGCCTATCGTCACATGCGCTGGCACCAGGGCGCGCAGCCGCTCGATGCGCGCGCGTGCCGCTGCGGGGTCGGCCGGCGGGGGCGGGATCTTGATCGAGGCGACATGGGGAAGCTGCGCGATGCGGCCATGCAGTTCGTCGCTGAACTCGAAATGCGTGGTGCCCGGGTTGTCGTACACGCACAGCGGCACCGAGAGCGATCGGGTCACGTCTTCAAAGAGGCCGAATACCTCGTCGTGGGACAGCTTTTGGTAGGACACGGGAGCCAGCAGCACGCCGCTTGCGCCGGCCTGCTGCGCGTCCTGCGCCAGATTCAGCACGTCACGCGTGCGCAGCGCGCCGATGCCGACGATCACCGGCACGTCGCCCGCGTGGCGCACAGCAAGCTGCGCGATGCGCGCGCGCTCGGCGCGTGTGAGATAGGCATAGCTGCCGGTCGATCCCAGCGCGCAGATGGAATCGACGCCGGCATCCGCCAGGCGCTCGACCTGCCGGACGAACGCCGCTTCGTCGATTTCTGACTCATTCAATGGGGTCAGCGGAAATGCACTCAAACCGGAAAACATGGCTTCTCCTTTCAAGAGGGGCCTCGCGGCCCATGGACGACTCATCAGGTTAGCAGCGCCTGCGCAAACTCGCGCGCGCTGAAGGTCTCCAGGTCTTCCACCTTCTCGCCCACGCCGATGAAGTAGACCGGCACCGGCCGCTCCTGCGCGATGGCCGCCAGCACGCCGCCCTTGGCCGTGCCGTCCAGTTTCGTGACGATCAGGCCGGTGAGCTGCAGCGCGTCGTCAAAGGCGCGCACCTGGGTCAGGGCGTTCTGGCCGGTGTTGCCGTCTATCACCAGCAGCACCTCGTGCGGGGCGCCGGCGTCGGCCTTGGTGATGACGCGGCGGATCTTTTTCAGCTCCTCCATCAGGTGCAGCTGCGTCGGCAGGCGCCCGGCCGTGTCCACCAGCACCACGTCCTTGCCGCGCGCGCGGCCGGCGGTGACGGCGTCATAGCTCACGGCCGCCGGGTCGCCGCCTTCCTGGCTCACGATCTCGACCAGGTTGCGCGTGGCCCAGACGCCCAGCTGCTCGCGCGCCGCGGCGCGGAAGGTGTCGGCCGCGGCCAGCAGCACGCTCTCGCCATGGTCGGCCAAGTGCCGGGTCAGTTTGCCGATGGATGTCGTCTTGCCGGCGCCATTCACGCCCGCCACCATGATCACGGTTGGGCTGTGCTCGCCAATCACCAGGGGTTTTTCCAGGGGCTTGAGCAGATCCGCCAGGGCGTCGGCCAGCAGGGCCTTGACGGCGGCGGGCTCGGTGGTCTTGGTGTCCTTCACGCGGCGCTTCAGGTCGGCCAGCAGATGCTGCGTGGCCTTCACGCCGGTGTCGGCCATCAGCAGGGCGTCTTCCAGCTCCTCGTACAGCGCATCGTTGATCTGCGTGCCGGTGAACACCGTGGCAATCGAGCTGCCGGTCTTGCGCAGGCCGGATTTGAGGCGCGCCATCCAGCCCTGGCGCTCGCCCTCGGGTTTTGGCGTTGGCTCGGCCACGGCGGGGATGTCGGGCGCGGCGGACGCA
>JAFEER010000293.1 GCA_018240985.1 Pseudomonadota bacterium
TCTCGTACTCGACGTGCGAGGTGTTGATGGTGATGCCGCGGGCCTTTTCTTCGGGCGCGTTGTCGATCTGGTCGTAGCCCTTGGCTTCGCCGCCGAACTTCTTGGCCAGCACCGTGGCGATGGCCGCCGTCAGCGTGGTCTTGCCATGGTCGACGTGACCGATCGTGCCCACGTTGACGTGGGGCTTGGTACGTTCAAATTTACCTTTTGCCATCTTTTCGACTCCGAAAAAGCTATATCAGCACGACAAACACCGGCGCACCCTGCAGGGCGCACCTTTGAATTTGGTGCCCATGGCGGGAATCGGACCCGCGACCTCTCCCTTACCAAGGGAGTGCTCTACCACTGAGCCACATGGGCAATCACAAGGCCGCAGCCTAAAAACCAACTCACAAACATGGAGCGGGAGACGGGAATCGAACCCGCGTCATTAGCTTGGAAGGCTAGGGTTCTACCATTGAACTACTCCCGCAAGACCGGGGCTTGCGCAATCGCGGTCCAACGCCTTCAACTCACAATTTCTGGTGGAGGGGACTGGATTCGAACCAGTGTAGGCGTAAGCCAACAGATTTACAGTCTGCCCCCTTTAGCCACTCGGGCACCCCTCCGATGAATTCTCGATTGTAGCAGCTTTTCTCATCACCAACCCGATCGCACACGAATTTTTGACCACTTGGCGAACTGAGACACCGCAGCTCTCACGCGAGAGGTGTTGCAATGCTGCTGGCGCGGCTGGCGGGGATCGAACCCACGACCCTTGGCTTCGGAGGCCAATACTCTATCCACTGAGCTACAGCCGCGCTGCGGGTACGCCAGGTGGCGCACCATCAAGCGTGGAATTATCGCATGCCGCCTACGCCTTAAAGCCGAGACCCCGCAGATAGGCATCGACTACACCAGCGCCCACACCACGGAGGTCGAACCGTACGCCGCTCAGCATCCATGCCTGCAACAAGCCGTCGAACAACGCCTGCAGGCCCAGTGCCGCATCCTGCGGCGGAATCGACAACGCCAGGCCAGCGTTCTGCGCCGCCAACGATAGATCAGCCACCAGCAGGGCATGCAACCGCTCAAGTGCCGCCTGATGGCGCTCGCGCACGCCGCGTAGCTCCTGCACATACTCCACGCGGTACATCGCTATCTCGAATACGCGGCGCGTGTGGGCATCATCCATGAACACCGAAAACAAGCGCTGCAACAAGCCGCGCACACGCTGCAATGGCTCCGCCAGCACGGATTCGGTCTGCAGGTCGCACACCACCTCCATTGGCAGGGTGACGCGATCCATCATGGCATTGAACAAGTCCAGCTTGTCCTTGAAGTGCCAGTAGATGGCGCCGCGCGTGGCACCGGCGGCTTGCGCAATTTCGTTCAACGAAGAACGCGCCACGCCTTTTTCATAGAACACGCTCTCCGCCGCATCGAGCAGCCGGTTGCGCGTGACATCGGCATCTTCCTTGGTGCGTCGTGCCATGAGTGATGAGTCCCCCCGAAAATGCCGTTGCATCGAACCCCAACAGCCGCAAGTATACATTCATCGATGTATGTATAATTACGGATTCAGATGAATATCATCCCCGGGCGATGTCATCATTCCATTCGACCCTGACGCCTCTCGCATCTGTCTCAAAGGACTTTCATGCTCCACCCAAACAACAAGAGCGCCCCCCGCAGCACCTCACCCAAACATCATCGCGTTTTATTTGCATCGATGACCTTGGCGGCAGTGCTGGCCTTGACTGCCTGCGGAAAAGGCAGTGACTCTCCGGGCGGCGGCCCAGCGGCCCCTCGCGCACCCGAAGTCGGTGTGGTGACAGTCCAGACGGGCGATATCGGCCTTGTCACCGAATTGCCGGGCCGACTGGAAGCGTCGCGTGTAGCAGAGGTGCGTGCACGTGCCGCAGGCATCCTGCAAAAGCGTGTCTTCAGCGAAGGCAGCGACGTGAAGGCGGGTCAAAATTTGTTCCTGATCGATAGCGCGCCCTACCAGGCCAGCCTGGCCCAGGCCGAAGCCGGCGTGGCCCAGGCCGAGGCCAGCCTGGCGCAGAGCCGGGCGCTGGCCGAGCGTTACCGCCCACTGGTGGCGGTCAATGCCATCAGCAAGCAGGACTATGACAACGCGGTCGCGGCCCAAAAGACCGCCCAGGCCAACGTCGCCGCCGCCAGGGCCGCAGTGGCCACTGCTCGCATCAACCTGGGCTACGCCACGGTGACAGCCCCCATTTCGGGGCGCATAGGCCGCGCCCTGGTGACCGAAGGTGCGTTGGTCGGCCAGGGTACGCCGACCCAGTTGGCAGTGATCCAGCAAATCGACCCGCTGTACATCAACTTCACGCAATCGGCCTCGGATGCACTCAAGCTGCGCGCAGCGGTAACCAGCGGCAAGTACCAGCAGGCCGGCGCCAATGCCGCCAAGGTGCGCGTGGTTCTGGAGGATGGAAGTGTTTACCCGCAGTTGGGGCGCCTGCTGTTTACCGACCTCACGGTGGATGCCACCAGCGGCCAGGTCACGCTGCGCGCCGAGGTACCGAACCGCGATCGCACACTCTTGCCCGGCCTGTACGTGCGTGTGCGCCTGGAGCAGGCGCAGGTGGACAACGGCATCCTGCTGCCGCAACAGGCGGTCACGCGCTCCGGCAAGGCAGACACCGTGATGGTGGTAGACGCGGAGAACCACGTCACACCACGGCCGGTCAAGCTCGGGCCGGCCCAGGGTTCGAACTGGGTGGTGCTTGATGGCCTGAAATCCGGCGACCAGGTCATGGTGGACGGCTTCCAGAAGCTGCCACGCGGCAAACCGGGGGAACCTGTCGTCGTCAAACCCGTGCCATGGCAAGCCAATGGTGCAGCCAAGACGCCCGCATCCACTGCTGCCAACCAGCCTGCCGACACGCCGGCCAAGCCAAAAGAATAAGGAACGTGGCACATGGCCAAGTTTTTCATTGAGCGCCCCATCTTTGCGTGGGTGATCGCCATCTTCATCATCGTGATCGGCGCGGTTTCGATCACCCAGCTGCCGGTTGCGCAGTACCCTTCCGTGGCACCTCCGACCATCCAGGTGTCCGTGGTCTACCCCGGCGCCACCGCTCAGACCCTGGAGGACTCCGTGCTCTCCGTCATCGAGCGCGAGATGAACGGCGCCACGGGCCTAGCCTATATGGAGACTACCAGCCAGGCCAACGGCACCGGCACGATCATGCTGAGCTTCGAGCCCGGCACCAACGACAGCCTGGCCCAGGTGGACGTGCAGAACCGCCTGTCGCGTGCCACGCCGCGGCTGCCGGCGGCCGTGACGCAGCAGGGCGTGCGCGTGGACAAGTCACGCTCGAACTTCCTGCTGTTCACCATCCTCACGTCCGACAACCCCAATATCAGCATTGATGCGCTCAACGATTACGCGGCGCGCAACATAGTGCCCGAGCTGCAGCGCATTCCGGGCGTGGGTGGCGTGACCCAGTTCGGTGCCGAACGCGCCATGCGCATCTGGATCGACCCCGCCAAGCTCAAGGGCTTCAACCTGTCGCTGGATCAGGTCAACGCCGCCATCCGCGCGCAAAACATCCAGGTGCCTGCAGGCAGCCTTGGCGACCTGCCCAGCCCCTCTGGCCAGACCATATCGGCCACCATCGTGGTGCAAGGCCAGATGACCAACGCCGATCAGTTCGGCGACATCATCCTGCGCGCCAACACCGACGGCTCCACCGTGCGCCTCAAGGACGTGGCGCGCATCGAGCTGGGCGCGCAAAGCTACAGCACCAGTGCCAAGCTGAACGGGTCGCCCTCCGTGGGCATGGGCGTGCAACTCACTTCCACGGCCAATGCCCTGGCCACGGCCAAGGCCACCAAGGCCAAGCTGGCCGAGCTGCAAAAGTTCTTTCCCGAGGGCGTGAAGTACTCCATTCCCTACGACACCTCCACCTTCGTCTCGGTGTCCATCGAGAAGGTGGTGCACACGCTGCTGGAGGCGATCGCGCTGGTGTTCCTGGTGATGTTCCTGTTCCTGCAGAACTTCCGCTACACCATCATCCCGACCATCGTGGTTCCCGTGGCATTGCTGGGCACCTTCGGGGTGCTGCTGGCCCTGGGCTTCTCGATCAACGTATTGACCATGTTCGGCATGGTGCTGGTGATCGGCATCGTGGTGGACGACGCCATCGTGGTGGTGGAAAACGTGGAGCGCATCATGGCCGAGGAGGGGCTGTCGCCCCTGGAGGCCACACGCAAGGGCATGGGCCAGATCACCAGCGCCGTGGTCGGCATGTCCGTGGTGCTGATCGTGGTGTTCGTGCCGCTGGCGTTCTTCGCCGGCTCCACGGGCAACATCTACCGCCAGTTCGCCGTGACCATGGCCTCGTCGATCGCGTTCTCGGCCTTCCTGGCGCTGTCGCTCACGCCGGCGCTATGCGGCACGCTGCTCAAGCCCGTGGCCGAAGGGCACCACGACAAGAAGGGCTTCTTCGGCTGGTTCAACCGGGTCTTCAAGAGCACGACGCACGGCTACGAGTCCTTCCTGTCCAAGCTGCTGCGCCGCAGCGGCCGCATGATGGTCATCTATGCGCTGCTGGTCGGCGCCGTGGCCATCGTCTACACGCGACTGCCCACGTCGTTCCTGCCCAACGAAGACCAGGGCTTCGTGCTCGCCAACATCCAGCTTCCCGCGGGCGCTTCTCAGGAGCGTACCGAGGCGGCATTGAGCACGGTGCAGGAGTTCATGTCCCAGCAGCCCGAGGTGCGTGACGTCGTCACCGTGGCGGGCTTCTCGTTCTCCGGCCAGGGGCAAAACACCGGCATTTCCTTCATCACCCTCAAGGACTGGAGCGAACGCCCCGGCGCCGACCAGTCCGCGCAGGCCCTTGCCGGCCGCGCGATGGGCGCGCTCTCGGGCTTCCGCGATGCGTTCATCTTCACGCTCAGCCCTCCGCCCATTCCCGAGCTGGGCACGGCGTCGGGCTTCACCTTCCGCCTGCAGGATCGTGGTTCCAAGGGCCATGACGCGCTGTTGGCGGCGCGCAACCAGATGCTCGGCATGGCCTCTCAAAGCAAGGTGCTGGCCGGTGTGCGTCCCGACGGCATGGAAGACGCGCCGCAGATGCAGATCGACATCGACCGCGACAAGGCCAACGCGCTGGGCGTGTCTTACGACAGCATCAGCAGCGCGTTGGGCACAGCGCTGGGTTCCGCCTACGTGAACGACTTCCCGAACGCGGGCCGCCTGCAGCGCGTGGTGGTGCAGGCCGATGCAGCTGCACGCATGCAGCCCGAGGCAGTGCTCGACATCCCGGTGCTCAATAGCAAGGGACAGGTGATTCCGCTGTCCACCTTTGCTACCACGCGCTGGATCACCGGCGCCATGCAAACGGTGCGCTACAACGGCTATCCCGCAATGAAGATCGCCGGCGATGCGGCCCCGGGTTACAGCACGGGCGATGCCATGGCAGAGATGGAGAAGCTCGCGGCGCAGCTGCCCGAAGGCTTCGGCTTCGAATGGACGGGCCAGTCGCGCGAGGAAAAGCTTGCCGGCTCGCAGGCCATGGTGCTGTATGCGTTCTCGCTGCTGGCCGTGTTCCTGTGCCTGGCGGCGCTGTACGAGAGCTGGTCGATCCCGTTCTCGGTGATGCTGGTGGTGCCGCTGGGCGTGCTGGGCGTCGTGCTGGCGGTGCTGCTGCGCGGCATGGCCAATGACGTGTACTTCCAGATCGGCCTGGTGACCATCATCGGCCTGTCGGCGAAGAACGCCATCCTGATCGTCGAGTTCGCCAAGGATCTGCAGGCCTCTGGCAAGGGCATCATAGAGGCGGCATTGGAGGCGGCCCATCTGCGCTTCCGCCCCATCACCATGACCTCGCTGGCGTTCACGCTGGGGGTGGTGCCGCTGTTTGTTGCCTCTGGCGCCAGCTCGGCCAGCCAGCGTGCCATCGGCACCGGCGTGGTTGGCGGCATGATCACCGGCACCGTTCTGGCCGTGATCTTTGTGCCCGTGTTCTTCGTGCTGGTGCGCGGCTTCTTCAAGGGAAGCAAGCGCCAGCAGGAGCATGACGCCAAGCATGCCCTACAACATGGCGACGGCACGCACTGACCAGAGCCGCCGGAGTACCACAACATGCACAAGCACCAACTGTCCCGCACGCGCCCGGCGCGTGCCCTATCAGCCCTGACGATCGCCACCTTGCTGGCCGGCTGCAGCTTCATCCCGACGTATGAACGCCCCGCAGCGCCCGTGCCGCAAGCCTATCCGCTGGAGAGCACTGGCACGCCCGCCGCTGCCAGGCCTGCCGCCGACATCGACTGGAGGGAATACTTCACCGATCCGCGGCTGCAGCGGCTCATCGGCGTCGCGCTGGACAACAACCGCGACCTGCGCGTGGCCATGCTCAACGTCGAGCAGGCGCGCGCGCAGTTCCAGATACAACGCGCCAACCAGTTCCCCACGGTAAATGCCATGGCGACCGGCACACGCCAGCCCAGCGTCACCAATGGCCAATATACCAACCAGTTCCAGGTGGGGCTTGCCGTCTCCGCCTGGGAGATCGACTTCTTCGGCCGTATCGGAGCCCTGAAGGAGCAGGCCCTGGCCCAGTACCTGGCCACCGACGAGGCACGCAAGTCCGCGCAGATCAGCCTGGTGGCGGCCGTGGCATCGGGCTGGCTCACGCTGATGGCCGATGAGGAATTGCTGGACGTCTCGCGCCGCACGCTGGACACGCGTGAGGAGTCGGTCAAGCTCACGCGCCTGCGCCTGGAGCATGGCGTGAGCTCCGAGCTTGACAACCACCAGGCCGAAAGCCTGGCCCAGGCGGCCCGTGCCACCTACGCACAGCAACAACGTCAGCGCCTGCTCGACGAAAACGCCCTCGCCCTGCTGCTGGGCCAGCCGCTGCCGGACGACATCCGCAGTGGCCTGCCGTCCACGCGCCTGGCTGACGCCGCCCCCATGCAGCCGCTGCCCACGGGTCTGCCGTCGGATCTGCTGCAGCGGCGCCCAGACATACGCCAGGCCGAGCAGCTGCTGATCGGCGCCAATGCCAACATCGGCGCGGCGCGTGCGGCGTTCTTCCCGCGCATCTCGCTCACGGCG
This sequence comes from Pseudomonadota bacterium, assembly GCA_018240985.1. GTDB lineage: Bacteria > Pseudomonadota > Gammaproteobacteria > Burkholderiales > Burkholderiaceae_C > Alicycliphilus. The sequence continues at coordinate 7,076 of JAFEER010000293.1, forward strand.
GCGGCGGGCACGGTCAGCAACGAGCTATCGGGGCTCTTCAAGAGCGGCACCTGGGGCTTCTCGCTGGCACCGCAACTCGCCCTGCCCATCTTCGACGCCGGGCGCAACCAGGCCGGCCTGGAGTCCGCGCGCGCGGGCCGCGAGATCGCCGTGGCGCAATACGAGAAATCCATTCAAACGGCCTTCCGCGAAGTGTCCGACGCGCTGGCGGGGCAGGCCACGCTGCAACAGCAGGTTGATGCTCAGCGTGCGCAGGTGCGGGCCGACAGCAAGCGCTTTGAACTGTCCGACCTGCGCTACCGCAACGGCGTTGCCAGCTACCTGGATCTGCTGGACGCGCAGCGCTCGCTGTTTGCCACCGAACAGGCGCTGGTGCAGACCCGGCTGCTGCAACTGCAGAACCAGATCACGCTGTACAAGGTGCTCGGTGGGGGTTGGACTGAGACAGAGGCTGCGGCGCGCTCTTGATGGCTGCAGCAAGCGCAAGCCGGTGCCCTGCATGACGCAGGAGCGGCTCCTATAATCTGCGCTTTCTTTCCGCCGCCAGCACAAAAACACCACCCGAGGATCCCATGAGCGACAGCTACGACGAAGCACATACCGGCGCCATCAAGAACCCGAAGCAGTTCCTGGCCTCCACCGTGACGGCCTTCGTGGTGCCGATCTTCATCATCATCGGCCTGGTGGTGTTCGTGACCTCGGGCAACAAACCCAATGCCGGCGTGGAAAACCCCGAGATGGCGATAGCGCAGCGCATCCAGAAGGTCGGTAACGTGGAAGTACGCGACGCCAACCGTCCACTGCGCTCTGGCGAAGAGGTGTTCAAGGGCCAGTGCGCGGCATGCCACGCCACGGGCGCCGCCGGTGCGCCCAAGCTTGGCGATGCCGCCGCCTGGGGGCCGCGCATCAAGACTGGCTTTGATGCGCTGGTTCAGTCTGCGCTCAAGGGCAAGGGTGCCATGTCCCCTCAGGGTGGTGGCGACTTCAATGACACCGAAATCGCCCGTGGTGTGGCCTATATGGCAAATGCCGCCGGCGCCAAGTTCGCCATCCCCGCCGCGCCCGGTGGCGACGCCGCTGCGGCACCCACCGCTGCGGCACCCGCTGCTGCTGCGCCCGCTGCTGCTGCGCCGGCACCAGCGGCAGCTACAGCCGCAGCACCTGCTGGCGGTGCCGATCAGGCCGTTGGCAAGAAGATATATGAATCGACCTGCGTCGCCTGTCACGGTTCCGGCGTTGCCGGCGCACCCAAGTTTGGCGACAAGGCTGCATGGGCGCCGCGCCTGGCAGCGGGCTTTGATGAGGTGCTGAAGATCGCCACCAACGGCAAGGGCGCCATGCCACCCAAGGGCGGCTCCAGCGCCTCGGACGCCGACTTCAAGGCCGCGGTCGAGTACCTTGTGAACTCCGCCAAATAAGCACCTGCCACCGCGCGCCAAAAAAGCCGATCCATGATCGGCTTGTTTGTTTTTACCGCCGACCCGCCCCAAGTTCAGGGCCGAAGCTGGTTGACTGCTGCGGGGCTGCGGACAAATCCGAATTCCTGTGCCAGCGCTGCGGCCCTGATCGGCCGCGGGCTCCAGCGTCCTTGCTCCACTGCCTCTGCCGCCAGGCCTACATCCAGGCTATGCACCAGGCCCAGGCCAATATCGGCGCACAGGTAGACCCTGCCCATCTCATCCTCCAACATTTCATGTACCTGGGCTGCCTGGCCGGTGTGCGACAGCACACCGCCATCCGCCTGCAGTCGCCACACCCAGGGCGCGAGCTCCAGCTCCACGTACACACGCTGCGGCCCGTTCTGAAAGTACCAGCAGCCGCGCGCGTCGCACTCATAGTTGCGCTGTATGAATTCGATCAGCTTGGCATGCTCCAACCGACTGCCACGGGCCACGTCAAAGCCGCCTTGCGTCTGCGTGGCGGCATCGCGCAGATACCAGTGACCCCGGGCATCCAGGCCTAACCAGCCGTAGCAGTGCGGCACATTGGGCCATTTGGCGATGGCCTGCTTGACGATGTCATCCATGGCAGTAGATCAGTATTGGGGTTACGGGCGCCGGACTCGGCTCGCAATCAGCATCAACAATGACAGTCAATGCAGCATGTGGGGCGACGAAGCGGGCAAGCCCGCCACCTGCCCATCGGCCACACTGGCGTGGTGTACCACGAGGCGCCAGCCCTTGGGGGTCTTGTGGTAGACGTTGGTAGCATTAACCAAGGCCTCGCGCGCGCCATCTGGAAGCACCACGCGCAACTGCTCCAGCACGCTGTGTACGCTGCTGGACAGGGCCTGCACACGGTGTACCTGCGTCGGCTGCACCCGCAAGCCCCCCCGCTCGAACATCGCCGCATAGGTGGCACGTATGGCCAAAGGCCCCACCAAACGCGGCCCACCGGGGTGCAGACAGACGATCTCATCCTCGTCCGACCAGCAGGCCATCAGCCGTTCCAGGTCACCTTGTTGCAGGGCGTCGTAAAACGCGGATTCGAGTTCATCGGGGCTACCGGCCAAGACGGCGCGCAGGGAGGATCTGGTCATGAGGCGCAGAAATTAAAACGTTGAGGCCGCATTGTCGGCAGCGAGGCGACTCTTGTCACTGCCAGTCCCAACGCATGCACAATGCCGGCAGCGCACTCCATCTGCCCTACCCGTCCTGATTATCAGATACCACTATGCAAAGACTATTCGCCATCATCGTCGCCGCGCTGTTTTTATCCGGCTGTGGCTACAACGATTTTCAACGCCTGGACGAGCAGTCCAAGGCCGCGTGGAGCGAGGTGTTGAACCAGTACCAACGCCGCGCCGATCTGGTGCCCAACATCGTCGCCACCGTGAAGGGCGAGGCCAACTTCGAGCAGGAAACGCTCACCAAGGTCATCGAGGCACGCGCCAAGGCCACGTCCATACAGGTATCGCCCGAGACGCTGAACAATCCCGAGGCCTTCAACAAGTTCCAGCAGGCCCAAGGCGAACTGTCCGGTGCACTATCGCGCCTGATGGTGGTGGCCGAGCGCTACCCGCAACTGCAGGCCAACCAGGCCTTCCGCGACCTGCGGGTAACACTGGAGGGCACCGAAAACCGCATCACCGTGGCGCGCAACCGCTACATACAGTCGGTGCAGGAATACAACGTGCTTGCGCGCAGCTTCCCCACCAATCTCACGGCCATGGTCTTCAGCTACAGCGCCAAGCCCAGCTTCACGGTACAGAACGAAGCACAGATCAGCACACCGCCGAAGGTGGATTTCTCCAATCCTGCGCCCGCTTCCAAACCCTGATCAAACCAATCAAATTATGCCCCTAGCGCTTGTCTTTCAAGCGCTGATAGCTATATTTATAATAGCTACCGGCACTCTCTCCGCCGTGGCTCAGCCACTGCGTGCGATTCCTGCGCTATCCGCGCGTGCGATCGACGAGACGAGTACCCTCAGTGGAGAACAAAGGCAGGCACTGGAGACAAAGCTGGCCGCCATCGAGCAGCAGCACGGCTCTCAGGTCGTGGTATTGATGGTTCCCACCACGTCCCCCGAAGACATTGCCGCCTTTGCCAACCGCGTGGGCAATGCCTGGAAGATTGGTCGCAAGGGCGTGGGGGACGGTGTGCTGGTACTCGTGGCCAAGGACGACAGGCGCATGCGCATCGAAGTAGCCAAGACGCTTGAAGGAGCCATACCCGACATTGCCGCAGCACGCATCATCGACACCGCCATGAAGCCACGCTTTCGCGACGGCGACTTTGCCGGTGGACTAGATGCCGCCGTGCAGCAAATTGGCGCACGTATCGCCGGCGAGAACCTGCCCCAGCCAGAAGACGCCAGGCAGGCGCGCAGCGAGCCGCAACAGGCCGATGTGGCATGGCCGGATCTGGCCATCTTCTTGTTTTTCGGCGTCATGGTGGTCGGCCCGGTGCTGCGGCGGGTATTCGGCGCGCGCTTCGGTGGCGTGGTGATGGGTGGCGGGGCGGGCCTGTTGGCATTTCTCGTCACCGCCAGTTGGCTGTTGGCTGCGGGCGCGGCGCTTGCTGCGCTGCTCTACACCTGGCTCTTTGCGGGGCGCAACCTCCCCATCGTCGGACACGGCGGAGGATGGGGTGGTGGCGGTGGCTGGGGCGGCGGCTCCGGCGGGGGCATTGGCGGTGGTGGTTTCGGGTCGGGCGGCGGCGGTGATTTTGGCGGCGGCGGCGCTTCGGGCGACTGGTAGACGGGCAACGACGGTAACAGTACAAGCATGACGACACACCATCCACCCTCGATTTGGCGCGGCCTTACCCGCTTGCTGCGGCATCGTTGGGCCGATGGCGGCCTGCACCAAGCCCTCCCTCCCCAGCTGTTGCAACGACTCGCGCAGCGCATCGCAGCCAGTGAACGCCGCCACAGCGGCCAGATCCGCATCTGTGTCGAGGGCGGCTTGCCGCTGTCCTACATCTGGCGCGGCGCCGGTGCCCGCGAGCGCGCCGTCACCCAGTTCGGCAAACTGCGCGTCTGGGACACGGAGTGCAATAACGGCGTGCTGATCTACCTGCTGCTGGCTGATCACGCCATCGAAATCGTGGCCGATCGCGGGCTGACACGGCATGTGCCAGCAGCCACCTGGCACACCATGGTGCAGGGCATGACCAAGGCCTTTCGCGACGAACGTTACGAGGACGGTCTGACCGAGGCACTCGCGGCGGTCTCCGCCCTGCTGGTGAAACACTTTCCGCGCGGCACTGATGAATTCGGCAATGAGCTGCCGGATGATCCCGTGGTTTCGCTTTGAGTGCGTCGGCGCCAGCACGAAGCAAAAAAAGGGGCGCTTCAAGCGCCCCCTTTTTAGACATTGAGCCGATTCCTCGATGGTTCGGCCAATGCAGTCACCTCAATGCTTCTGACGGAACTTGCGCAGTGCGGCAATTTGCGCTGCCATGATGGCGAGTTCGGACTGGGCACGTGCCAGATCGATCTCGCTCTTGGCGTTCTTCAGCGCCTCTTCGGCAGCGGACTTGGCTTCTTGTGCCTTCTGGTCGTCCAGGTCGGCACCACGGATTGCGGTGTCGGACAGCACCGTCACGCAGTTGGGCTGCACTTCGAGGATGCCACCGGCGACAAAAACAAATTCCTCTTTGCCATCTGGCAACTCGATGCGCACCGAACCCGGCTTGATGCGCGTGATAAGCGGAGTGTGGCGCGGAAAAATACCCAGTTCGCCCGCCTCGCCCGGCAGCGCAACAAAGCGCGCTTCGCCGGAGAAGATGGACTCTTCGGCACTGACCACATCGACGTGGATGGTGTTCATGGAGACTCCTTCGGTTGAGCGTGATGCGCTAAGCGTTCTGCGTACCCAAGGGCCGGCTTGGCGCTGGCCCCCCAGGCAGCAAGCATTACGCCAGCTTCTTGGCCTTCTCGAAGGCTTCGTCGATGGTGCCAACCATGTAGAAGGCCTGCTCGGGCAGGTGGTCGCACTCGCCCGCGGCGATCATCTTGAAACCACGGATGGTCTCGGACAATGGCACGTACTTGCCGGGCGAGCCCGTGAACACTTCGGCCACGTGGAACGGCTGCGACAGAAAACGCTGGATCTTGCGCGCGCGAGCCACGGTGAGTTTGTCTTCCGGTGCCAGTTCGTCCATGCCCAGGATGGCGATGATGTCGCGCAGTTCCTTGTAGCGCTGCAGCGTGCCCTGCACCTGGCGGGCCACGTTGTAGTGCTCGTCGCCGACCACATGGGGGTCGAGCTGGCGGCTGGTCGAATCCAGCGGATCCACGGCCGGGTAGATACCCAGCGCGGCAATGTCACGCGACAGCACCACGGTGGAGTCCAGGTGGGCAAAGGTGGTGGCAGGCGACGGGTCGGTCAAGTCGTCGGCGGGCACGTACACGGCCTGGATCGAGGTGATCGAACCAACCTTAGTGGACGTGATGCGCTCTTGCAGGCGCCCCATTTCCTCGGCCAGCGTCGGCTGGTAGCCCACGGCGGAGGGCATACGGCCCAACAGGGCGGACACTTCGGTGCCGGCCAGGGTGTAGCGGTAGATGTTGTCCACGAAGAACAGCACGTCACGGCCCTCGTCGCGGAAGGACTCGGCGATCGTCAGACCCGTCAGGGCCACGCGCAGGCGGTTGCCCGGGGGCTCGTTCATCTGGCCGTAGACCATGGCCACCTTGGACTGGGACAGGTCTTCCTGCACCACGACGTTGGAGTCGCTCATCTCGTGGTAGAAGTCGTTGCCCTCGCGGGTACGCTCGCCCACACCGGCGAACACGGACAAGCCGCTATGCGCCTTGGCGATGTTGTTGATGAGCTCCATCATGTTCACGGTCTTGCCCACGCCGGCGCCGCCGAACAGGCCCACCTTGCCGCCCTTGGCGAACGGGCACACCAGGTCGATCACCTTGATGCCGGTTTCCAGCAGCTCTTGCGAGGGCGACAGTTCGTCATAGGCCGGGGCCTTGCGGTGGATCGAGGCGGTCAACTCTTGGCTGACGGGACCACGCTCGTCGATGGGGTTGCCCAGCACGTCCATGATGCGGCCCAGCGTCGCCTTGCCAACTGGCACGGTGATGGGGTTGCCTGTGTTGGTCACCATGATGCCGCGCTTGAGGCCGTCGGACGAACCCAGGGCGATGGTACGCACGATGCCGTCACCCAGCTGCTGCTGCACTTCCAGCGTCAGGGCCGAGCCTTCGAGCTTCAGGGCATCGTAGACCTTGGGCATCTGGTCGCGCGGGAACTCCACGTCCACCACGGCGCCGATACATTGAACAATCTTGCCTTGTACTTGAGCCATTTGTTTGCTCCAGAAATTTAAACTGCCGCCGCACCGGCGACGATCTCCGAAAGTTCTTTCGTGATCGCGGCCTGGCGCGTCTTGTTGTAGACCAGCTTGAGCTCGTTGATGACGTTGCCCGCGTTGTCGGTGGCGGCCTTCATGGCCACCATGCGCGCCGATTGCTCGGACGCCATGTTCTCTGCCACTGCCTGATAGATCAGCGACTCGACATAACGCACCAGCAGCTCGTCGATCACGCTCTGCGCGTCGGGCTCATAGATGTAGTCCCAACCATGACCGGACTTGTTGGCCTGCAGCTGCTCGGACGAGAGGGGCAGCAACTGCTCCACCACCGATTCCTGCTTCATGGTGTTGATGAACTTGGTGTACGCCAGGTACACCGCATTGATCTTGCCTTCAGCGTAAGCGTCCAGCAGCACCTTGACCGGGCCAATGAGCTTGTCCAGATGCGGCGTGTCGCCCAAGCCGATGGACTGCGCGACCACCTTGGCACCCACGCGGTTGAGAAAACCCAGACCCTTGTTGCCGATGGCCACCGCTTGCACCTGTACCCCAGCGGTCTGCAGGTCTCGCAGCTTGCTGGTGACGGCGCGCAGCACGTTGGTGTTCATGCCACCGCACAGCCCCTTGTCCGTGGTGACCACGATGACGCCGGCGGCCTTTGCATCGTTCGCCTTCATGAAGGGGTGAACGTACTCGGGGTTGGCCTGGCCGAGATGGGCCGCGATATTGCGAACCTTCTCGGCGTAGGGACGGGCGGCGCGCATGCGATCCTGCGCCTTGCGCATTTTGGACGCAGCCACCATTTCCATGGCCTTGGTGATCTTCTTGGTGTTTTCCACCGATTTGATCTTGCCGCGTATTTCCTTGCCTGCTGCCATGTCGGTTCCTCGTCCGGATTAAACGAAGGACTTCTTGAACGCGGTGATGGCTTGCGTCAGTTCGGCCTCGTCCTTGCCTTCCTTGTCGAACGCACGGTTGTCTTCCAGGCGCTGCAGCAGTGCCGCGCAGCTGGTCTTGAGGTACTGGTGCAGGCCCGATTCGAAAGCCAGAACCTTCTTCACGTCCACGTCGTCCAGGAAGCCCTTGTTCACCGCGAACAGCGAGGCACCCATCAGGCTGATGGGCAGCGGGCTGTACTGGGGCTGCTTTAGCAGCTCGGTCACGCGAGCGCCGCGATCCAGCTGCTTGCGCGTGGCTTCATCCAGGTCGGAGGCAAACTGCGCGAACGCGGCCAGTTCACGGTACTGCGCCAGGTCGGTACGAATACCGCCGGACAGGCCCTTGATCAGCTTGGTCTGTGCAGCACCACCGACGCGCGACACCGAGATACCGGCGTTGATGGCGGGGCGGATACCGGCGTTGAACAGGCTGGTTTCCAGGAAGATCTGGCCGTCGGTGATCGAGATCACGTTCGTCGGCACGAAGGCGGACACGTCGCCGGCCTGGGTTTCGATCACCGGCAGGGCCGTGAGCGAACCCGTCTTGCCCTTGACCTCGCCCTTGGTGAAGGCTTCGACATAGTCGGCGTTCACGCGGGCGGCACGCTCGAGCAGGCGGCTGTGGAGATAGAACACGTCGCCAGGGAAGGCTTCGCGGCCCGGCGGACGGCGCAGCAGCAGCGACACCTGACGGTAAGCCACGGCCTGCTTGGACAGGTCGTCATAGACGATCAGCGCGTCCTGGCCGCGGTCGCGGAAGTACTCGCCCATGGTGCAGCCGGAGTAGGCCGAGACGTACTGCATGGCTGCGGACTCGGAGGCCGAGGCGGCGACGACGATGGTGTAGTCCATCGCACCGGCTTGCTCCAGCGCGCGCACCACGTTCTTGATCGACGAAGCCTTCTGGCCGATGGCGACGTAGATACAGGTCACGCCCTGGCCCTTCTGGGCAATGATGGCGTCGATGGCCACGGCCGTCTTGCCAGTCTGGCGGTCGCCAATGATCAGCTCGCGCTGGCCACGGCCGACGGGCACCATGGAATCAATCGACTTCTGGCCAGTGGCCAGCGGCTGATCCACTGACTGGCGAGCGATCACGCCGGGCGCGACCTTCTCGATCACGTCCGTCATCTTGGCGTTGATCGGGCCTTTGCCGTCGATAGGCTGGCCCAGCGCGTTGACCACGCGGCCCACCAGCTCGGGGCCCACCGGCACTTCCAGAATACGGCCCGTGCACTTGACGGTGTCGCCTTCGGAGATGTGCTCGTAGCCGCCCAAGATCACGGAGCCCACGGAGTCGCGCTCCAGGTTCAGCGCCAGGCCGTAGCTGGGCTGGCCATCCGCGTCGGCGGGAAACTCCAGCATTTCACCCTGCATCACGTCGGACAGGCCATGAATGCGCACGATACCGTCGGTCACGGACACCACGGTGCCCTGGTTGCGGATGTCGCTGCTGGCAGCCAGCCCTTCGATGCGGCTCTTGATCAGTTCAGAAATTTCTGCGGGATTGAGTTGCATGACTCTTTCCTTCTTTCTTTAATAAGCCCAGGCCCCAACGCCCGATCAGGCGACGAGGGCCGCTTTCATTTGTTCCAGACGAGCCTTGACGGAAGTGTCGAGCACCTCATCGCCGACCACCACACGCACACCGCCGATCAACGATTCGTCCGTCTGCACGGAGAGATTGAGCACACGGCCGAAACGCTTTTGCAGCGTGGCGCCGAGTTCGGCCAGAGCGTTGGCATCCAGCGGGAAGGCGCTGTAGACGACGGCGTCGGAAGAGCCCTTGCCCTGATTGACCAGCGCGCGGAACTGCGTCGCAATCTCGGGCAGCACCTGCACACGGCCGTTGTCGATCAACGTACGCAGGAAGTTGTGCGCCATGCCTGGCAAGGCCGAGCGTGCCACAGCGGTGATGAGCCCAAACAGCTGCTCGGCCGACACCTTGGGGTTGTCCAGCAACTGTCGCAATTGAGGGTTGGCGGCAATCGCCGCCAGCTCGTCCACCCAGGCTGCGGCGCCGCCAAGATCCGTGCCGGCCTTACCGGTACAGGCCTTGTAGAGCGCCTCGGCGTAAGGGCGGGCAATGGTGGCGAGTTCTGCCATGTTGCTTTGTCCTTACAGCTCGGTCTTGAGGCGATTGAGCAGATCGGCGTGCACGCCGGCATTGACTTCCTTGCGGAGAATCTGCTCGGCGCCCTTGACGGCCAATGCGGCCACCTGCTCGCGCAGGGCCTCACGGGCGGCAATGGCCTGCTGCTCAGCCTCGGCACGGGCGGCTGCGACGATCTTGTTGCCTTCGTCGGTAGCGCGCGTCTTGGCCTCTTCGATGATGGCCTGGGCGCGGCGTTCGGCGTCGGCCAGGCGCGTGGCGGTTTCGTTGCTGGCAGCAGCCAATTCCTTCTTCACGCGCTGGTCGGCAGCGGCGAGTTCGGTTTTGGCCTTGTCAGCCGCAGCGAGACCATCGGCGATTTTTTGTGCTCGCTCATCCAAAGCCTTGGCGATCGGGGGCCACACGAAGGTCATCGTGAACCACACCAAAATCAGGAAGACTATGGCCTGAACGAACAGGGTCGCGTTGATACTCACGGCAACACCTTTCTATTCGTGGGCGTTGATCGGAGTGCTTAGGCCAGGACGAAGGGGTTGGCGAAAGCGAACAGCAGGGCAATGGCCACACCGATCAGGAAGGCCGCGTCGATCAGACCGGCCAAGATGAACATCTTGGTTTGCAGCTCGTTGATCAGCTCAGGCTGGCGAGCGGACGATTCCAGGAACTTGCCACCCATCAGAGCGATACCGATCGAAGCGCCGATAGCGCCGAGACCAACGATCAGACCGCAAGCCAGAGCGACGAGGCCGAGAATGTTTTCCATGATGACTCCTAGTGTGAAAAGAAAGGAAGGTTGAGAAAGGAAAGGAAAAGCTCAGTGAGCGTCATGCGCCTGGCCGAGGTAAATCAGCGCCAGCATCATGAAAATGAAGGCTTGCAGGGTGATGATCAGTATGTGAAAGATCGCCCAGATCGAGCCCGCGATGATGTGCCCCAAGGGGAGCAACACACCAGAGAGTGACATAGCTGCCGCACCACCCATCAGGGCGATCAGCATGAACACCAACTCGCCAGCGTACATGTTGCCAAACAGTCGCATGCCGTGCGAAACCGTCTTGGCAAGGTATTCGATAAGCTGCATGGCGAAATTCACCACACCCAGAATAACGGCAAACAGCGGGTTCTTGCTGGTACCAAACGGCGCCGTGAACAGCTCATGGATCCAGCCGCCCAGGCCCTTGATCTTGATGCTGTAATAGAAACACAGCAACAACACTGCGGTGGACAGGCCCAGTGTCGTGGACAGGTCGGCCGTGGGCACGACGCGCAACACCGCGTGGTGATCGCCAGTCGCTCCCTGCCACAAAACAGGCAGCAGATCCACGGGCAGCATGTCCATGGCGTTCATCAAAAAGATCCAGACGAACACGGTGAGCGCCAAGGGGGCAATGAACTTGCGGCTCTGCGCGTTGTGGATGTTGGCCTTGGCCTGGTTGTCCACCATTTCGACCAGGATTTCGACCGCAGCCTGGAAACGACCCGGTACACCCGAACTGGCCTTGCGCGCAGCCGACCAGAAGATCAGCAGCATCAACGCGCCAAGCAGCAGGCCAACGACGATGGAGTCTATGTTGACCACCGAAAAGTCAACGATGAACCCCTGCTTGACGTTCTGCAAGTGCTGCAGGTGGTGAACGATGTATTCACTGGCGGTCGGTGCATTCGCTTCTGCGGCCATCGGACAACTCTTCTCTCAAATATCAATCGGTTCGTCGGACACCAGGCCGCGCCAGCAGCGCAACCCAGTACGTTTTCATCGTCACCACCATGCCAACCAGCAATGCCAGCCAGCTAAGCCCCGGCACCAGCCTGGGCGCCGCCGCCAGCATGGCGACAGTCAAGGCAATCTTCACCAGCTCCCAGCCGAAAAGGCCCGCCATGGCAGCCCCGGCCGATGTGCGTTTGCGCGCCATGCCGCGTGCAAACAGCGCCGCAGGCAACACCACCGACAAGGCCCCATAAGCCACCGACCAGGCCACTGCAGCGCGTCCCGCCAACCACCAGGCCAGCAGCGTCACCAGCACACCCACAAGCGCCTGGATGGCGACGATACGCCAAACCGACAGAGGCAATTGACGCCTGCGCCACTCCTGAGCCTGCTGCGCCGTCAGGGGCTTGAAGTCTTGATCTTCAACCTCAGATTCAGCCTGAGAGGCGGTCACTTTCTCGCGGGTGGATGCCTGCGCCACGGATCTGGATTCTCACAAAGCCCTTCATTATAGGTAAAAACCCCGCATGCGCCACAATTTCATAGTCAATAGGTGACGCGCCAAGCCTGCAAGGCCCTGCGCTGTCGTTGCATGCCAACGTTTACGGCGAGATGCATGGCCGCTTGGGCTGTCATGTTGACAACGTGACACGCTTGCCACTCGCCTCTACAGGATCCGGAAGACCCCGCCATGACCACGCCCCCCGACACCCCTGCATCAGACCCGCGCAAGGACTCCCTGATCGAGTACCCATCGCGCTTCCCCATCAAGGTCATGGGCGCCAATGTCAACGGCTTCGTGCACGCCGTCATTGAGCTGGCGCGCCGCTTCGACCCAGACTTTGATGCCTCCACCATCGAGCTGCGCGACAGCCGGGCGGGCAACTATCTTGGCGTGACCATCACGGTCACGGCCACCAGCCGTGAGCAGCTCGATGACCTGTACCGCGCGCTGTCCTCGCACCCCATGGTCAAGGTCGTACTGTGACGATCCCGCCGCTGCAGCCGCGCATCCTAGGCCGGGTGGACTATGGCGAGACGGTGGCGGCGATGCAGCGCTTCACTGCCGAGCGCACCAGCGACACTGCCGACGAGCTATGGATTTGCGAGCATCCAGCGATCTACACACAAGGCTTTGCCGGTAGAAATGCCCACATTCTGGCGCCTGGCAACATCCCTGTAATAGCCACCAACCGTGGGGGGCAGGTGACGCACCATGGGCCCGGGCAGGTGGTGGCCTATCCGCTGCTCGATCTGCAGCGTGCCGGCTACTACGTCAAGGAATATGTGTACCGCCTTGAAGACGCGGTAATCCGCACCCTGGCGCACTTTGGCATTACCGGACACCGGGTGGCTGGCGCTCCCGGCATTTACGTGCGCCTGGACGATCCTGGCGGACACAGCATGCTCGCGCAACGGCCCCAGAAGCGCACGGCCGGCAGCGCACTGCCGCAGCCAGACTTCAGTGGCCTGGGAAAGATCGCCGCAATTGGCATCAAGGTGTCGCGTCACTGCACCTACCACGGTGTGGCATTGAACGTCGCCATGGATCTGGAGCCCTTTTCCCGCATCAACCCTTGCGGTTATGCCGGGCTGCAGACCGTGGATCTGGCCAGCCTAGGCATCCACAGCAGCTGGAGTGATGCCGCACTCGTGCTGGGACAGCAACTCGCCAGGCGCCTCGCCTCCTGACAGCCGAATCAGGCAGCCTGCAGATAGCTCGCCGGATCATCCGACGCCAGCACCTGCTGCGCCCAGTCGGCAAGCTTGCGCGCATCGGCACGCAACACCTCTTGTTTGACGGCCAGGATCTGCGCCGGCTGCATGGAAAAACTGCGCAGGCCCAGGCCCAGCAGCAGCCGGGTCATGCCCACATCGCCGGCCATCTCGCCGCAGACACTGACACACTTGCCCTGGTGCGCTCCAGCGGCAATCACATCCGCCACCAGCCGCAGCACGGCGGGGTGCAGCGGGTCGTACAAATCGGCGACCGACTCATCGGCCCGGTCTATGGCCAGCGTGTACTGGATCAGGTCATTGGTGCCGATCGACAGATAGTCAAAATAGTGCAGAAACTGCTGCACCATGAGTGCAGCCGCCGGCACCTCTATCATCGCGCCCAGCTGCACCGGGCCATAGACCACCCCGCGCGCATCGAGTTCGGCGCGCGCCAGATCGACCTGGGCCAGCGTCTGACGGATCTCGCTCACATGGGCGAGCATGGGAAACAGCAGCTTGACCGGCCCGTGCACCGCCGCGCGCAACACGGCGCGCAGCTGGGTACGAAACATGGCCGGATCGGCCAGGCTCCAGCGAATCGCCCGCAGGCCCAGCGCGGGATTGAGCGAGCTGTCCTTGTGCGCCTTGTCCAGCGGCTTGTCGGCACCCACGTCGATGGTACGTATGGTCACGGGCAGGCCTTGCATGCCCTGCACCGCCTCGCGATAGGCCTGATACTGCTCCTCCTCATCGGGCAGGGGGCCGCTGCGCCCCATGAATAGAAACTCGCTGCGGAACAAACCAACGCCCTCCGCACCCGCGCGCAGCGCAGAGGCAACGTCGCCCGGCTGTTCGATATTCGCCAGTAACTCGATGGCCTGAGCATCGAGCGTTACCGCCGGTGTGTGCCGCAGGCGCGCCAGGCGCTCGCGCTCCAGGGCAATCTGGCGCTGCTTGAAGCTGTATTCGGCCAGGATGATGGGCGAGGGATCGATGATGATCGCGCCCGCATCGCCATCGATGATGATCCAGTCGTCCTGGCGCACCAGCTGGCTCGCGCCGCGCGCACCCACCACGGCCGGGATGTCCATGCTGCGTGCGACGATCGCCGTGTGGCTGGTCTTGCCCCCCACATCGGTGATGAAGCCACCAAACACGCTTTGCTTGAACTGCAGCATGTCGGCCGGCGAAAGGTCGTGCGCCACCAGCACCAGCGGCACATCCGCGGCGTCGCCCTGCAGGTATTCGGCCTCGGCACCGGCCTCGGCCTGGCGGCGTGGGCTGCGCGGCGGTGGCGCCACGGGACTGGCCACACCTTTCATGCGGCGCAAAATGCGTTCCACCACCTGCTCCAGATCGGCCTTGCGCTCGCGCAGATACTCGTCATCCATGTCGTCGAACTGGCGGCTGATGATCTCCAGCTGCGTGGTCAGTGCCCATTCGCCGTTGTAGAGACGGTCGGTGATCCAGTGCTTGACGCCACTGACCAGCATCTCGTCCTGCAGCAGCAGCAGGTGCACATCCAGCAGCGCCGCGAGCTCTGACGGCGCGTCGGCCGGCAGGTCGGCACGCAGGCGCTGCAGCTCCTCGATCACTGCATTGCGGCCGCTGCGCACACGCGCAATCTCGGCCTGCACCTGGCTTGGTTCGATGAAGTAATGCGCCACCTCCAGGCGGCTGGACGTGGCCAGCACCGCACGCCCGATGGCAATTCCGCGCGCAACAGCCAAGCCGTGAATGGAAAAGCTCATGTGCGCCTCACTGCTGGCTATTCGCCTTCGCCAAACTTGCCGTCGATGAGGGTCAGCAAGGCCTCCATGGCCTCCTGCTCCTGTGTTCCATCCGTCTCCACCTCGACCTGAGAACCCAGGCCCGCGGCCAGCATCATCACGCCCATGATGCTCTTGGCGTTGATGCGGCGCTCGCCCTTGCTCATCCACACCTCGCACGGGTAACTGCCAGCGAGTTTGGTGAGCTTGGCCGAGGCGCGAGCGTGCAGGCCCAGCTTGTTGCTGATGGTGATGCTGTTCTTGATCATGGGTGGCAAGTCAATGGGGCGGCGGCGGCAGTGTCGGGATTGACCTGCACCACCCCCTGGGTGGCACCGGCCAGTGCACGCTCCACCAGGACATCCAGGGGCTCTGAACGGTAACACCAGGCACGCAGCAGCATGGGCAGATTCACACCGGCGATCAGGCGCGACTGCACGCCATCAACCAGACGCTGCGCCACATTGCAGGGCGTGGCGCCAAGCACATCGGACAGCACCAGTACCGGCGCCTGGCCATGGGCGGCAAGCAGGGTGCGCGCTGCGGCCAGTGTCTGCTCGGGCGGCTCATGTGGTGGCACATCCAGCACCAGCACATCGTCCGCGCAATCGGGAAACACGTGCATGGCACAGTCGCGCAGCGCATGTGCCAGCGGGGCATGGGCAATGATGAGGAGGCGGGTATTCATGGCAGGAAGCAAGCTTTAGCATTATCACCGTGCCTAGTTAATACAACGTAATACAACGCGGCACATAGGAGAGTATCCACCAACACCCTCAGGTGCAGTCGCCGACACGCTGACATTGAATCTGGCGGCAGGAAACTTCTCGCCAGCGACGCAATCCCATTCCCATCGAGGCGGATCACCCGCTGCGGCACAATTGCAACGTAAACGGCACCCGCACTGGGCGCTGCAAGAGGAACAGGATATGCAGATCAAGAAATGGCTGGCGGCGGGCACACTTGTGGCATGCGCCGCCATTGGGGCCGTGGTGGTTCTGGGCTCGGGCCAGTCCGTGGCGCCGCAATCGACTTTTGTGCTGCTTGACGGCTCGCAGCAGACCACGGCCGACCTCAAGGGCAAGGTCACGCTCGTGAACTTCTGGGCCACCAGCTGTACCACCTGCGTGGCCGAGATGCCCGAAATCATTGCCACCTACGACAAGTACAAGGGCCACGGTTTTGAGACCCTGGCCGTGGCCATGAGCTATGACCCGCCTAGCTACGTGGTGAACTTCACCGAGACACGCAAGCTGCCCTTCAAGGTAGCCATAGACAACACTGGCGCCGTGGCCAAGGCCTGGGGCGACGTGAAGCTCACCCCCACGACCTACATCGTCAACAAGCGCGGCGAGATCGTGAAAAGTTATGTCGGCGCGCCCGACTTCGCCGAGCTGCACCGCTTGATTGAAAAGTTGCTGGCCGAGGCCTGAACGCCCGCAAAAATGGCCGATTTCCTTAGCGAAATCGGCCATTTGCGCTTATGAATAAAGCGCAACAAGCTACATTATTTGTAGCAAATCAACGATTGCGGAATGCATCGTGGCAGGTCTTGCACGACTGCGCTGCGGGGCCGAAGGCGGTTTTGATCTGAGCCAGGTCACCGCTCTTCGTCGCCGCAGCCAGCTTTGCGGCTTCCGTCTGGAAGGTCTGCGCATGCTCCTTGAACTTCGCCTGCTCAGTCCACACGCTGGGTTTTGCCTTGTGCTTCGCGCCCTTGTCGGTGCCCGGCCCAAAGCCAGCCCAGGGCAGCGCTGCCATGGCAGCCACAATGTCGGCGTTTTCTTGCGCAGCCTTGGCATCGAAAGGCAGCTTGCCGTTGACCATGGCGCCGATACGGCCGAAATGCTCGCCGATCACAAACAAGCTGCTCTGGCGGTACTTGATGGCGTCCTCGGCCTTGGCGAACTGGGCATTGGCGGGCAGAGCCAGCACGGTGGCAGCTGCGGTGGCGACGGAAAAAACGAGGGTCTTGAGTGTCATGGGATGGGTTGGTTGTTGGGATGGGCATGGCCGACAATGCTAGCCATGCAGCGCGCAGTATCCACACGCGACGTAAAACGCCTATGTGCGGCCCCAAGGTTCTGTCGGATATTCAATCAACCGGCATCCGTTGGGCACAATTCACGCTATCTCTTGCTTTCTTTCGGTAAGTCATGCAGCACAAGGTTCGCGTTTGGGATCTGCCCACGCGTTTGTTCCACTGGTCTTTGGCAGCCACCATGGTGGCCTTGGTCGTCACCGCAAAAGTGGGCGGCAACGCCATGCAATGGCATCTGCAACTGGGTCAAGTGATGCTGGCGCTGCTGGTATTTCGCCTGGCCTGGGGCTTGGTGGGCGGGCATTGGTCGCGCTTTACCAGCTTTATGTATTCGCCCACGCGCCTGTGGCGCTACTTGCGTGGCCAAGACGGCGACGAGGCGGTTGGCCATTCGCCGCTGGGCGCACTCTCGGTCTTCGCACTGCTGGGCGTCTCGCTGGCGCAGGTGGTCAGCGGCCTGTTGAGCGATGACGAAATTTCGTTTGCCGGGCCGCTGGCACGCTATGTCTCGGGCGAATGGGTCGGGCAAGCCACCTGGTATCACTCAGACGTGGGGCAGTACCTGCTGATCGGCCTGGTCGTCCTGCATGTGCTGGTCATCGGCTTTTACGCTCTGTTGCGCCGCAGAAATCTAGTGAACTCCATGCTCCATGGCGACAAGCTGCTGGATCGGCCAGTAGCGGCTTCACGCGACGACATGGCAACACGAAGCCGCGCTGCACTGGTGGCAACGCTGAGTGCCGCGCTCGCATGGTGGGTATTTCGGCTTGGCGTGGCCTGACTTGCCACTAAACTGGGACGTTCCCACCACCGACCCGTTTTCACGCAGTGGATCCGTCGCCCTCCATCCGTTTATTCACCCCCGTCCAAGCCCATGAGATAGATGGCGTACGCGCCATCTTCCAAGAATACGCCGATAGCCTGGACGTGGATCTCGAGTTTCAGCACTTCTCAGAAGAGCTGACCGAACTGCCAGGCGAATACGCTGCCCCACGCGGTCTGCTGCTGCTGGCCGAGGTCGATGGCAGCCTTGCTGGCTGCTGCGCCCTGAGGCCGCTTGACAACGTGGACTACGCCAATGCCTGCGAGATGAAGCGTCTATATGTTCGTAAGGCATTTCGCGGCTTCGGCCTTGGCCGCCAGCTGGCCGAGGCGATTCTTGACGCCGCACGCCAGGCCGGCTACGCCAGCGTGCTGCTGGATACGCTCGACGGCATGGAGTCAGCGCGCGCACTGTACGGCGAACTGGGCTTTGTCGAGATACCGCCCTACTATCACAACCCGCTGGCTGGGTCGCATTATCTGAAGACCGACCTCGGCTAGGCTTCAGATTCTCCAAGGCCTGCAGCACTTGTGCAATAAGCGCGTAAAGCTATATTTTAAATAGCAAACGCCGTGCAAACCTGCCGGCTTGCACGGCGTGCGGTTATCGGAATAACCGATGCAAATTCGCCTCTGGCCGTTTCAAGCCTTGACCTGGCCCAACATGGTGTTGGCGTCGCTGACCTCAAACTTGCCCGGCCCTTCAACGTTCAGACTGACCACCTTGCCATCCTTGACCAGCATGGAATAACGGTTGCTGCGCAGCCCCAGCCCCTTGCCGTTCAAGTCCAGCGTCAGCCCAGTGGCCTTGGCAAACGCGGCGTCGCCATCGGCCAGCATGCGCAGTTTGCCGTCAGTCTTTTGGTCGCGCGCCCAGGCACCCATGACGAAGGCGTCGTTCACGGCCAGGCACCAGATCTCATCGACCCCAGCGGCCTTGAGTGCATCGGCCTGGGCCACATAGCCCGGCACATGCTTATTGGAGCAGGTGGGCGTGAATGCGCCGGGCACGGCGAACAGCGCGATGGTCTTGCCCGCTACTGCTTTTTGCACGTCGACGGGGTTAGGCCCAATGCTGCAGCCATTGCCCTCGACCTCCACATATTCCATCAGCGTGGCTGCGGGCAGTTGGTCACCGACTTTGATCATGTTTGACTCCTTGGAATAAAAAAACGACCCACATTGTGGGTCGTTTTCAGCGGCATTGCTGCCCGGGAGCCGATAAGGCTTAGACCAGTGCGGCCTTTTGCACCAGGCGCGTAGCCACCCAGTTCTTGGTCTTGGAAAGCGGACGGCTTTCCGTGATCTCGATGGTGTCGCCCATCTTGTACTCGCCATTTTCGTCATGGGCGTGGTACTTGCTCGACTTGATCATGATCTTGTCGTAGATGGGATGCTTGACGCGGCGCTCGACGAGCACGGTCACGGTCTTGGTACGCTTGTCGCTGACCACCTTGCCGATCAAGGTGCGCTTGAGGGAGGGTTTGGCTTCCGTCATGTTCACTCCTGATTACTTGGCGGCTTGCTTTTCAGCAAGAATGGTCTTGGCACGGGCGATGTCACGGCGCGTGGTGCGGAGCGTATTGGTATTGCCCAGTTGTTGCGTGGCCTTCTGCATGCGCAGGCCGAAATGGGCCTTTTGCAGCGACTTGATTTCGGCCTCCAGGCCGGCGACGTCCTTTTGGCGGAGTTCAGCAGTTTTGGTCATGTTGATCTCTCCTTAGGCGCCAATCTGACGGGCAACGAAGGTGGTGCGCAGCGGCAGCTTGGCGGCAGCCAGGCGGAACGCCTCGCGGGCCAGCTCCTCGGGCACACCGACGATCTCGAACACCACCTTGCCGGGCTG
Organism: Pseudomonadota bacterium; assembly: GCA_018240985.1. Classification (GTDB taxonomy): domain Bacteria; phylum Pseudomonadota; class Gammaproteobacteria; order Burkholderiales; family Burkholderiaceae_C; genus Alicycliphilus. The sequence goes on from JAFEER010000293.1 coordinate 26,805, forward strand.
GATCTCGGCGACGTAGTACTCGGGGTTGCCCTTGCCGTTACCCATACGCACTTCGGCGGGCTTGGTGGAGATCGGCTTGTCGGGGAACACGCGGATCCAGATGCGACCGCCACGTTTGACGTGACGCGAGATCGCACGGCGCGCGGCCTCGATCTGGCGGGCCGTCAGACGGCCGCGATCCGTGCACTTCAGACCGAAGTCACCAAAAGCCACCGAATTGCCACGCGTGGCGATACCGGTGTTGCGGCCTTTCTGTTCCTTACGGAACTTGCGGCGAGCAGGTTGCAGCATATTTATTCTCCTTTACCGTCCGCAGCTGATGCGGGCGCGTCTTTACGAACGCGCTTAACGGAATCTGCACCAGCGCCGGCGGGCTTGTCGCTGCCGTCGGCAGGTGCTGCGTTGGTGCCCATGGGGCGGCGGCCACCACGGCCGGCGCCATCACGGCGGCCGTCGCCACGGCCATCGCGACGCGGGCCACGGGGGCGACGCTCTTCCTCGGGGCGCGGCGTCTCGGTTGCCGGCAGGTCGCCGCGGCCCAGCGTGTCACCCTTGTAGACCCACACCTTGACGCCGATCACACCGTAGGTGGTCTTGGCTTCGGAGGTGCCGTAGTCGATGTCGGCGCGCAGGGTGTGCAGCGGCACACGGCCTTCGCGATACCACTCGGTACGAGCGATTTCGATGCCGTTCAGACGGCCCGCGGACATGATCTTGATGCCCTGGGCGCCCAGGCGCATGGCGTTCTGCATGGCGCGCTTCATGGCGCGGCGGAACATGATGCGCTTTTCCAGCTGCTGGGTGATCGAGTCGGCGATCAGCTTGGCATCGATTTCGGGCTTGCGCACTTCCTCGATGTTCACGGCCACCGGCACGCCCAGACGCGTGGCGAGTTCCTTCTTCAGGTTCTCGATGTCCTCGCCCTTCTTGCCGATCACCACGCCCGGACGTG
>JAFEER010000294.1 GCA_018240985.1 Pseudomonadota bacterium
TACCATAGAGCAATGGCAGTGCGTGCGCAGACAGCTGGCCGAGCCGCCCCGAAAGAGAACGCAGCAAAGGGTGCGAGCGCGAGTTATTTTAAGTTAGCGCTTATGGGCGAAAGCCGGGATCCAGCGCGGCTGGCACCGGGGGTGAACTCCTGGGTTCCGGCTTTCGCCGGAATGACGGGGGTAGCAACCGTTAGTTGCCGGGGGAATATGCCCCGCCTGGTGCCCCCTGCAAAGCCGCCCCCTTGAGCGCATCAATCACCAATTGCCGCACATCATGCGCCGCGCCCGCGTCGTCTATGCGTAGCTCCGGCCCTGGCGCCAGGAAATCCAGGTTCTGCTCCTTGCCCGAGGCCAGAAAGTCGTTGATCGCCAGCCGGTAGCTGCGCGCGGCGTCGATAGGCGCGCCGGCCACCTGCCACCGCCCGTCCACCTTGCGCACATTCGCCCCCTGCAAGAAACCGCCGCCGCCGACATTCGCCTCGCTCTGCTCCAGCACGCGCTGCAGCAGGCTGCCCTTGATGGCGGCCAGCTGCACCTTGCCGCCAAAGGGCAGCACGCGGACTACGTCGTAGACGGTGATCGGCCCCGGCGGCAGCACGTCGTCGATGCGGATGGCGCCGCTGTTGAACAACGACAGCTCGGCCTGCGGATAGGGGCGCAACATGCTGCGCGCTACCAGCTCCGTCAGTGCCGTGCTGCCGCGGCGCACATGCGCCTCCAGGCCGTCGAGCGGCTCGGTGGTCACAGTCACCTGGTCTTGCAGCGCAAACCCCTGGGCGCGAAAAGACTCCAGTGCCACACCCATCCAGCGCTCGACCACCGCCTTGAGCTGCGGATCGTCGGACAGCCGGTCGTCAATCGGCACAAGGCGTGGCCTGACCTCGGTGCGCCCGCTTTTCGGGTCGAAAAACAGATCCACCACATAGACCGAGCGCACATTGGCATCCGCCTTGAGCAGCGGCGAAAACCTGCCGCGCCAAAACTGAAGGTTCTCATGCTCATGTCCGCCCAGCAGCAGCCCGATGCGCGGCAGGCGCTCCAGCAACTCGACATCCTTGGCCAGCGTCTGGTGCGTCAGCGCGATGATGAAATCGGCCTGCCCCTCCAGCTGGCGCACTTGTTCGCCGGCCGCCTGCTGCGGATCGGCGTAGCGCACGTACGAGGCGTGGTTCAGCCCCTCCGTCAGCCCGAACAGCCCAATGCGAAACGCCCGCCCCGTCCTGTCATCCACAAACGGCAGCACCACGTTGGGCCTGACGCCGGCAAACGGCCGCCCGCCCGCGTCCGCCACATTGCTCGACACCCAGGTGAACCTTGCCTCGGCCATGCGCTGGTGAAACTGGTTTTCGTTCAGGTCGAACTCATGGTTGCCAAAGGTGGCGTAGTCCACGCCCAGATGGTTCAGCACATCCACCATCTGGCGCCCCGCCAGCCGGTCGCCCTCGAACGGCGCCGTGCCCAGTGCGGAAGGGCTGAACAGGTCGCCCCCCAGCGTGGTGATGGTGTTCGGGTTGCGCGCCAGCAGCTGCCGCCGCAGCGTGGCCACGCGGGCCAGGCCGCCCTCCTTGCCGTCGCCGGTGGGTGCGATCTCGTAGATGTCATTGAAGTGCAGGATGGTCACATGCACCCGCCCATCGGCACCCGCCCCGGGCGGCGCCACGGCGCAGGCGCTCAGCGTGCAGGCAAGCAGCAGCAACAGCAGGGCGGCAAACAGTCTCTTCATGTCCATGGTCTCCTCATTGCAATGGCGCAAACAAGCTGGCGCATGACGCCACCCGAATGTCGCCCCACGCCACTGACATCCGGCGCCCCTATCGGCACCATGACACCATCGTCGTGATCAATGCGCAGATCCTGCGCGATACGCGGCTCCAGTCTCTCTGAAAGGTGGAAACCAGCATGACGGCTATCGCCCGACCCGCAGAAGGCAAACCGATTTCCTGGTTCGTCCTGAGCCTGATGTCCAGCGTCACCTTTGTCGGCATTCTGTCCGAGCTGCTGCCCTCGGGCGTCCTGCCGCAGATGTCCGTGGGCCTGGACGTTGCCGAAACCCAGGTCGGCTTCCTGGTCGGTGTCTATGCGCTGGCCTCGGCCATTTGCGCCATTCCGCTGGTCAGCGCCACCCTGGCGGTGAACCGCAAGAAGCTGCTGATGGCGCTGCTGATCGGCTTTGCGGTCTCCAACATCGTCGTCGCCGTCTCCTCGTCGTATTCGGTGATCATCGCCTGCCGCATTCTGGGCGGCATCTGCGCCGGCGTGATGTGGCCCATGATCGCGGCCTACGGCACGCGCCTGGTGCCCGAAGACATGCAGGGCAAGGCCATCACGGTCATCATGGCGGGCAACACCCTGGGCATCAGCATCGGAATGCCCGCGATGACGACCGTGGGTGTCACCTTCGGCTGGCGCGCCGAGTTCATGGCGCTGGGCCTGCTCGTCGCCGCCATTGCCGTGCTGTCGTTCTTCTTCCTGCCCTCGGTGGAGGGCGCCAGGCTCAGCAAGAGCAACTCGCCGCTGGCGGTGCTGAAGAACTCCCGGATGCTGGTCGTGCTGCTGCTGACCTTCCTGACCGTGACCGCCCACTACGGCATCTACACCTACATCACCCTGCTGGTGGAAAAGATCCACTTCCCCGGCGGCATTGGCCTGGCGCTGCTGATCTTCGGCATCGGCTCCATCCTCTCGGTGTTCGGCTCCGCGAAATACGTCGATGCCCATCTGCGGGCCCTGATCGTGTCCATGCTGGTCACCGGCGCGGTGGCGATGGCGCTGTTCCTCATGTTCGCGGGCACGCCGGGCGTGTCGCATGTCGCGTTCTTCCTCTGGGGCATCGCCTTTGGCCCGCTGGTGTCCATGTACCAGACCGCCGTCAGCAAGCTGGTGGACGAGGGCAGGGACGTGGCCACGTCGGTGCAGTCCAGCGTCTTCAACTTCTCGATCATGATCGCCACCTGGATCGCCGGGCTGCTGCTCACGCGCTTCCCGGATTCCGGCGTCAAGGGCATCGTCTATCTGTCACTGGCCTGCTTTCTCGCGGCCATCGCCGTAGCGTTCATGGCCACCCGCGCCGCGCACGCTTCCTCGCCTGCAGTTGTCAAACCGTGAAGGAGATCCTCATGAAAAAATTCACCAACGCCCGCATCTACCGCCAGCACGACGAAGTCACCGACATCCTGGTCGACAAGGGCGTCATCACGCAGATCGGCAAGAACCTGCCCAAGGCAGGCGAGGAGATCGACCTGCGCGGTCGCCTGGTGGTGCCGCCCTACGTGGATGCCCACCTGCACCTGGACTACGTCTACACCGGCCGCAACACCGGCGCCACCAACAACACCGGCACGCTGTTCGAGGGCATCGCCCGCTGGCACGACGTGAAGAAAACCCAGACCTTCGAGGACGCCAAGGAGCGCGCCTTGAAAGGCATCCGCGAAGAGGTGTCCAAGGGCGTGCAGTTCATCCGCACCCACATCGACGTGGACGACCCCAAGCTGACCGGCCTGAAGGCGATGCTGGAGATCCGCGAGCAGCTCAAGGACAACGTCACCATCCAGATCGTCGCCTTCCCGCAGGAGGGCATGTATGCCTACAAGGGCGGTGACGAGATGGTCGAGGAGGCCTTGAAGATGGGCGCGGACTGCGTCGGCAGCATCCCGCACTTCGAGTGGGCACGCGAGATCGGCGAGAAGTCCATCCACCGCACGGTGGAGCTGGCGGTCAAGCACAACAAGCTGATCGACGTGCACTGCGACGAAACCGATGATGTGATGAGCCGCTTCGTCCAGTTGCTCAACGCCCTGGTGATGGCCGAAGGCATGGGCCCGCGCACGGCCGCCAGCCACACCTGCTCCTTCGGATCGGCCGACAACGCCTACGCCTTCCGCATGCTGGGCCTGTTCCAGCAGTCAGGGCTGAACTTCATCTCCCTGCCCACCGAGAACGCCTACCTGCAGGGGCGCCAGGACAGCTACCCCAAGCGCCGCGGCCTGACCCGGGTGAAGGAGCTGTGGGACAGCGGCGTCAACGTCTGCTTCGGCCAGGATTCGATCAACGACCCGTGGTACCCGGCCGGAAACGGCAACCTGATGAACATCCTGGACAACGGCATCCATTTGGCGCAGACCATGTCGTTCGACGAGCTGGATCGCTGCCTGGACTTGATCACCTACAACGGTGCCAAGACCCTGAACGTGCAAGACCGTTATGGCATCGAGAAGGGCAAGCCGGCCAACTTCCTGGTGCTGGACGCCGATTCACCGTTCGAGGCCGTGCGCCAGCGCGCCGACGTGCTGGCCTCGATCCGCAACGGCGAATACCTGTTCAAGCGCCCCGAGCCGAGCTACGAGGTCGAGCTCGACCTCTTCAGGAAGACCAGGTAAGTCAGAGGCTGAGAGGAAATTGCCCGTGCCCGAGAGGCGCGTCAAAACGCCACCAATCGAGGCGCAAAACGCAGCCATAGCTCGGGCTATGGCGAGTATTTGCAACGATGAGTGGGGGTGTTTTGGCGTGCAAAGCGGGCATGGGGGATTGCCTCTCAGCCTCTCAGGCCGCCTGCGCCCGATAGCGCGCCGGCGACATGCCGAACCAGCGCTGGCAGGCGCGATGCAGGCTGCCCGGCTCGCCGAAACCGAGCCGGAACGCCAGCTCCTTGAGGGTGATCTGCGACTGCCGCAGGTGCTGCTGCGCCAGCTGCCGGCGCGTGTCGTCCAGCAGCTGCTTGAACGAGCGCCCCTCGCCCGCCAGCTGGCGCTGCAGGCTGCGCGGGGACAGCGCCAGCGCCTCGGCGGCCTCCTCCAGCGTGGGCGGGCGCCCGCGCAGGTGCTGCTCGATGAACTGCTGCACCTGCACGCTCACCGGGTTGCCGCGCAGGGCCTCCAGCCGCCGCTCGGCCAGCGCCAGGTGCGCCTGCTCCAGCGCCGGCGAGACGCGGCGCAGCGGCGCGTCCAGCCCCTCGGACGCCAGCAGCAGGGACATCACGGGTTGATCGAAGCGCAGCGTCGCGTCGGGCAGCAGGCGCCGGTAGGCGCTTAGATCGGCCGGCGCCGGATGCGGAAAATCGGCATGCAGCACCGGCAGCCCGGGGCCGCCGGACAAAAAGCTGCACAGGCCCAGCAGCGAGGCCAGGCCTGCCTCGTTCATCAACGCCGGCATGGCTGCGGCCGAGGTCTCAACGTTCAGGCGCTCGTGCGCGCCCTCGGTGCGCAGCGTCAGCACCGCGCTCTCGTCCAGCAGCGGCATCAGGCGCGCGGCGCGCTCCAGCGCCTGGCGCAGCGTGGCGCTGCTCATCATCACGAAGCCGATCAGTTGAAACACGCCCGGGTGCACCTGCTCGAAGGCGCCGAGGCCGAAGGCCGGCCCAGGCTCTGGTGCCAGCTGCGCAACCGCGTCCACAAGGCGCAGCAGGGCCGAGCGCGGCAGGCGCCCGTCGGGGTCCGCCAGCGCGGCGGCGTCAAGCCCCGCGGCCGCGCACAGCGCTGCTGCATGGGATGCGTCCTGGCGCGCCACCAGGTCGAGCACCAGGCCGGCCAGGCTGCTGGCCACCGTGGGCTCGGGCACCGGCGCGGCCGGCGGCGGCAACGATGCGAGCTGCAGACTGGCGGATGATTGCGAATCGGTCATGGGGTTGGTGATCTTAGAGCGTGTTTACGATCTTTTCATGCCATGTGACCCGGCCATCCTTGAGCAGCGCTGGCGCGCGGCGCCATCCGAATGTCGCGCCACGCCAGTGACGCCCGGCGCGCCGATGGGCACGATGGTCAGGTCTTAACCCGAAGGAACCATCATGCAGGAAAACGTCGTCGTCCTCACCTTTGTCGAATCCAGCAAGGCCTATCAGGCGCTGAGCGAGCTCAAGCAAGCCGCGGTGCAAAACCGCGTCAATCTGCTCAATGCGGTCATCGTCGCGCGCGATGCCGGCGGCGCATTCAGCCTGCGCGACGGCGCCAGCGACGGCGGCGCCGCCACGCCGGCGTTGGTTGGCACCCTGCTGGGCTCGCTGATCGGGGTGCTGGGCGGGCCGTTGGGCGTGCTGTTTGGCGGCGCCTCGGGCGCGCTGCTGGGCTCGGCGGTGTCGTGGGACAGCGCCGACATGCGCCTGAGCCTGATCGACCAGATGCTGCAGGCCGTGCCGCCGGGCTCCACCGCCGTCGTCGCCACGCTGGGCGAATACGCCAACGAGGTGGTCGACGGCCTGGCCGGCGGCCTGCAGGGTATGGTGCTGCGCCGCCCCGCCGGCGCCGTGCTGGCCGAGGTCGAGGCCGTGCGCGACGCGCAATATGCCGCCGCCAAGGAGGCGCGCCGCGTGCTGCGCGACAAGCAAAAGGACGAGTGGAAGGGCAAGTTCGACAACTGGAAGGACGAGATGGGCGACAAGTGGGATGCGTTCACCAAGCGCCTGACGGGCGACGCCAAATCCTGACGGGCAAGGGGTGAGCTTCGGGGTCACCCGGTTTCGAGCCGGTTGAAACGCTTGCTGCACCCGTCATTCCGGCGAAAGCCGGAATCCAGGGGTTGGTGTCAAGCGCGCTGGATCCTGGCTTTCGCCAGGATGACGATCAACCCTTTGTTGCCGGTTCTATAAAAATGGATGCTCCGAATCGCTGACCAACACAGCCTATCGGTAGACTGCCGTGAGGTAACGGCTCAGCTTCGCAGCGCGCGCCCCGCCAAATCCAGCCGGCAAGATGCCGGCGCTCCCAGCAGACCTATCAACGCGCGCGCCTGGAGCGCCGGCGTCCCGCCGGCCAGTGAGTCAGAGACTGAGTAGTTACGCCGTGAGTTTAGTGCTGTATTGCAAGACCCTCGCTGCTCCTGCGCTCGCTGCTCTCAGTGCTCTCTGTGGCGGGTGCGGTAGATGTGGCTGCCCGCCAGTAACTACCTGCCCTACGTCAGCCCGATACCGTGATCGGCGCACCACGCGCTCAGACGATCCTGCTTGGCCGCGTTTTCATAGTCATACCAAGCCTGAAGCCGGCCCTTGCGTTCGAGCAAATGCTTGAAATGGCCGTATGCGCCGCGTTTTCTGAAGTACTCCCAGACCGTGTCGATATCGCCGGGCAGCTGCTCCTGCGTGAACTCAATCGCCAGGCTGCGGCCCAGGCACAGTTCAGCCTTGTCTGGAAGTGCCAGGTAGTCGCCGCCATCGATGTCCTCGGGGGGCTCTCCTTCCTGCTCCAAATCATGAGAAACGATATGAACCGTGCCGCGCTGCAAACTGATGAATGCGCGGGTGTCGACGAGCCCATCAAAGTCGGACAACTCGTAAGCATCGAGAACTTCGTTGAACTTAACGATGGTCATGATGGGTTGCAAGATGTACGGGTTCGGGGTTCGGTCTTCTCGCTGTTGGGCAATATTGTTCAAGCCTGTGACATTAACGGGAAACTATCCGGGCGCCGTATCGAATCTACCGATAGATCCACGTCGAGCAATGGCCAGTACAAATGGCCAGGCGTTGGATGTTCGACAGTCACGATCTGATCGATAGTGGCCTGCTTGAACCAAGGAAACTGCTCAAAAGGGAGGTGCAACTCTTCATCCCCAAGCAGGAGCCAGAGCCCGTGTTGGGAGATATGGGTTACCTCAGCTGCCGAAGTGGTGTTGCCAGGCATCTTGAACCTCCGCAATGTGTGCTTGAACGACGGCCTGGGCATCGGTGATCTGCCTTGGCGTGAGACCGGTGGAAGTGGCCAGGTGAACGATCGGGGTGAGCCAGAACTTGGCTTCTCCATCCGGATGCGCTACGTGTACATGAATGCGCGACTCTTCTCGGGAGAAGAAGAAAAGCCTGTATGGGCCGTCACGAATGATCGTCGGTGCCATGCCGGGACTCTAGCCGATTCGTGCTGCGCATCCAAGTGGGGGCGGGAAGGGAGCAGATCTTGCTGCGGCGTACTGAATCACTGGCCGCAACAGCCCATTGGTAGTCTCCAGAGAGCTTGATGGTGTTTTGCAAGACCCCGTTGCCCTTGACCCCATTACCCTTATGGCGAGACCAAACCAAAAGCAAACTGTCATCTAATGCCCCAGCTCAGCGGCTGCCGTAGGCAGTCTGCCGCAACGCCGGGGTAGGGCACGGATTGCCCGCGAAAAACTACGCATGAGCCACCTGAGCCACCAGCTTCACCCCCAGCGCCGCGCACACGCGGGCAATCGTGTCAAAGCGCGGTTGTGCGTTGGGGCGCAGCGCCTTGTACAGCGCCTCACGCGTCAATCCGCTGGCGCGGGCCACCTCGGTCATGCCACGGGCACGGGCAATCACGCCCAGCGCGTGATTCAACTCTGCGGTGTCGTTTTCTTCCAGCACCTGGGTCAGATAAATAGCAATGTCCTCATCGGTGCGAAGTTCCTCGGCCATGTCAAAGTCTGGCAAGTCGGCAACGTTGATTTTTTGGGTCATGCTCATACTCCTTCAAATGGTTTTCGACAAGGCAATGGCCGTCGCAATATCAGCCTGCTGGGTGGACTTGTCGCCACCGCCCAGCATCACCAGCAACACCTCGCCCTGTTGCACGTAGTACATGCGCCAGCCTGGGCCGAAGAACTCGCGCATTTCAAACACCCCCTCACCCACCGGGGCCACGTTACCCAGCAAGCCGCGCTGCACCTTGTCCAGTCGCCGGTTCAGGCGGATACGGGTTTGCGCATCCGGAATGGCATCAATCCACTGCTTGAACTCGGGCAGTCGCTTGATTGTGTACATGCATTTATTGTAATCACTTGTTCACATATTGACAATAGCCGAAGCAGGCACGAAGCAGGCATGGGGTCTTGCAATGCCACAGGCCTCCGGCATCAAGAGCGAATCGCTCGGCTCACCGTCGAATAGTGCACGCCGAACGCCTGGGCGATCTGCTGCAGGGTATAGCCCCCGCTGGCGTAGGCCCGAGCCATGCCGGTTTTTGGTTGATCAGCGGATTGCGCAACAAACTCGGCCAGTGGCGGCGCGGGTGGGCGGCGTTGCATGCGCGGTACCTCGGCCAAGGTGGGTCTTGCCTCTGGTTGTGTTTGAGCCTGGGCCTGCATATGGGCAACAAAGTCTTCGTCGCCCAAATAGATCTGCCCGCGCAAGCCCTCCCTGATGCTTGGCAGCCCAATGCCAGCACGCACATAGTCGATGAAGCGACTGATGGCCGTGGTGCGGTCGCGCCCGAATTGCGCCAGCAGCTCATCCGTCTCCAGCCAAGGCGGGGGAGCCTCTCGACCAATGAAGGCGGCGTAGGCGCTCCAGGGCCATTGCACTGGCTCGTCCGCCATGTGGGCACGCACGGGATTGAGCACCACATAGCGCGTGAGCTCCAGCAGGTGCGATTCCTTCTGTACCAGCACCGCCTTGTAGCGCCCCTGAAAGACGTGGCCGACGCGCCCGTGCGTGCGGTTGACATACTGGGTATAGACGCCGTTGAGCTGACGCATGCCCTGCGCGAGGTTGCCTTCGATGGTCTCGACCACCAGGTGATAGTGATTGCCCATCTGACACCAGCTATGGCAGCGCCAGCGAAAGCGTTTGCAGACATGGGCCAGTATCCCGAGCCAGGCCCGTCGATCCTCGTCAGACCCATAAATCGCCTCGCGCCCATCCCCTCGGGAGGTCACGTGATACAGCGCCCCGGGTATTCAATGCGCAATGGTCTGGACATGGGCGGATTGTGAAAGCACGAGTGCTATGTTGCAAGACCTGACCCTCGCTGCCGTGCCCGCCGAAGGCGGGTGGCTTGAGCGCAGTGTTAGGTGACGCTCGGCCACTTAATTTGTACATGCCTATTCTGAGCGATGCAGTCACGCAGGTACAAATTGATGAGGCTTTGATAGGGGACACCAGCTTCTTCGGCCATGCCTTTGAAGTACGCCACAACGTCTTCCGATAGCCTCATGGTCACTGGCTTCTTGAGCTTTGACGCGTAGGGATTTCTTCGCGCCTTCATCTTCGAAAAGTCGTACTCAGCTTTCATGGTCAACCACCTGGGTAGAAGGAAGCTTCGCCTCGCGTTGCTTTGCGGGCCGAGATAATGCGGATGACATCTCCATTTCCGCGTTCGCAGTGGCAGACGACTGGTAACCTCGCTCCGGAACTCATTCCGAGCATGATGAACCGCTCTTCGTCCGAGGAGTGCTCCTCATCAAAGAACTGAACGGCGAAATCATCGTAGAAAACGGTCTTTGCCTCCTCGAAGGAGACTTGATGCTTCCTCAGGTTCGTCGAGGCTTTGGAGGGATCCCACTCGAAGCGCATGCATACATTGTATTGATGCTGCTGCGCCGGTCAAGGCGTATGTCTTTGCGACGTCTAACGAATAGGTTCAACCGACGCCGATGGCGGTCGACTGCAACGAGATGTTAGCCTTCTGCTACTCCTCTTGCCCCAATCTGTTCTGCTCAAGATCGAAATGTTGATAGAAGATTGGGATGTTGAATAGCTTGCGCAACTTACCCAAGTATGACCTGGAGTCCTGCGAAAGATTAACGGGCGCAACAACCACTAGCTTTGATGCCCGCTCATTGCTTGGGTAGTAGGCATACTCAAGCAACTGCGATAGTGCTTCACGTATGCACTCCTTGGCAGTATTTGCGGTCTTAAGCTCATAGAAGATATGACTACCAGCCACCTTCACGGCGATGTCAATTTTAGTGCCATGCCCGGTGTTTAACTCACATGAAACGCTGTCTTTTCCGTGAATTTTCGCTAATATTCCATAAACAGCATCTTGAATTTGATTGTGAACAAGGTCAATTTCTTTGACTTGCTCGCGGTAAGTAACTGTGGCCTTACCTTTTTTCTTGATTCCACCTGGGACAAAAACAAAATCCGTCTTGCCAACACCAGCAGGAATGCCGTTCTTGTTCTTTAAGTTGTAGTAGTCGGATCTAACTGCTTCATCACCGGAATTGAAATTCATTGGCTCTTCGAGAATTTTCATGTCCCTCGGGCGAAACTTGATGCAACAGAAGCTTTCTGGCTTTATGCTCTTGAAATCTTCCACATTTGCAGATACTGCTTCAAGCTGCGCGTACATTTCTTTAAGCCAGCCGTTCTTTTTATACGCACCATAGACTTTTCTTGATTCATCTGCTGCGACGACAGAAACATTTTGTATCTCCCCAAGCCACCATCGTTCCTTTGTTGTGTTGTTGATCGCGTAGAAAGAAATATTGAAGATCTCTCCCAAATACTTCTCGCGATGTCGCCCGATTGCTTGAATATGTGCGAAATGATACCCGCCGATAACCTTGCTGATATCGAACAGCCATTCTTCATGGCCATACCCGGTTTGCGATTCGTACGCTTTCGGGTTCGATGCTTTGCCAGAGGTGCCGGAAGGGCGCTGCCAGTTGTTGGTGTTCCAACAAATCCTAGCGACTTTATTTTCATGCGCCACAGTACTCTCCATAGAAGACTAACGCCCTGAGTTCAGCCGCCGCCGTAGGCGGTCGGCTGCGACGAGCAGTTAGACCCGAAGGCCAAAAGGGGGTGCCCCAACTTGAAGACGGGCGCAGCCCACGAAAAAGCGCTGGGCCACGGAAGCGGCGCAGCGCTGCAAAAACAATAGCTTGAAGCGATTGCTGTGCAAGGGCTAAAGGCCAAAAAGGCGTGAAACCGGCGCAACGCATGCAGGCGAAGCCCGGCGCAACGCCAAAACCCCAAAGGAGAAACCTTTGAGAAAGGCGAGACGCTGAAATAAATGCTGGCCTGCATAAAGGGGAATAAGAGAGATGGGGGTCAGGTCTTGCAGCAGCGTACTAAGTAGACATTTGACGCGGATGTTTGGAATCACTGGTCACAACATTCCATTGGTAGCCTCCGGAGAGTTCGATGCTGTATTGCAAGACCCTCTTGAGACCCTCTTAAATTACTCTTGAATTACCTTCATTCCCAGGGATTGAAAACCGCCACGCCCGTGGGCGCGAAATCAGCAACATTGCGGGTGACCACGGTCATGCCATGTACCAGCGCCGTTGCCGCAATGAGCGCATCGCGCTCGCCGCGCCTGTCGGGCACATGCAGCCGGGCGCAGCGCTGTGCCTCGGTGGTATCGACGGGCAGGGTACGCTCGGCAAATTCGGGCAAGACCTGCTGCTCCAGCCAGGTGCGGAGCATGGCGCCCTGGGCGGCGTCCTTGCTCTCCATGGCCAGGACGCCAAGCTCCAGCTCCAGGATGGTGATGGCGGACACAAAAAGGTCGGTGGCATCGACACTGTCTGCCCAGGCTGCGACCTTTGCGTCGGCCTTGCCCAGCCGCACCTTGCGCAGCTCGGAGATGACGTTGGTGTCGAGGATGTACATCATGAGAGGTCGGCCGGCCGGGCAACTATGGTGGCGCGTGGCGGCTCAAACTCGATGTCTGCAGCGCCGGGCATGGCCAGTGCATCGGCAATGCTGCGGCGCTGCCTCGTCAGGCGCTGATAGTCCTCGAAGCTCAGAAGAACATGGGCGGGGCGGCCGCGATCGGTGATGAAGACGGGGCCGCTTTGGGCCGCCTTTTTTGCGCGGCTCACGTCCTGGTTCAGTTCGCGGCTGGACAAGGTGGTGATGGTCATGGTGGCATCCCCTGTCAATGGTAAATGTAGGCATGTTACTACATTGAGGTATTTGTGTTGGGGGTTAGATCGTGCGAGGGTGCCGAGCGTGGGGTGGCGGCCGGCGACGCTCGTGCCTTGATGCCGGCAAGATGCCGGCGCTCCAGCCACCATCTCCGCCCTCTCGCAAGGGGGGAGAGGGTGGAGACCATTGCTAAACAGGCGAGGTGCACTATAAAAAAAAGAGTAAATACGCAAGGCATGGGCCGCAATGCGCGCTGGTGTGGGGATGGGGGGGCTTGCAGCAGCGTACTAAGCAGGCATTAGACGCGGATGGTTGGAATCACTGGTCACAACAGCCCATTGGTAGCTTGCGGAGAGTTCGATGCTGTATGCAAGACCCCGTAACTACTCAGTCTCTGACTCACTGGCCGGCGGGACGCCGGCGCTCCCAGGCGCGTGCGTTGATAGGTCTGCTGGGAGCGCCGGCATCTTGCCGGCTGGATTTGGCGGGGCGCGTGCTGCGAAGCTGAGTCGTTACAAGAACCCACTACCCTGTGTTGAGTCTCCGCTCAGCCCTGGCCTTCGGCCAGCCCGCGCAGCGTCACCCCGCCGCGCGTGCCCACATGCTCGGCCGCATCGGCGAGCCAGGCCTGCGCCGCGAGACGGCCCGCATCGCGCAGGCGCTGCAGAAAGGGCAGATGCGCGATGAGTCGCGTCTCGCCGCGCAGCGTGGCGAGCGTGGGCGCGCCGTCGACGAGATGCCAGCGTGCATTCGCCATGCGCCGATCCTGGCCCAGGCGTGGCCACCAGCGCTCGCGGGCTTGCGCCTGTAGTGTGTCTAGCAGTTCGAGTTCGCGCAGGAACGGCGCCTGGAACGCGATGTCCATCGCGCGCTCGGCGATCTCGGCCGCGCTGTGCGGTGCCTGCGCGTAGTGCCGCGGCGTCAGCAGCACGACGAGCGTGTCGTGCGCGCAGCGCGGCTCGGCCAGGAGCGGCATGAGGGCCGGGTTGGCGCTGTAGCCGCCATCCCAGTAGGCTTCGCCGTCGACGACGACCGTGTGGTGCAGCGTGGGCAGGCAGGTGGACGCGAGCACGGCGTCGATGTCCATCGCTGCGTTGTCGAAGATGCGCAGCCGCCCGCTGTCGACATGCGTGGCCGCGATCGCGAGCCGAGGCGCCGCGTCGCCGCGCAGGGCCGCGAAGTCCACATGCTCGTTCAGCAGCTCGCGCAGCGGGTTGTGCCCGAGTGGGTTGAGCTCGTGCGGCGCGAACAGCTTGGCCAGCCGCATCATGAGCCGGGCCAGCGGGTTGAAGCCCAGCGTGTCGTCCTCGCCGACCGTGAGCCATTCGAACGGGACCTTTGCGCCGACGGCACTCCAGAACTGCTCCAGCGCTGCGCGCGCAGCCGGCGGGCCGCCTTGCACCAGCCCATGCGCGAGCAGCACGCCATTGATGGCGCCCGCGCTCGTGCCGCTGATGCCGACGATCTCGAAGCGCTCGGCTTCGAGCAGTGCATCGAGCACACCCCAGGTGAAGGCGCCATGGGCGCCGCCTCCCTGCAGCGCAAGATTGAGGGGAGGGCGGCGCGGGCGGAGCGGAGATGTCCAGTTCATGCCGCTAGCATGCCACGCCACCATGTCGGCTCGCACTGACACGAGGTTTTGAAATGTCGCACGTCCACTGCATCAAGAACGACGAATCGCTCGACTTGCCCATGCAGTAGGCGGCACGCGAAAACACTCCCACTCTTCGTTACAAATACTCGCCATAGCCGGGCGATGTGGCAGGCAAGTTGCCAGAGTTACGATGAAAAGCATGACCGCAAGGCCCGCTGGATGCGTTGTAGGGCCTTGCCGGGGGGCGTAGGCTTGGGGTTATCCTCGCGCCGCCGCGATTCAAGGGGACAAGCATGGCCGTCAGCGTTTTCGACCTGTTCAAGATAGGTATCGGGCCGTCCAGCTCGCACACTGTGGGGCCGATGCGGGCGGCGCGCCTGTTCGTGCAGCGCCTGGCGCGTGACGGGCATATGCCCGCAGTGGCGCGCGTGCGCTCCACGCTGTATGGCTCGCTGGGCGCCACCGGGCGCGGCCACGCCAGCGACCGTGCCGTGCTGCTGGGCCTGTGCGGCCACGCGCCGGACACGGTGGACGTGGCCCTCATCGACCCATTGATCGCACGCATCCGCAGCCAGGGCCGGCTGCCGCTGGCGGACGGCCCCGAGATTGCCTTCGACTGGCAGGCTGACCTGCCCCTGGTGGCCGATGTGACGCTGCCGCTGCACGCCAACGGCATGCGCTTCGAGGCCTTTGACGCTGTGGGCGCCTTGTTGGATATACAGGTGTATTACTCGGTCGGCGGTGGCTTCATCGTCAGCGAAGAGGCGGCGCAGGATGCGCAGCGCCAGGCGCAGATTGCGCCCGATACCGAGGTGCTGCCGCTGCCCTTCCACAGTGCGGCGCAGCTGCTGGTGCAGGCGCAAGGCTTGGGCGGCTCGATGGCCCAGGTGATGCGCGTGAACGAGCGCCATTGGCGCAGGGATGCCGACATCGACGCCGGCCTGCTCGTCATCTGGCGCGCAATGCAGGACTGCGTGGCGCGCGGCTGCGGCGGCGAGGGCGAGCTGCCCGGCGGCTTTCATGTGCGCCGGCGCGCACCGGCGCTGCTGCGCGCCCTGCAGGCGGCGCAGGGGCTGCAGCAGGATCCGCTGCAGGTGATCGACTGGGTGAACCTGTTTGCCCTGGCGGTGAACGAGGAGAACGCCGCCGGCGGACGCGTGGTGACGGCGCCCACCAACGGCGCGGCGGGCATCGTGCCGGCGGTGCTGCACTACTACTGGCGCTACATCGAGGGCGCGAACGAGGCGGGCGTGATCGACTTTCTGCTCACGGCTGGCGCCATCGGCATCCTCTACAAGGAGAACGCGTCGATTTCCGGCGCCGAGGTCGGCTGCCAGGGCGAGGTGGGCGTGGCCTGCTCCATGGCCGCGGCCGGCCTGTGCGCCGTGCTGGGCGGCACGCCGGCGCAGGTGGAGAACGCCGCCGAGATCGGCATGGAGCACCACCTGGGCCTGACCTGCGACCCCGTGGGCGGGCTGGTGCAAATCCCTTGCATAGAGCGCAACGCGCTGGCCTCCGTCAAGGCCATCAACGCTGCGCGCATGGCGCTGCATGGCGATGGCACGCACATGGTGAGCCTGGATCAGGTCATCAAGACCATGCGCGAGACCGGGGCCGACATGATGAGCAAGTACAAGGAGACTTCGCGCGGCGGGCTGGCGGTGAATATCGTGGAATGCTGATGCGCTGGTTTCGATTCGGCAAAGCGAGGGTTGCCGAATCACGAAGCGCGCCTAGTATGAAACCCTGAGCCTGAAGCGCTCTAGCGCTCCTATCGTGTCGCCTTCGCTATCTGCACGATGAGGTTCGTTCCATGACATTGCGCCGCCACCTGCTTGCCGTCGCGCTTGCTGCCCTTCCATTGGCCTCCTGGGCCGCCTGGCCCGAGCGGCCCATCACCATCGTCGTGCCCGCCGCCGCGGGCGGCACCACCGACATCGCGGCGCGCGTGCTGGCCGAGAAAATGGGCAAGGACCTGGGCACCGCCATCGTCGTGGAGAACAAGGGCGGTGGCGGCGGCAGCATAGGCACGGCCCAGGTGGCGCGCGCCAAGCCGGACGGCTACACGCTGCTGATGGGCAATATCGGCCCCATCGCCATCAACTTCAGCCTGTACAAGCAGCTGAGCTACAAGGAGAGCGACCTGCGCGGCATCACCAACGTGATTTCGGTGCCCAACGTCCTCGTAGTCCATGCCGACTCGCCCGTGCACAGCGTGCAGGAGCTGATCAAGCTCGCCAAGACGCGCCGGCTGAACGTGGCCACGTCGGGCGTGGGGCAGTCGCCGCACATGTCGTCCGAGATGTTCCGCCAGAAGGCGGGCATCGAGGTCACCCTGGTGCCCTTCCCCGGCGCGGCCCCGGCCGTGACGGCGCTGCTCGGCCAGCAGGTGGATTTCATGATCGACAACCTGCCGAGCTCCATCCCGCACATCAAGTCCGGCAAGTTCCGCGCGCTGGCCATCACCAGCGGCCAGCGCTCGGCGCAGCTGCCCGACGTGCCCACCATGACCGAGGCCGGCGTGCCCATGCAGGTGACGGCCTGGTTCGGCCTGCTGGCACCGGCCGGCACGCCCGATGCGATGGTCGATCGCTTGCAGCAATCGGCGCGCAAGGCCATGCAGACGCCCGAGGTGCGCCAGCGCTTTGCCGAGCTGGGCGGCGTGCCCGGCGGCGAGACCCCGGCCGAGTACGACGCCTTCATCGCCCAGGAGCGCAAGAGCTGGGCCCAGATCGTCAAGGCGGCCGGCCTGTCGCTGGAATAGGCGTGGCCATGCTATGCCGCGCCATTGCAGACTCCTTCCCCCTCTGGGGGAAGGCGGGGATGGGGGCCTGGCATGCATCCGACGCTGCGCCTTGATGGTCACCAGGCCGGCCCCCACCCCAACCCTCCCACAGAGGGGGAGGGAGCGTGAGAGCAAGGCTGTGCTTTCCAATCTGTTTCATGACTGCCATGCACCAAGACATTGAATATCTGCTGTCCCAACCCTTCGGCTCACTGCCCGAGCTGATAGAGCGCCAGGCCGCGCTGCGGCCCGGCCACACCGCGCTGATTCTGGAAGACCAGCGCCTGGACTACGCCCAGCTGTGCGCCGGCATGCACCGCGTGGCGGCTGTGCTGCAGCAGGGCGGCCTGGGGCCGGGCGAGGTGATGGCGATCTGTGCCGGCACCAGTGTTGAATATGTGCTGGCCTACCTGGGCGCGCTGCGCGCCGGCGTGGCGGTGGCGCCGCTGGCGCCATCGGCCACGGCCGAACACCTGAGCGCCATGCTGGACAACTGTGGCGCCCATCTGGTGCTGCGCGACCGCGAGGTGGCCGCGCAGTGGCCGCTGCACGCCAGCGCTGCGCTGCGCTGCGTGGCGCTGGACGATGCGCCCGATGCGGGCCAGCCCTGGAGCCAGTGGCTGGCCGCGCCCGGCGCCGTGCCCGCGGCCATCACGCCCGAGCCCGACTGGCCCTTCAACGTGATCTATTCGTCCGGCACCACGGGCGTGCCCAAGGGCATCGTGCAGTCCTGGGCGATGCGCTGGGCCCATGTGCGCCGCGCCGTCACCAATGGCTACGGGCCCGATGCCGTGTCGCTGTGCGCCACGCCGCTGTACTCCAACACCACGCTGGTGGCGGCCCTGCCCACGCTGGCGCTGGGCGGCACCCTGGTGCTGATGCGCAAGTTCGACGCCACGCATTTCCTGCAGCTGGCCGAGCAGCATGGCGCCACCCACAGCATGCTGGTGCCGGTGCAGTATCAGCGCCTGATGGCCTGCCCGGCGTTTGATGGCACGGACTTGAGCCGGCTGCAGCACAAGTTCTGCACCAGCGCGCCTTTCAGCGCCAGGCTCAAGGCAGAGGTGCTGCGCCGCTGGCCGGGCCGCCTGATCGAGTACTACGGCCTGACCGAGGGCGGCGTGCGCTGTGAGCTGCACTGCCACGAGTTTCCAAACAAGCTGCACACCGTGGGCCGCCCGGGCGAGGGCGCGGACATCCGCTTCATTGACGAGCAGGGGCGGGAGCTGCCGGCAGGCGCGCAGGGCGAGATCGTGGGCCGCTCGGCCGGCATGATGAGCGGCTACTACCGCCTGCCCGAGAAGACCGCCGAGGTCGAGTGGTTCGACGCCCAGGGCCAGCGCTACATCCGCAGCGGCGACGTGGGCCGGCTGGACGAGGACGGCTTCATCGTGCTGGGCGACCGCATGAAGGACATGATCATCTCCGGCGGCTTCAACATCTACCCGAGCGACATTGAGGCCGTGCTGGTGCAGCACCCGCAGGTGGCAGAGTGCGCGGTGATCGGCGTGCCCTCCGAGCAATGGGGCGAGACGCCCGTGGCCTACGTGGTGGTGCGCGCAGGCGAGCAGCCCGTGGCCGGGGAACTGCGCGACTGGCTGAACGAGCGCGTCGGCAAGACCCAGCGCGTGGCAGACCTGCGCCTTGTCGAGCGCCTGCCGCGCAGCGAGATCGGCAAGGTGCTCAAGCGCCAGTTGCGCGCGCAGTACCTGCGGGCCGGGCACGCGCACCAGTGACTTCATCGCACCAGACCAGGAGACAAGCATGTAGAACCGCACATCCCATGTACGCCGCGCCCTGCTGGCCGGCCTGGCCCTGACGGCCACCGCCCTGCTGGGCCCCGCCCATGCGGCCGAGCCCTGGCCGACCAAGACCATCCAGCTGGTGATTCCCTACCCGCCCGGCGGCAGCGCCGACCTGCTGGGCCGGCCGCTGGCGCTGCAACTGCAGCAGCAGCTGGGCCAGCCCGTGGTGCTGGAATACAAGCCCGGCGCCGGCGGCACGCTGGCCTCGCAGTATCTGGCGCGTGCCAAACCCGACGGCTACACGGTGCTCATGGTGCTGGCCGCCCATGCCATCAACGACAGCCTGTATCCGAAGCTGCCCTACGACACGCGCAAGGATTTCGCGCCCGTGTCGCTGGTCGCCAACCTGCCCATGGTGGTGGCCGCCAGCGCCAAGCTGCCGGCCAAAAACATCCAGGAGCTGGTGCAGGCCGCCAAGGCCGCGCCGGGCAAGCTCACCTTCGGCTCGGCCGGCAACGGTAACACCGGGCACCTGGCGGCCGAGTATTTCAGCAGCATCGCCGGGGTCAAGATGACGCATGTGCCCTACAAGGGCAGCGCCGGCGTGGTGAATGCCATGCTGGCCGGCGACATCGACCTGACCTTCGACAGCATCTCCACCTCCATGCCGCACATCCGCAGCGGCCGCATGCACGCGCTGGCCGTCACCAGCGCGCAGCGCTCGGCGCTGGCGCCCGAGGTGGCGACGGTGCAGGAGCAGGGCGTCGCCGGCTTCGACGTGACCGGCTGGTACGCGCTGATCGCGCCGGCCGGCACGCCGCCCGAGGTCACGCAGCGCCTCGCCCGGGAGATCGCCGCCGCGCTGCGCCAGCCCCAGCTGCAGGCGCAGCTGGCCGCCGGCGGCTACGAGCCCGTGGGCTCCACGCCCGAGGCGCTGCAGGCGCACATCGAGCGCGAGATCACGCGCTGGGCCGCCGTGGTCAAGTCCACGGGCGCCAGGGTTGACTGACAATTCCCCCCATGCAACACCAACACCAGACTTCCGCCAGCCACGATATTCCCCTGAGCCCCTTTGCGGGCGAGGCGCCAGGCATGTTCTTCGGCCTGCACATGCCCATGACCGGCACCATGGCGCTGCGCGGCGAGCGCATAGGCAACGACCGGGCCCAGGTGCGCATGGGCTTCCAGCCCGGGCAGGCCAACAGCCGCGGCGACGTGAATGGCGGCGCCATCGCCACCCTGCTCGACTGCACCCTGGCCGCGGCCGTGCGCGCCCACCATCCAGACGCCTATGGCGTGGCCACCATCGACCTGACGCTGCACTACGTCGCCGCCGCCAGCGGCGAGCTGATCGCCACCGCGCACTGCGAGCGGCGCGGGCGCTCCATCAGCTTTGCGCGCGGTGAGGTGCACGCCGAGGACGGCACCCTGGTGGCCCTGGCCACCGGCACCTTCAAGCTGATCGCGCGCCAGCCGGCGCAGCGGTAAACCGGACGCGGCGCGGCGCGCCGCAGGCCCGTGCAACCAATGGTTGCAGCGGATGCAGCGCCGACACCATTGCCCGGTCAACGCCGCTGGCGGCCCCGCGTTGGACAGGCAACAATGGGTACGGCAGCGGCGGCGGCATCCACCCGGTGGCGCGCAGTGCCGCCAGCCCGCCCTGCCGCCAAGGAGGGTGTGCCATGTCATCTCGTTCGCTCTCAGCAATCTCCGTTGGTGGTTGCTGGATCGGTTCCGGCCTGCGCTGCACGGCCCTGGGCCTGTCCGCCGCGCTGGCCCTGACGGCCTGCAACAAGGCGCCCGACGGGGCCGCCCTGGCGCCCGCAGCCGCGCCGGCAACGCCGCAGCCCGTGGCCTACCAGCCGCCTGCCGCCGATGTGCTTTATCGCATGGTGGCGCCTATCGCCCTGTACCCCGACAAGCTGGTGGCGCAGGTGCTGGCGGCATCCACCTACCCCGACCAGGTCAGCGCCGCCGCGACCTGGCTGGCCCAGAACCCGGGGCTTGATGCGGCCGAGCAGGCCCGCGCCGTCAACGACCAGCCCTGGGATCCGGCCGTCAAGTCGCTGACCCAGTTCCCGAACGTGCTCGGGCAGATGGCCGCCAATCTGCCGTGGACTACGGCCCTGGGCCAGGCCTACTACCACGACCCGGCCGATGTGATGAACGCCGTCCAGGTGATGCGCGGGCGGGCCTACAGCGCCGGCACGCTCAAAAGCTCCGACCGCCAGCAGGTGCGCGTGGCAGCGCAGCCGACCGTGCAGCCGGACTATGTGCCGGCGCCCGGCATCGCGGCCCTGCCCATGCCGGCGCCGGTGATACAGGCGCCGCCGCAGTACATAGAAATAGCGCCCAGCACCGTCGGCAGCGTCTACGTGCCGCAATACGACCCGGCCTTGGTCTACGGCGCGCCGCTGCCCGTGTATGCGGGCTACAGCTATGTGGTGCCGCCGCCCGTGCTGGGGCTGGTCGGCTTTGGCGCTGCCGTTGCGCTGATTGAGCCAGCCTGGCACAGGCCCTGGGGTTGGCATGCCTGGGGCATGCACTGGGGCGAGCCCGGGCGGCGCTGGCATGCCGGTGGGCCGCCGCTGCCCCCGGCGGCGCGGCCGGCCGTGGTCTACAACAACACCACCTATGTCTCGCGCTCGACCACGGTGGTGAACAACCAGGTCAACATCAACCAGGCCAGGCCGCAGCCGCTGGTGAATGCGCAACCAATGCCCGCCGGCCCGCAACATGGCGCCCTGGGCGCCGCTGCCGTCGCCGGGGCTGCGGCGGCTGGCGCGCAGGCGCTGGCCACGCGCCAGCAGTGGCGCGAACCGGCCGCCGTGCCGGGCGGCCTGGGCCTCAAGCCCCAGCAACTGCCTTCCGGCATACCGCCGCGCGCCGCCAGCCTGCCATCGGCGGGCCAGGGCGGGCCTGCCGGCCATGCGCCGGCGCAGACAGCCGCTTTTGCGCAGCGCCCCATGGCGATGCCGGCGCAGCGCCGTGAAGCTGGCGCGCCGGTGTTTGCCGGACAGCCGATGGCAGGCAACGCGCTGACGCCCCCACATGCCAGGCCGGGCTTGCCGCCCAATCCCGCGATGCCTGCAGCGCCAGCACGCATGCCGCAGCAGGAGCAGGCGCGCCTGCGCATGCAGGGCCCGCAACCGGTGCAACCGCAGGTTCAACCACAGGCGCAGTACCAGGCACAGGCGCAGCAACATGTGCGCGAGCAGGCCCAGCTACAGGCACAGCAGCAGGCGCAGTTTGCCGCCCAGCAGCGCGCCAGGGAACAGGCGCACGCACAGGCGCAGCAACAAGCGCAGCAACAGGCGCAGTTCGCTGCGCAACAACGTGCGCGCGAGCAGGCGCAAGTCCAGGCCCAGCAGCAGGCACAGTTCGCGGCCCAGCAGCGGGTGCGCGAGCAGCAGCAGATGGCCGTGGCCCAGCAGGCGCGAGCCCAGGCGCAGCTGCACGCGCAGCAGGAATGGCAGCAGCGCCAGCAAATGCAGCAGCGGCAAGAGATGCAGCAGCGGCAAGAGATGCAGCAACGCCAGGCGATGCAGCAACAGGCGCAGCAGTACGAGCGTCAGCAGCACATGGCGGCGACCCCCATGCGGGCGCGCGAGAGCTACGCGCCCGGGCAAGGCGGACAGGGCCACCACGAGGGGCGTGGGCGCTGAGACACTGCCCTCGGATTGCGCGCGGTTATCTGGTCAAACGCACTGCATCCCGGCTTTCGCCGGGATGACAGCGGATGAGGCGGCGTCGCCATACCCCGCACACACGGGGCATGGCCTGGTCGCAATGGTGCTTCGCCCACGCACCTATGTCAGCTTGTTCCAGCCGCTCCACGGGCCGGCGTGCGGGTTCACCTGCCACATGTTGTACAGGTCGCCATCGGAGCCGACGCCAAATACCTCCAGCCGCCCATCGGAGTTGAGCGCCGCCGAGATCTGGCTGACCCAGCCGCCGAGGCGGTTCCAACCGCTCCATGGGCCCGAGTGCGGCACCGTCTGCCACATGTTGTAGAGCGCGTTGTCGCCGCCGATGCCGAAGACCTCCAGCCGGCCGTCGCTGTTGCGCATCGGCACGATCTGCTTGACCCAGCCGCCCAGGCGGTTCCAGCCGCTCCACGGCCCCGAGTGCGGCGCCTGCTGCCAGATGTCGTACAGCGCGCCGTCGCCGCCGATGCCGAACACCTCCAGCCGGCCGTCGGAGTTGACCGCCGAGGCGATCTGGCTCACCCAGCCGCCCAGGCGGTTCCAGCCGCTCCAGGGCCCGGCGTGCGGGCGCGTCTGCCAAATGTTGTAGAGCGCGTTGTCCGAGCCGATGCCGAACACCTCCAGCCGGCCATCGGTATTGAGCGAGACGCAGATCTGCTTGACCACGCCGCCCAGGCGGTTCCAGCCGCTCCAGGGGCCCGAGTGCGGCGCGGTCTGCCACATGTTGTACAGCGCGCCGTCGCTGCCGATGCCGAACAGCTCCAGCCGGCCGTCGCTGTTGCAGGCCACGGCGAGCTGCGAGACCCAGCCGCCCAGCCGGTTCCAGCCGCTCCACGGCCCCGCATGCGCATGCGTCTGCCAATTGTTGTAGGCCGCGTTGTCGGTGCCGATGCCGAAGATCTCCAGCCGGCCGTCGGTGTTCAAGGCCTGGCAGACCGGTGTCTTGACGATGCCGCCCAGCGCGCCGATCTGGCTCCAGGGCCCGGCGTGGGCGCGCGTCTGCCAGATGTTCCACACGCCGCCGTTGGTCGCGACGATGAAGGTCTCCAGGCGGCCGTCGCTGTTGATCGACGCGGTCGAGGCCGAGGTTGCCACCCTGGTGGTGTAGTACAAGTCCACCTCGCCGCCAGGGTTGGCGTTGCTGACCACGCGCGCGTTCTGGCCGCAGTCGGTCACCGCGTTGGTGGCCGTCCAGGTGATCGCCGGCCGGCCCGCCGAGGTCTGGAAGTCGATGCCCGTGAAGGCGGTGAAGTTGGTGGCCGGATAGTCCGAGCATTGCTGCACGCCGTAGGCCTCCAGCGTCTCGATGTTCCAGGTCAGCTCCTCGACATTGCTGATCGGCAGGCTGGTGTTGCCAATGTTCGTGAACTGGCAGTTGTAGCTGAACTTGCTGCCGGACTGTCCGGTCTGGTTCATCACGCCGACCAGCACGTCGCCGGCGTTCACCCGCACCAGGTTGGTGTGGAAGGCCGGCCCGCCTTGCCCGTCGACGTACCAGCTTGCCACCGACCAGTAGCTGCCGCCGCCCGCCGCCGATGGGCCCCATTGCAGCACTGGCTGGTAGATCATGGTCGAGTTCTGGATGCCATTGAACAGGAAGATGGTCTGGCCGTGATCGGTCGCGGGGGCAGGCGGGACGACCCAGGTCGTCGCGAAGCGGGCCACCGGGTGCCCGCTGTTGTTGGTCCAGGACGCATAGGTGATCCAGCCCGAACCGAGCGCGGGCAGGCGATCCGGGTTGCGCTGCACGTTGCCGGGCATCAGGGGCACGCCTGCCGGGCGCAGCAGCAGCGGGCCGAAGTCACGCACCTCGTGGCCGGCGATGTGCATCTGCCGGATGTTGCCGCTGGCGAGATCCAGAACATGCTCCGGATCGATATGGTGCACCAGCGACTGAACCCGATAGCCGCCCGGCGTGAGCACATGCGCATCGGCGGAAGGCGCCGCCGCCTGAGGCGCCTCGGCTGGTGCCGCCAGGGTGCCGGCAGCGGCATTCGGGTGCATCCCCGCTGGCGCTTCGTCCGTGGCGCCCGTGGCCATTGCGGCGCTCGCCGGTTGCATGCCCTCGGGATCTGCATTTGTGCCTGTCGGTGTGGCCGACTGCATCGCGGCGACATGCATCGGCTCGGGTGAGCTCATGTCGCCGACCACCGCCTGACTCGCCGCTACCTGCTGGACTGCACACTTGGGCCGCATTCCGCCCGGCGTCAGGACTTGTTCACAATCGTTCGCGGACATATACGCCTCCTTTTGACAAGGTCAAGGCGTCAGTGATTGTCCACTCACCCTTTTTTGGGCGTCGTCATGAGAGTATGCAAAGCGTACCGATTTGTTTGTGGGTAGCGCGAAATCTCCTGGCCCAGGGCCAGTCGGTATCAGGTGGGTTGCACGCCCGCGGCCTGCAGCAGGCGGCCCCAGATGGGGCCCTCTTGCGCCCACATGCGGCCAAAGCTCTCGGGCGTGTCGTCGTCCACCGGCACGAACCCCGCGGCGATGATGCGCGCCATGCCCTCGCGGCTGGCCACGGCCTGGTTGGCGGCCTGCGCCCATTGGCGCGCCACGTCGGCGCTCATGCCCTTGGGGCCGGCAATGGCCAGCCAGCCGACCAGTGCCAGTGCGTCCTGCTTGTAGCCGGCATCGGCAAAGGTGGGCAGCTCGGGCAGCAGCGGCACGCGGCGCGGGCCGGTGACGGCCAGGGCGCGCAGCTTGCCGCTGTCGATATGCGCCTTGAGCGAGAGCAGGCTGCCCATGCCGATCTTGATGTTGCCGCCCAGCAGGTCCTGCACCATGGGCGCCTCGCCCTTGTAGGCCACATGGGTCATGTCGGCGCCGGCGACGTCGCTGAGCGTGGTGCAGGCCAGCTGCCCATGCGAGCCTATGCCGTAGGAGCCGTAGGACAGCTTGCCCTTGTTGGCCTTGATCCAGGCCATGAACTCCTGCAGGTTCTGCGCCGGCACATCGTTGGTCACCACCAGTGCAATCGGCGCCAGGCACACGCGCACCAGGGGCGTCAGATCGGTGAGCGGGTCGTAGGGCAGCTTCTTGTAGATGTACTTGTTGGTCAGCATCGACGAGGTGGTGCCCAGCAGCACCGTCATGCCGTCGGGCGGCGACTTGGCCACCGCCTCGCCCGCGATCAGGCCGGCCGCGCCGGGCTTGTTGTCCACCACCACCGGTTGACCGAAGCGCGGCCCCATGCGCTCGCCCAGGGTGCGGGCAATGACATCGGTGGCGCCGCCGGCGGCGAATGGCACCACCACCTTGACCGGGCGCGTGGCAAAGCCGGTCTGGGCCCGGGTGGCGAACGGGGCGGCGGCAGCGGCGCCGGCGGCCAGGGCGAGCAGCTGGCGGCGGCTGCAACGTGGGGTGGAAAGGTCATGGGTCATCGCTTGTCTCCTGGTGTTGTGTTGTGGCGTATGACGGGTTCTCAGTCCATGGAGATCCTGGCTCCCTCGGCCACGCTCTTCCAGTGGGCGGCGTCCTTCTCCACCTGGGGTTTGAACTCGTCGGGCAGCGAGCCGACGGCGATCAGTCCCATGTCGGTCAGGCGCTTGTTGAGCTCGGGCGACTTGACGATGGCTGCCACCTCGGCCCCCAGCTTGTCCACGATGGCCTTGGGCGTGCTGGCAGGCAGGAACATGCCGAACCAGCCGTTGGCCCCCAGGCCGGGGTAGCCGGACTCGGTCATGGTCGGCACCTGGGGCAGGGCCGGGTGGCGCTGGGCGCCGGTGACGGCCAGGATGTTGACCTTGTCCGACTTGATGTGCGGATAGGCGGCGGTGGCATCGACGAAGGCCAGCGTCACCTGCCCGCCCAGCAGGGCCGCCACCTCGGGGCCCGAGCCCTGGTAGGGGATGTGCGTGATATCGATGCCGGCCATTTGCTTGAAACGCTCGCCGTTCATGTGCGAGGAGGTGGCGTTGCCGTAGCTGCCGTAGTTCAGCGTGCCGGGCGCGGCCTTGGCCTTGTCCACGAACTGCTGCAGCGTGGTCACGCCGGTGCTGCGCGGCACCATCAGCAGGTCGGCCGACCGGGCGATCTGCGACACCGGCGTCAGGTCGCTGAGCTTGTACGGCACCTTCTTGTACAGCGCCGGGATCTGCACCAGGGCGGTGATGCCCATGAGCACGGTGTAGCCGTCGCCGGGCGCCTTGGCCACGATGTCGTTGCCCAGCATGCCGCTGGCGCCGGGCTTGTTCTCCACCACCACGGCCTGGCCCCAGCGCTGGGTCAGCTGCGTGCCGATCAGGCGCGCGATGGTGTCGGTGCCGCCGCCCGCAGGGTAGGGCACGATGAGGCGGATCGGCTTGTTCGGGTAGTCGCCTTGGGCCTGTGCGCCGCCCATGGCGCAGGCGGCGGCCAGGGCCATCAGGGCCAGGGTGGTGCGTCGGGTGAATGCCATGTGTCTCTCCTTGCTTGATGTGTGCTTACAGGGTGCGCGCGATGATTTCCTTCATGATCTCGTCGCTGCCGCCGTAGATGCGGCCCACGCGCGCGTCAGTCCAGGCGCGGCCCACCTGGTATTCGGTCATGTAGCCGTAGCCGCCGTGCAGCTGCAGGAACTCGTCGAGCAGCCTGTTCTGCAGCGCCGTGGCGTTGAGCTTGACCATGGCTGCGCGCTCGGGCGTCAGCTTGCGCTCCATGTGCAACGCCATGCAGTCGTCCACGAAGACGCGCAGCATGGTGGCCTGGGCCTTGGCCTCGGCGAGCTTGAAGCGCGTGTTCTGGAACTCGAACACCGTCTGGCCGAAGGCCTTGCGCTCGCGCGTGTAGTCCACGGTTTTTTGCAAAAAGGTTTCGATGGAGGCGGCGGCGCGCACCGCGACCACCAGGCGCTCCTGGGCCAGCTCCTGCATCAGGTACTTGAAGCCCATGTTCTCCTCGCCCAGCAGGTTGCCCACGGGCACGCGCACGTTGTCGAAGAACAGCTCGGCGGTGTCCTGTGCCATCAGGCCGATTTTTTCCAGCTTGCGGCCCTTGCTGAAACCGGGCGTGTCTTCCTCCACCACGATCAGCGACACGCCCTTGGCGCCGAGCTCGGGCGCGGTCTTGGCGACGACGATGACGATTTCGGAATTGATGCCGTTGGTGATGAAGGTCTTGCTGCCGTTGATGACGTAGTGGTCACCGTCCAGCCGCGCCGTGGTGCGCACGGATTTGAGGTCGCTGCCCGCGCCGGGCTCGGTCATGGCGATGGCGCCGATCAGCTCGCCCGCGGCCATGCGCGGCAGCCAGCGGTCTTTTTGCTCCGTGGTTCCGTAGGCGTTGATGTAGGGCGCCACGATGTCCGAATGCAGCGGAAACCCCAGGCCGCTGGCGCCCGTGCGCGCCACCTCTTCGATCAGGATGGCGGCATGGCCGAAGTCGCCGCCGCCGCCGTAGGGCTCGGGCAGCATGGTGTTGAGCAGGCCCTCGCGCCCGGCCTTGCGCCAGACCTCCTTGGGCACGATGCCGTCGCGCTCCCACTGGGCGTGGAAGGGCACGACTTCACGCTCGAAAAAGCGCCGCGCCTGTTCCCGGAACTGTTCGTGGTCTTCGCGGTAGATGGTGCGTTGGATCAGGTCTTGCATGGTAGGACTCGGTTAGTGGGTTGGATGGACTTGGCTGTTTCTCCCTCCCCCGCTGGGGGAGGGTTGGGGTGGGGGCCTGCGACGCTCGTGCGTCGATGCCGGCAAGATGCCGGCGCTCCAGCCCCCATCCCCGCCTTCCCCCAAAGGGGGAAGGAGTAAGGCGGGCGTGCGTTGGGGCAGGTAGATATTCAAGTTGAATCAGGCTGTATCGCTTTATAGGCAAGCGCAAGAAGCTATTGTTTTAGGAGTCGCGCAGGGCAAAACCGGCCTGCGCCTGCTCGCGGTACTGCTCCTTCAGCTTGCGCCGCAGCAGCTTGCCGGTCTCCAGCCGCGGCAGCGCGGCTATGAAGACCATGCGCTGCGGCAGCTTCAGGCGTGCCAGCACCTCGGCGGCGCTGGCGCTGATGGCGCGTGCCGTCTCCTGCGTGGGCGCAATGCCCGGGCGCAGCACCACGGCGGCCAGCGGCACCTCGCCAAAATCCGGGTGCGGCACGCCGACCACGGCGACCTCCTGCACCGCGCCGTGGCGCGCCAGCGCGTTCTCGATCTCCTGCGGGTACAGGTTCACGCCGCCCGACAGGATCAGGTCGGCGCGCCGGTCGCTCAAGAAAAGATAGCCCTCGGCGTCCACATGGCCGATGTCGCCATAGGTCACCCAGCCCTGCTCGTTGATGGCCTGGCGCGTCTTGTCCGGGTCGTTCAGGTAGCTGAACTGCCCGCCGCCCGAGAAATACACCTGGCCGATCTCGCCCGCGGGCAGCTCCCCGCCCTGGTCGTCCACGATGTGCAGCCGGCCGGTGGTGGCGCGGCCCACCGAGCCCGGGCGCGCAAGCCATTCCTGCGACGAAATCATGGTCGTGCCGCAGCCCTCGGAGCCGGCGTAGTACTCCAGCAGGATCGCGCCCCACCAGTCGATCATGGCGCGCTTCACATCCACCGGGCAGGGTGCGGCGGCGTGGATGGCCAGGCGGTGGCTGGACAGGTCGTAGCGCCGGCGCACCTCCTCGGGCAGCTTGAGCATGCGGCCGAACATGGTCGGCACCCACTGGCTGTGCGTGACTTGGTGGCGCGCTATGAGGGCCAGGGCTTGTTCGGCGTCGAAGCGTTCCATGATCACCGCCTGGCCGCCCAGATCCAGCGCGCGCAGCGAGTAGCGCAGCGGCGCGGCGTGGTACAGCGGCGCGGGCGACAGGTAGACCGTGTCCTCGCTCATGCCCATGATGCGCGCCGTGACCTGGGCCTCGGGGTCGGCCTGGCCGCGCAGACTGGCCGGCCACAGGGGTTTGAGCACGCCCTTGGGCCGGCCCGTGGTGCCCGAGGAATAGAGCAGGTCGCGCCCGATGGGGCGGTCGCTGAAATCCATCGCCGGGCCCTGCAGGGCGCCCAGCGCCGCCTGCAGCGACGGGGCCTGCGCCGTGGCTGCGTCCACGCTCCAGCAGTGTAGCTGCATGCCCTGGAGCTGCGGCAGGGTCTGGCTGGACGCCACCACCAGGCGCGCGCCGCTGTCGGCCGCGATGTAGGCCACCTGGTCCGCCGTCAGGTGGGTGCTGAGCACCGCGGCATACAGGCCGGCCTGGCGCGCGGCCAGCACCAGGGCCAGGATCTCGATGCGGTTTTCCAGCAGCACGGCAAAGCGCTCGCCCGGCTGCAGGCCCTGGGCCGCCAGCCACTGCGCCATCTGCCCGGCCTGCTGCGCCAGCGCGCCGGCGGTGCAGCCCTGGCCCTGGCCGGCCATCGTCACCACCACCCGATCGGGGGCCGCCTTGGCGCGGCCAAAAAAATCCTGCATGCCTTGTCACCCGTGGTTTGCGGCGCAACGCCATGGCAGCGCTGCGCCGTTAAATGTGAAACAAAAGTCTCATAAATCATTTGAGTGAATGAATTCTTTCAGTGATGCATGCGGGAAAACATCGGGTAAATACGATGTTCATCAGAAACTAAGAGTGGGAAAAATGGAATTAATGGATCATCCGTTTCATTAAACGCATGGAGTGAACATGAAACATCCCGTTATCGTCGATGCCATCCGCAGCCCCATGGCCCGCGCCAAGCCCGATGGCGCCCTGGCCCAGCTGCATCCCGTGGATCTGCTGTCGCAGGTGCTGCAGCAGCTGGTGGAGCGCAACCAGATCGACCCCGGCCAGGTCGATGACGTGATCTGCGGCTGCGTGAGCCAGGCCGGCGAGCAGGCCGGCACGCCCGGGCGCCTGGCCTGGCTGGCCGCGGGCCTGCCGACGCATGTGCCCTCCACCACCATAGACCGCAAATGCGGCTCCAGCCAGCAGGCCGTGCACTTCGCGGCCCAGGCCATCATGGCCGGCACGCAGGACATCGTCATCGCCTGCGGCGTGGAATCCATGAGCCGCGTGCCCATGGGCAGCTCGCGCATGGGCAAGAACACCACCGGCGCGCGCTTTGACGCGCGCTACGCCCCCGGTCTGGTGGGCCAGGGCGTGTCCGCCGACCTGGTGGCCGCCAAGTGGGGGCTGTCGCGCCTGGATCTGGACGGCTACGCCGCGCGCTCGCACCAGCGCGCGCATGCCGCGCAGTCCGGCGGCCAATTCCAGCGCGAGATCGTCGGCATAGACACGCCCGCGGGCCGCGTGCTGCAGGATGAAACCATACGCGCCGGCACCACGGTGGAGAAGCTCGCTGGCCTGAAGGCCGTATTCGAGAGCGAGGAGCTGTCGGCGCGCTTCCCGCAGATCGCCTGGAGCACCACGGCCGGCAATGCCTCACAGATGACCGACGGCGCCAGCGCCATGCTCATCATGAGCGAGGAGCGCGCGCTGCAGCTGGGCCTGAAGCCCCGCGCGCGCTTCGTGGCCTTCGACGTGGTGGGCGACGACCCGCTGTACATGCTCACCGCCCCCATCCCCGCCACCCAGCGCGCGCTGGCCAAGGCGAAGATGAAGCTGGACGACATCCACCACTACGAAATCAACGAGGCCTTCGCCAGCGTGCCCATGGCCTGGCAGAAGGAGCTGAAAGCCGACGGCGCGCGCCTGAACCCGCGCGGCGGCGCCATCGCCCTGGGCCATCCGCTGGGCGCCTCCGGCATACGCCTGATGACCACCATGCTGCACGCGCTGGAAGACAGCGGCCAGCGCTACGGCCTGCAGTCCATGTGCGAGGCCGGCGGCATGGCCAATGCCACCATCATCGAACGACTGTAATTTTTTGGCCTTTGCTCCCTCCCCCTCTGGGGGAGGGCAGGGGTGGGGGCCAGCGACGTCCGTGCGTCGATGCCGGCAAGATGCCGGCGCTCCAGCCCCCATCCCAGCCTCGGTGCTGGCGGCGAGACGCCGCCGCTCTTCAGGCAGTCCAGTTCCGCACTTGCGGAACTGGAGCCGCAGCCTTCAGCCCCAAAGGGGGAAGGAGTCGAACCCTGTAGGAAACAAGGAGAAATCATGAAACTGCAACAAGGAATGACGGCCCTGGTCACGGGCGGAGTCTCGGGCCTGGGCGAGGCCTCGGCCGTCGCGCTGCTGGAGCGTGGCCTGAACGTCGTCGCCGTCGATCTGAACGACGAGCGCGGCCAGGCCATGGAACAGAAGTACGCCGGCCGCCTGCGCTACGTGAAGGCCGACGTGGCCGACGCCGACCAGATGCAGGCCGCGGTGGCCGCGGCCGAGGCCTTCGGCAACTTCCGCGCCCTGGTGCACTGCGCGGGCATCGGCGGCCCGGTGCGCCTGATCGAGAAGGACGGCAGCCCCGGCTCGCTGGAAAAGTACACCAACATCATCCGTGTGAACCAGATCGGCAGCTTCAACACGCTGCGCCTGGCGGCCGTCGCCATGGCGAAGAACGAGCCGATGGACGGTGAACGCGGCGTCTGCGTGCTCACCGCCTCGGTGGCGGGCTACGAGGGCCAGATCGGCCAGATCCCCTACGCGTCTTCCAAGGCCGGCGTCATCGGCATGACCATCGTCGCCGCGCGCGACCTGGCCTCCAAGCTCATCCGCGTGTGCACCATCGCCCCGGGCCTGTTCGACACGCCCATCCTGGACAAGCTGCCCGAGGCCATCCGCCAGTCGCTGGGCGCCTCCGTGCCGCACCCGGCGCGCCTGGGCCACCCCAGCGAGTACGCCATGACCGCGCTGCACATCCTGGAGAACCCCATGCTCAACGGCGAAACCATCCGCCTGGATGGGGCCATCCGCATGCAGCCGAGGTGACATCCCCCTGAGCGGCTGCCGCTGAGCTAGGTTGCGCCAGTCTCATGCAGTGCTGGCCCAGCGATGCGGCGAACTTTGGAGGAAGGTTGGGATGGGGGCTGGAGCGCCGGCATCGTGCCGGCATCGACGCGCGAGCGTCGCTGGCATCCGCCGACTGGCCGCAGGCCGAGATGTTCGAGCGCCAGGTCGCCATCACCGCGCCGGTGTTCGCCTCGCAAGACGCACGCGAGAGCGCCGCGGCCTTTGCCGAGAAGCGCGCGCCGGTGTGGCGGGGTGTTTGATGGCAAAAGAGGCATAGACGCCCGTCCATCAAGCGCTAGAAGCTAGTTAATTCATAGCAAAAACGGTCGCAATGCCGTCAACACCCAAGGAGACAAGACCATGCCATTTCCCCATCGCCGTCATACGCTGCGCCTGGCGGGCGCCACTGCCCTGCTGGGCCTGGCCGCCCTGAGCGCGTCGCAGCCCGCGCGGGCCGACGCCGCCTGGCCCACGCGCCCCATTACCTTCGTCGTGCCCGGCGCGGCAGGCGGCACCACCGACACGCCCGTGCGCTTCCTGGCGCAAAGGCTCGGCGAGCGGCTGGGTCAGCCCATCGTGGTGGACAACAAACCCGGCGCGGGCGGCATGCTGGGCGCCGGCCTGGTGGCGCGCGCCCAGCCCGACGGCTACACCGTGCTGGTGGGCAACACCGGCTCCAACGCCATCAACTACACGGCCTACCAGAAGATTGCGTACAAGCCTCAGGACTTCATCGCGTTGACCGACATGATCTCGTTCGCCAACGTGCTGGTGGTGCCCGTGAAGTCGCCCATCAAGAGCCTGGACGCGCTGGTTGCCGCCGCCAGGCGCGAGCCCGGCAAGCTGGCGTTCTCGTCCGCCGGCGTGGGCCAGACCACGCACCTGATGGGCGAGCTGCTGCGCCAGCGCGCCGGGGTGGACGTGGTGCACGTGCCCTACAAGGGCTCCGCGCCCGCCACCATGGCCATCGTCGCCGGCGAAACCCAGTTCATGTTCGACAACCTCACGGGCTCGCTGGGCCACATCAAGGACGGCAAGCTGCGCGCCCTGGCCGTGACCGGCGCCACGCGCGAGCCCGAGCTGCCCGACGTGCCCACCATGACCGAGCTGGGCATGAAGGACTTCGACAAGGTCGGCTGGATGGGCTTCTTCCTGCCCGCCAAAACGCCGCCGGAGATCGTGAAAAAGCTCACCGACAACCTGATCGCCGTGCTCCAGGATCCCGCCGTGGTCAAGCGCTACCGCGAGCTAGGCGGCCGCCCCGGCGGCATGCCGCCCGAGCAGTTCTCGCAAATGGTGGAGCGCGACCGCCAGGACTGGGGCGGGCTGATCCGCAGCCAGAAGCTGCAACTGGATTGACCATGGGCGATTTCCTTTCCTTCACGGGCCGCCACGTCTTCGTCGCCGGCGGCAGCAGCGGCATCAATCTGGGCATCGCCCAGGCGTTCGCACGCGCCGGCGCCCAGGTCACGGTCATGAGCCGCTCTCCCGACAAGGTGCAGCAGGCGGCCGACGGCCTCAAGGCCCTGGGCGCAGAGGCGCTGGGCATCAGCGCCGACGTGCGCGACCCCGCCGCGGTGGAGGCGGCGCTGCGCCAGGCGCATGCGCAGTTCGGCGACATCGACGTGTTGATCTCCGGCGCGGCGGGCAATTTCATTGCGCCCGCGGCCGAGCTCTCGCCCAATGGCTTCAGGACGGTGGTGGACATCGACCTGAACGGCACCTTCCATGTGCTGCGCCTGGCCTATCCGATGCTGAAAAAACCCGGCGCCAGCATCATCAACATCTCTGCCCCCCAGGGCGTCAACCCCACCATGTACCAGGTGCACGCCTGCGCGGCCAAGGCCGGCATCGACATGATGACGCGCGTGCTGGCCATGGAATGGGGCGAGGCGGGCGTGCGCGTGAACGCCATCGCCCCCGGCCCGATCGCGGACACCGAGGGCATGCGCCGCCTCGCGCCCTCGCCCGAGGCGTTGCGCCGCGCCACCGAGACCGTGCCGCTGCAGCGCATGGGCACGCTGGACGACGTTGCCAATGCAGCGCTGTTCCTGGCGTCCGCGCAGGCCGGCTACATCACCGGCGTGGTGCTTCCCGTCGATGGCGGCGCGGCGCTGCCCGGCGGGCGCGACATGCGCTCGTCCTACACCCCGAGGGAGGCAGCATGAGCACCCGCTACGAGCGCATACGCTTCGGCGTCGATGGCGGGGTGGCCACGCTTATGCTGGACAACCCCGACAAGCGCAACGCCTTCGATCCCGCCATGCGCGTGGAAATGGGCGAGGTGGTGCGCCAGGTGCAGGCCGACCCGGCCATCCGCGCCCTGGTGCTGACGGGCGCGGGCGCGCATTTCTGCTCCGGCGGCGACCTCTCCAACATAGCGGCCAGCGGCCTGGACAACGGCGGCTGGCGCCGGCGCCTGTCCAGCCTGCACGACTGGCTCAAGGATCTGATGCTGCTGGACAAGCCGGTGATCGCCGCCGTCGATGGCGCGGCCTATGGCGCGGGCTTCAGCCTGGCGCTGGCGGCGGACTTCATCATCGCCAGCACGCGCGCACGCTTCGCCATGTCCTTCATCCGCGTCGGCGTGGTGCCGGACTGCGCGGCCTTCTACACGCTGCCGCGCATCGTCGGCGTGCAGCGTGCGCGCGAACTGATGCTGTCGGGGCGCGAGGTCTCGGCCGAGGAGGCGCTGCGGCTGGGCATTGCAACCGAGCTGGCCGCGCCCGACGCGCTGCAGGCGCGCGCCCAGGCGATTGCGCGCAGCTTCGTTGGCGCCTCGCCGGTGGCGCTGAGCCTGATCAAGCGCTCGCTGGCACTGGCCGCCAGCGACCTGCCATCGCTCTTGGAACAGGAGGCCAACGCCCAGGCACTGGCCATGGGCACGCCCGAGCATCGCGAGGCGGTGCGCTGCTTCCTGGAGAAAAGGCCGGCGCCCTTCCAGTGGCCGCAGGCCTGACATTGAAACAGGCGAAAATCGGCGGTTTTTTCGAGGTCGATGTGAACACGGAAGCAGATGCCAAGCTGGTCAGCGCCCTGGTGCGCGGTGTTTCCATACTGCGCTGCTTCGGCCACAAGCGTACCGAACTGAGCGCGCGCGAGCTGATGGAGTTGACCGGCCTGCCCAAGCCGACGCTGTTCCGCCTGACCGACACCTTGTGCGAGCTCGGCCTGCTGCGCTATTCGGAGCGCCTGTCCAAGTACGTGCCGGGCCTGGGGCTGCTGCAGCTGTCCTCGCCGGTACTCACGCGCATGGCGCTGCGCCAGTTTGCGCGGCCGCAAATGCAGGCGCTGGCCGATTTGACCGAGGGGCAGGTGCAGATGTCCGTGGGCCACAGGCGCCGCCTGTGCCCGGTGGAGCTGGCCAACGGCATGGGCAACACCGTGTATCGCCAGGAGGTCGGCGTGTCCATATCGCTGTCGCGCACCGCCACCGGCCGCGCCTACCTGCTGGGCATGGCCGAGGACGATCGCCAGGCCTACCTGCGCGATCTGCAGGCGCGCGACCCGCAGCGTGCCGACTGGCTGGCGCAGCGCCTGGTGGACGCCCAGGGCGACCTGGCGCGCCACGGCTTTTGCCGCAGCCACGGCGACCTGCACAGCGAGATCGAATCCATTGCCGTGCCCATGAGCCAGCCGCAGGACGGCGAGCTATGGGTGTTCGCGGCCTCGGTGCCGGTGTTCAGCCCGTTGTCCACCAAGCTGGAGACTGAACTGGGGCCGCGCCTGCGCACCCTGGTGCGCTCGGTGGAGAGCGTGCTCGGGATGTAGTTTTTTGACTGGTAACGAGGTTCAGATGGCTTGTCTTACTCCCTCCCCCTCTGGGGGAGGGTGGGGGTGGGGGCCTGCGACGCTCGTATGTCGATGCCGGCAAGATGCCGGCGCTCCAGCCCCAGTGGAGGAAGGCGTCTGAGACAGCTTGCTAATCAAGGCAAGGTGGTTTTTACAAGGAGACTGTATGAAGAAGGTATTGGACAGCGTTCGCGTGCTGGAGATCGGCGGCCTGGGGCCGGGACCGTTTTGCGCCATGCATCTGGCGGATCTGGGCGCCGACGTGATTTCCGTGCTGCGCCAGGGCCCGAACGACGGCCCCACCGGCAGCCTGCTGGGCCGCGGCAAGCGCTCGGTGTTCGCCGACCTGAAGACCGAGGAGGGGCGCCGGCTGGTGCTGGAC
This sequence comes from Pseudomonadota bacterium, assembly GCA_018240985.1. GTDB lineage: Bacteria > Pseudomonadota > Gammaproteobacteria > Burkholderiales > Burkholderiaceae_C > Alicycliphilus. The sequence continues at coordinate 36,310 of JAFEER010000294.1, forward strand.
TTGGTGCGTGACGCCGACATGCTCATCGAGGGCATGCGCCCCGGCGTGATGGAGCGCCTGGGCCTGGGGCCGGAGGAATGCCGCGCCGTCAACCCGCGCCTGGTCTATGGCCGCATGACCGGCTGGGGCCAGAGCGGCCCGTTGGCGCCGCGTGCCGGGCATGACACCAACTACGCCGCCGTGAGCGGCGCGCTGTGGGGCTGCGGCCCGGCGGATGCACGGCCCGTGTCGCCCTTTGCCGTGCTCGGCGACATCGGCGGCGGCGCGCTGTATTTGATGACGGGGCTGCTCGCGGGCATCGTGCAGGCGCGCGCCACCGGCCGCGGCGCGGTGGTGGACGCGGCCATCGTCGATGGCGCGGCACACATGCTGAACCTGATGCTGAGCGCGCGCGAGAAGGGCCTGGTGGCGGACGAGCGCGGCCAGAGCCTTCACGACAGCTCGCCGTTCTACGAGACCTATGTCTGCGCCGACGGCAAGCACATCACCATCGGCGCCATCGAGCCGCAGTTCTACGCCCTGCTGCTGGATACGCTGGGCCTGGCCGCAGACCCCGATTTCAGCGGCCCGCAATGGGACAAGGCGGCCTGGCCGCGGCGCCGCGCGCGCCTGGCGGCGTTGTTTCTGGGCCAGCCGCGCGCGCACTGGCAGGCGCTGCTGGAGCCCACCGACGTGTGCTTTGGCGCCGTGCTCAGTCCCGTGGAGGCTGCCGACCACCCGCACATGCGCGCACGCGGCGTGTACAGCGAGCGCGCCGGCGTGCTGCAGGCCATGCCGGCGCCGCGTTTCGACGGCGTGGCCTACGAACCCGGCGAGCTAGCTGCCCCGGGCGCGCACACCCAGTCGGTCATGAATTCCATGGCGCAGGCGGGGGGCGCGTGGCGGCCGCGTTCAGCGGCGTAGCAAGGGCGACGCGGGCAGGAAGCGAAACGCCATCGACGCCAGCGCCACCCAGCCGGCAATCGTGAACAGCACGGCGCGGTAGGGCTCGATGCCCGCGCTGGCGGCCCAGCCGGCCACGACGCCGGTGGCCGACTGCATCAGCGCCACGCCCAGGAACATGGCCATGGTGAACAGCGACAGCGCCCGCCCGGTCAGCTCGCTCGGGTAGGAGGCGCGCACGTCGGCGTACTGCAGCACGCTAAAACCCCAGAGCATGCCCAGCAGCAGCATCAGGGCCACGGTGGCGCCGGCATGCTGCAGCACGGCCATGACGGCGAACATGGCGGCCATGAGCAGGGATGCGTTCGCCACCCAGCCACGGCGGCGCAGCGGGCCCGGATCCATGCGGCCGAAGCTGCCGGGGGCGAACAGCGAGATCACCGACAGCACCAGGGCCACGTTGCCGCTGTCGATCAGAGTGAAACCGAAACGGTCGATCAAGAGCGGCCCCAGCCACAGGCCGCGCAGCGACAGGAAGGCGGCGTAGCACGACATGCCCAGCACCAGGATGCCCCAGGTGTGGGGCAGGGTGAACAGCGCGGCAAACCCGCGCAGGGCCTGGCCCCAGCTTTCCTGCGCGCGCGGCGGCGCGTCGGGCGCCCGGGGTTCATGCACCATGGCGAAGATCAGCAGCCAGGACAGGGCGCTCAGCACCGCCAGGATGGCAAAGCCCGTGCGCCAGCCCCAGTGCTGCACCACCCAGGCCAGCGGTGTGCCGGTGAACAGCAGGCCCAGGCCGCCCAGCCCCAGGCACAGGCCCGAGAAGAAGGAGAAGCGATCTGCCGGGAAATGCCGGGCGACGAACAGCGTGCACACCAGCAGCGCCGGCGAGCAGCCGACGCCAATGAGCAGCTGCCCCACCATGAGCCAGCCATGGCTGGGTGCCAGGGCCGACAGCGCGGCGCCGGCGATGGACAGCGGCGCGGTTGCCAGCACCACGGGGCGCAGGCCGTAGCGATCCAGCGCAATGCCCATCAGCAGCTGCGCCATGCCGAACGACAGCCCGAACAGGCCGGCGAAGGCGCCCAGCGATTGCGTGGACAGGCCAAAGTCCTGCTGCAGGCCCGGCGCCACGATGGCGGTGACGGTGCGGTAGGCCTGGCTCAAGGCGAAGCCCGACAGCAGGGCCAGCAGCATGAGCCATAGCGGGCGTATGCGGGAAGGGGATGGGGTGGGCGATGGCACTTCTGGAGGTTTTATTTTTCCTGACTACCTCCATGCCGCTGCAAGCCCCTCACCCCTCCCTCTCCCCAAAGGGGCGAGGGCGATCGGTTGCGTCGGCATTTCTCCCTCTCCCTCTGGGAGAGGGCGGGGGTGAGGGCTCGCGACTCGATCTGAGACATGTCGTTAATCAGTATATTTTTATAGCATGCAGCGTTTACCTGGTGCCTGCTATGGCTATTTTCTCTATCTATATTGGAACATTGCCGGCGCTCCCAGCGTCACGCCTGGCGCTGCAGTGCCCGTGCATGCCGCGCCAGGGTCTGCCGGGCCTGCAGCAGCACGGGGGCATCGACCATGCGCCCATCGAGCACGCAGACGCCGCCACCCGCATCCTGCAGCGCCTGCTGCACGCGGCGCGCCTGGGCCACGGCGGCATCGCCCGGGTCGAAGGCGGCGTGCAGCACGGCGACCTGCGCCGGGTGGATGCACAGCTTGGCGCCAAAGCCCATGCGCCGGGCGCGATCGGCGTCATGGCGCATGCGCTCGGGGTTTTGGGTGTCCACCGTCACGCCGTCGATGGGCGCGGCAATGCCCGCGCGGCGCGCGGCCAGCACCACCGCCATGCGTATCGGCAGCAGCTCGGACTCGTCCTCGGCGCAGGCCATGCCGGCGTCCACCTGAAAGTCGATGTGGCCGAAGGCCAGGCGCGCCACCTGGGGCGCGGCCGCCAGCGCATCTGCGGCCGCCAGTCCGGCGACGGATTCAATGATGGGCACCAGCGCGGCGCGTGGCCCGATGGCCTGGGCCACCGTTTGCAGGGTCTGCGCGCGTTCGGCCTTCGGAATCACGGCGCCGGCGATGCCCTGCGGCAGCAACTGCGCCAGCATCGCCAGATCCTGGTCAAACCAGGGCGTGCCCTCGGCGTTGACGCGCACCAGCAGGCGCGCGCGCTGCGCGGCGCCCAGCCCCTTGACGGCATCGGCCAGCGCGCTGCGCGCGCGCTCCTTGTCGGCGGGGGCGACGGCATCCTCCCAGTCGGCGATCACCATGTCGGCGCCGCTGGCCAGGGCCTTGGGCAGGCGCTCGGGATACGTGGCGGGCACGAACAGGAAGGAGCAGGCCTCGGTCACTGTGATAGCCATGGTGCTTTCCTTCTTGCTTATTGATCGGCCGACACGCCTGCCGCCTTGATGACCTTGTCCCAGCGCGCGGTCTCGGATTGCAGCAGCGTGCGCAGCGACTCGGGCGTGGCCTTGTCGGGCCAGGCCGCATGGGCGGCGCCGGCCAGGCCCAGGGAGAGCAGCGCGCAGGCACAGGCGATGCGGGTGGTGGTGTTGCTGATGGGTTTCATGTGCTCTCGTTCGATGTTGTCTGGGTGTTGAAAATACGGCAATGCGCTCAGGCCATCAGGCCAGCAGCGTGGCCACGCGCGGCCACTGTGCCACTTGCCAAACCGAGGTCACGGCTGCCTTGGCCTGCGGCTCGGCCACCGCGCCGCCATAGGCCGCCAGGCGCAGCGCCTTGTCCGTGATTTCCTCGCGCGAAAGGGTGTTGCCGGGATCGCCCTTGGGCTCGTCGACGCGGCCATGGAGTTGGCGGCCGTCGGTGGTTTGGACGGTGACCTTGCCGATCCAGCGCTGCGGGTAGGCGCCGTCCACTTCCGGGTCGAGCACCATGCTGACTTTCTCGCGCAGGGCCACAGTGTCCGGCGCCAGGAACTCGGCATCGAATTCGGTCAAACCCGCATGGCCAAAGCGTGCCGCCAATGCCAGCACCGTGCCCATCGAGAACTTGCTCTGGTGCACCGTGGTGGGAGAGACCACCGGGCCCAGCACGTCGATGGCGCCCTGGTGCACATGGCAGGTCACCTGGGCGATGTCGGCGGGCGCCAGGCCATGCTCGCGCATCACCTGTTGCAGCGCGTCGGCGGCCGGGTGCGTGTGGCGGCAGGATGCGTGCCACTTGAACGAGGTCTCGGCCGTGGCCCAGCGTGTGCCCAGGCCATCGGTCAGTTTGGCCGGATTGGCATCGGTGGACATGCCGGCGGCCAGGCCCTGTGGCCCGGTGAAGATGTCCTGCGCGCCGGTGAAGCCGTCCTGCGCCAGGAAGGCCGCCATCAGGCCGGCCGCGGCGGCATGCGCCGTGTGCAGCTGCTTGCTGTCGGCGGCGGTGCGCAAAAATTCCCACAGCCCGGCCGACTGCGTGCCGGCCGAGCCGAAGGCATGCTGCATCTGCGCCGGCGTCAGCTTCAAGAGCCGCCCCACGGCAGCGGCCGCCGCCAGCGTGCCGGCCGTGGCCGTGGTGTGGAAGATCTTGTAATGGCTGCGGCCCAAAAATTCGCCCACGCGGATGCCGACCTCGTAGCCGGCCACGCAGGCCGCCATGAGCTCGGCACCGCTGGCGCCGATCTGCTGCGCCACGGCGAGGGCCGGCGGGAACACCACGGCCGCGGGATGGAACACCGAGCCGTTGTGCACGTCGTCCTGCTCGGCCACATGGCTGGCGGCGGCGTTGGCCAGCGCCGCCATCATGGGGCTGCTGGTCGCGCCATGGCCGATCACCTCGGCCGGGCCTTGCGCCGGGCCTTGCGACAGCGCAAAGCGCGTGATGCTGGCCACGGGCCGGGCCTGGCAGCCGGCGAGCACCGAGCCGAACCAGTCCACCCACAGGTCTTCGGTGCGGCGCTGCACGGGGGCGGGCACGTCGCTCCACTGGAGCTGGGCGGCAAACTGGGCCAGGGGGTGGATGGTGGCTTGGGGTTCTTGTTTCATGGGTGGGGCTTCCAGTTCAGGCCAAAGGTTTGTCGGGTACTACTCCCTCGCCCCCTTGGGGGAGAGGGTGGGGGTGAGGGGGGGTCGGTCGCTGTGCGTGTTTCAGGCCACCACCCTCACCCCTGCCCTCTCCCGCCAGCGGGAGAGGGAGTTGGGTGCAGCGCGGCGATCTGCTCGGCGCTCCAGCCCAGCTCGGCCAGGATGGCGCTGTTGTGCTGGCCCACGGCCGGCACCGCATCCATGCGGTAGTCAAAGGCGCTGTTCACGCCCGGCGGCAGCAGGGCCGGAATGCGGCCCACCGGCGAATCCACCTCGCTCCAGCGCTGGCGCGCCTGCAGCTGCGGGTGCGCCCACAGGTCTGCCATGTCGTTCACGCGCGCGTTGGCGATGCCGGCGGCCTCCAGGCGCTCCACCACCTGCGCGGCGCTAAGGCTGGCAAACACCTGCAGGATCAGCGCCTGCAACTCGGCGCGGTGCTGGTTGCGCTCGGCGTTGGAACAGAAACGCGGATCGGTCGCCACCTCGGGCTGCTGCAGCACGCCGTCGCAAAACGCCTTCCACTCGCGCTCGTTCTGCAGGCCCAGCATCACCGTGCCGCCGTCGCCCGCGGCAAACGGCCCGTAGGGGTAGATGCTGGCGTGTGAGGCGCCGGTGCGCGGCGGCGGCGGCGCGCCGTCGAAGGCGTAGTAGAGGGGATAGCCCATCCACTCGCCCATGGCTTCGAGCATGGAGACGTCGATATGGCTGCCTTCGCCCGTCTTGCCGCGCAGCAGCAGGGCCGAGAGGATGTTGGTGTAGGCGTACATGCCGGCGGCGATGTCGGCCACCGAGATGCCGGACTTGCTCGGCGTCTCGGGCGTGCCGGTGACGGACAGAAAGCCCGCCTCGCTCTGGATCAACAGGTCATAGGCCTTCTTGTCGCGGTACGGCCCATCGGCGCCATAGCCGCTGATGTCGCAGACGATGAGCTTCGGGTTGTGCGCCTTCAAGGCCTCATACGACAGGCCCATGCGCGCCGCTGCGCCAGGTGCCAGGTTCTGCACCAGCACGTCTGCCGTCTTCAAGAGCTGCAGCAGCGCGGCCTTGGCCTGGGGCTGCTTGACGTCCAGCGCCAGGCTTTCCTTGCTGCGGTTGATCCAGGTGAAGTGCGAGGACTGGCCGCGCACGCGCTGGTCATAGCCGCGCGCGAAGTCGCCGCTGCCGGGGCGCTCGACCTTGATCACGCGCGCGCCCAGGTCGGCCAGCTGGCGCGTGGCAAAGGGCGCGGCGACCGCGTGTTCCAGCGAGATGACGGTGATGCCGTCGAGGGGGCGGGTCATAGTGTCTTTCGTTGCAGGTGGGCGCGGGGCTCTTTTTACTCCCTCCCCCTCTGGGGGAGGGTAGGGGTGGGGGCCAGCGGTGGCTACCTCAATCAGGCGCTGCGCCAACGACAACCGGCCCCCATCCCAGCCTTCCCCCAGAGGGGGAAGGAGAAAACGGTCAAAACGAACGCGGCAGCTTCAGGATGTGCTCGGCCACGTAGCTGTAGATCATGTTGGTCGAGATCGGCGCCACCTGGTACAGCCGCGTCTCGCGGAATTTGCGCTCGATGTCGTATTCGCAGGCGAAGCCGAAGCCGCCATGGGTCTGCAGGCAGACGTTGGCCGCCTCCCAGCTGGCCTTGGCCGCCAGGTGCTTGGCCATGTTGGCCTCGGCGCCGGCGTTCTGGTGCGCGTCGATCTTTTCGCAGGCCTTCCAGCGCATCAGGTTGGCGGCTTCCAGTTCGATGAAGGCATCGGCAATCGGGAACTGCACGCCCTGGTTCTGGCCGATGGGGCGGTTGAACACCACGCGCTCGTTCGCGTACTTGGTGGCGCGGTCGATGAACCAGTAGCCGTCGCCGATGCACTCGGCGGCGATCAGCGTGCGCTCGGCGTTCAGGCCGTCCAGCAGGGTCTTGAAGCCCTTGCCCTCTTCGCCCAGCAGCGCGTCCTCGGGGATTTCGAGGTTGTCGAAGAACAGCTCGTTGGTCTCGTGGTTGACCATGTTCAGGATGGGGCGCACGGTGAGGCCGTTGCCAATCGCCTGGTGCAGGTCGATCAGGAAGCAAGACAGGCCATCGGAGCGCTTCTTCACCTGATCGGCGGGTGTGGTGCGGGCCAGCAGAATCATCAAATCGCTGTGCTGGATGCGCGAGATCCAGACCTTCTGGCCATTGATCACCCAGCGGCCATCCTTCCTGACGGCGCTGGTCTTGAGCTTGGTGGTGTCGCTGCCGGTGGTGGGCTCGGTCACGCCCATGGACTGGATGCGCAGCTCGCCGGAGGCAATCTTGGGCAGGAACTTTTCCTTTTGCGCCTGCGAGCCGCTGCGCACGATGGCGTTCATCACGTACATCTGGCCGTGGCAGGCGCCGGAGTTGCCGCCGCTGCGGTTGATCTCTTCCATGATCACCGAGGCCTCGGCCATGGTCAGGCCAGAGCCGCCGTACTCGTGCGGGATCAGCGCTGCCATCCAGCCGGCCTTGGTCAGGGCATCGACAAACTCCTCGGGGTAGGCGCGGGCCTCGTCCACCTTGCGGAAATATTCGTCGGGGAACTGGGCACAGAGGGCGCGCACGGCGTCGCGGATTTCCTGGTATTGGTCGGGCTGGTGAATCATGGTGCTTCTTTCAAGTGTTTTTGGTCTCTATCGCTTGTGTGGAAAGCGTTGATAGCTATTGATTTGTTGGTTCTCAAGCCAGCGTGGCCTTGCCCTGCATGGTGAGGAAGCCCTCGTGATCCTGGGCCCACAGCTCCACGCTCTTGCCGTCGGCGGAGGGCTTGCCATGCACGCTGAACGGGTGCAGGTCGAAGGTCGGACGCACGGCGCGGAAGTCGAAGCTGGCCAGCCGGGCGCCGGGCAGCTCGCGGCGCAGCAAGTCGAGCAGCAGCGTGGCGATCAGCGGGCCATGCACGATCAGGCCGGGGTAGCCTTCCACTTCGGTCACGTACTGGCGGTCGTAGTGGATGCGGTGGCCGTTGAAGGTCAGCGCCGAGTAGCGGAACAGCATCACCGCGTCGGCGTTGATGTGGCGCGACCAGGCCTGTTGGCCGGCCAGCGGCGGCGGCGTAGGCGCGGGCGCGGCCTCGCCGGGCTGGGCGGCGCTGCGGTAGACGATGTCGTGCTCCTCGGTCAGCGCCAGGCCCTGGGGGTTGCGGTACTGGTGTTCCACCAGCACGAACAGCAGTTCGCCCGAGCGGCCGGCCTTGTGCTTGACCGACTGGATGGTCGAGCGGCGTTCCACCTCCTGGGCGACGCACAGCGGATTCGCCGGCTCCCAGCGCAACCGCCCGCCGGCCCACATGCGCCGCGGCAGCGGCACCGGCGGCAGAAAGCCGCCACGCTTGGGATGCCCGTCGGGGCCGATCTCGCTGGCGCGGGCATGCGGCAGAAAGTACAGCCAGTGCCACAGCGGCGGCACGGCCGTGCCGGCGGTGGGGGCAGGGTCGTCGCGATCCAGCGTGGCCGACAGCGCGGCCACGGGTACGGCGGTGAAGCTGTCGCGCGCGGTCTCGCTCCTGCCCTGCCAGGTCTGTAGGTGGGCGAGCAGGGCGGCGTCAATGGTGGTGGTGTCTGTCATGGCCGCCATGGTCGCGGCTGCGCGGCTTGCGCGCAAGCCATGTTTCTGAAAGCAGGCCTTCCGCGGCCATGAAGCCCCCGTCTGCCATGGAGACGCTTTCATGCAGCCAAAGCCCGACCTAGGGATTGCCGAATGGCGCTGTGGCGTCTTTGCGTTCATGCTTGGCGCCCATTGCTAACTCATAACCCAAGGATGACGGACATGGCGCAAAACATGGTGCAGGACAAGGTGGTGGTGGTCACGGGCGCGGGCGGCGGCATAGGGCGCGACATAGCGCTGGCCATGGCGGCGGCCGGGGCCAAGGTGGTGGTGAACGACATCGGCACCTCGACCACCGGCGAGGGCACGGACGCCGGCCCGGCGCAAAAGGTGGTCGATGAGATCAAGGCCGCCGGCGGCCAGGCCGTGGCGAATACCGACAGCGTGGCCGAGGCCGCGGCGGCCGGCCGCATCATCCAGAGCGCGCTCGACAGCTTCGGCCGCATCGACGGCGTGGTGAACAACGCCGGCATCCTGCGCGACCGCTTCTTCCACAAGATGAGCCTGGACGAGTGGGACGCGGTGCTCAAGGTGCACCTGTACGGCAGCTACTACATGAGCCGCGCGGCGGCGAACCACTTCAAGGAGCAGGAGAGCGGCGCCTTCGTGCACATGACCTCCACCTCGGGCCTGATAGGCAACTTCGGCCAGGCGAACTACAGCGCCGCGAAATTGGCGCTGGTGGCGCTGTCCAAGAGCATCGCGCTGGACATGCAGAAGTTCCATGTGCGCTCCAACTGCATCGCGCCCTTTGCCTGGAGCCGCATGATCGGCTCCATCCCCACCGATACGCCCGAGCAGCAGGCGCGCGTGGCCAAGATCCAGCAGATGACGCCGAACAAGATCGCGCCGCTGGCCGTGTACCTGCTGTCGGACGCCGCCCAGGACGTGAACGCCCAGGTGTTTGCCGTGCGCAACAACGAGATTTTCCTGATGAGCCAGCCGCGCCCGGTGCGCTCGGTGCACCGCAGCGAGGGCTGGACGCCCGAGACCATCGCCGAGCACGCCATGCCGGCGCTGACGCGCTTCTTCGTGCCGATGGAGCGCTCGGGCGACGTGTTCTCGTGGGATCCGGTGTAAACCCATGGCTATTGATTACCAGCACCTGAAGAACCGGGCGTTCGCGCCCATCGCACAGCACTACACCGAGCGCGACACCATGCTGTACGCGCTCAGCCTGGGCCTGGGCAACGACCCGCTGGACGCCGGCGCGCTGCCCTTCGTCTACGAGGGTGCGCAGGGCGGCCTGCGCGCCCTGCCGACGCAGGCCGTGGTGCTGGGCTACCCCGGCTTTTGGGCGCGCGAGCCGGATACCGGCATCGACTGGGTGAAGCTGCTGCACGGCGAACAGCGCGTGCGCTGGCACCAGCCGCTGCCCGCCGACTGCGAGGTGGTGGGCAGGAACGGCATCACGCACCTGATCGACAAGGGCGAGGGCAAGGGCGCCATCCTGGTCATGGAGCGGCGCCTGGAAACCCAGGCCGGCGCGCTGCTGGCCACGCTGCAGCAGGTGACCTTTCTGCGCGGCGACGGCGGCTACAGCCAGCTCAAGGGCGGCCAGCCCAGCGACGCGCCCTTGAGCGCGCTGCAGCCCACGCCGCAGGATCGCGCGCCCGACTTCAGCGACAGCCAGGCGATACGCCCCGAGGCGGCGCTGCTGTATCGCCTGATGGGCGACTACAACCCGCTGCACGCCGACCCGGCCGTGGCCGCCAAGGCGGGCTTCGAGCGCCCCATCCTGCACGGCCTGGCCAGCTACGGCCTAGTGGCGCATGCGCTGTTGCGCCAATGCGCGGGCGGCGACCCGGCGCGCCTCAAGGCGCTGGACATCCGCTTTGCCGCGCCGGTCTATCCGGGCGAGACCCTGGTCACCGAGATCTGGCGCGTGCCCGGCCAGCCGGGGCAGCTGCAGTTGCGCGCCCGCGTGGCCGAGCGCGACAAGGTGGTGCTGAGCCACGGCTTTGCCGAACTGGCGTGAGCCCATTCTTTCCCCCTCCCCCTCTGGGGCTGAGAGCCGCGGCTCCAGTTCCGCCAGTGCGGAACTGGACGGCTCGAAGAGCGGCGGCGTCGCGCCGCCAGCACCGGGGTAGGGGTGGGGGCCAGCGCCAGTCGCGTCCGCGCAGCCATAGCCGGCCAGCCCCCATCCCCACCTTCCCCCAAAGGGGGAAGGAGCAACAACCAGGAGACCCCATGAGCGCATCCACCGTATTGACCTCCGTCCAGGACGGCATAGGCACCATCACCCTGAACCGCCCCGAGGCCCGCAACGCGCTCAGCCAGGCCATGCGCCCGGCCCTGGCCGCCGCCATTGCGCAGATGCGCGACGACGCCAGCGTCTACGCCGTCATCCTCACCGGCGCGGGCGGCGCGTTCTGCTCGGGTGGCGACATCTCGGCCATGCTCGACACCAACCGCACGGGCCTCACTTTCCGCGCCGGCATGCGCGAGCTGCACCAGTGGTTCCCCGAACTGGTGAACCTGGAAAAGCCCGTCATCGCCGCCGTGGACGGCCCGGCCTTTGGCGCCGGCCTGAGCCTGGCGCTGTCAGCCGACTTCGTGCTGGCCACGCGCCGCGCCAAGTTCTGCGCCGTGTTCGGCCGCATCGGCCTGATCCCCGACCTGGGCGCCATGCACCTGCTGCCGCGCATCGTGGGCATGCAGAAGGCCAAGGAGCTGGTCTTCACCGCGCGCACCGTCGATGCCGAGGAGGCCAGGCAGCTCGGCATGGTCTACGACATCGTGGATGACGGCGCGGCGCTCACGCTGGCCGCCCAGGCGCTGGCGCGGCGCTTTGGCGAGGCCTCCACGGCCGCCATCGGCATGGCCAAGACCATCATGAATCAGTCCTTCGAAAGCGACGCGCGCACCCTGGCCGAGCTCGAATCCTTTGGCCAGGCCATGGCCCGCGGATCAAGCTACCACCAGGACGCGGTACGGCGTTTCAAGGACAAAGAGCCCCTGCGCTTCGACTGGGATCGTAAACAGTGAAACAACCCCCTGAGCGACTGCGTCGCTTCCCCCTTCTCTCGCAGCGCTGCGCGCTGCGGGAAGGGGGACGCCGCCAGTGCGGCGGGGCGGCCCTTGCACGGCGGCCCGCGCATGGGGCGCGCCAGTTTCATAGCTTGCGGGTGGCGTTCAACGCCATGGGGTATTGACATGAGCACTTTGACCGAACGGCTGCAGACGCTGATCCGCCCCGGCGACACGCTGTGGTGGGGCCAGGCCACGGCCGAGCCGCTCACCCTCACGCGCGCGCTGGCCCGGCAGCGCCACGCCATCGCGCGCGGCGGCCGGCTGCGCGTGTTTGTCGGCATGGCCGCGTCCGACACCCTGAAGCCCGAGCAGGCCGATGTGATCGACTTCTTCGGCTACGCCGCCGGCGGCGCGCACCGCAAGCTGGCCGATGCCGGCGTGCTCGACATCCTGCCCAGCCACTACTCGCATCTGCCCGGCCTGATCCGCGCCGGCCGGCTGCCGGCCGACGTGGTGCTGCTGCAGCTCTCGCCGCCAGATGAACAAGGCCGCTACAGCCTGGGCCTGGTACAGGAATACCTGCCCGCGGCGCTGGAACGTGCGCGCGTGGTGATCGGCGAGGTCAACCCGGCCATCCCCTGGACGCATGGCGGCCTGCACCTCAAGGCCAGCGACTTTGCCTTGCTCATTGACGCCGAGCATGCGCCGCTGGATCAGCCGCGCGGCGCCATCGGCGCCGCCGAGCAGGCCATCGCGCGCCACATCGCCGGCCTGATCGAGGACGGCGCCACGCTGCAGCTGGGCGTGGGCAACCTGCCCGAGGCCGTGCTGGCCGCGCTGCACGGCCACCGCGATCTGGGCCTGCACTCGGGCGCCGTGACCGACGGCGTCGCGCAGCTGGCCGAGGCCGGTGTGCTGACGAATGCCAGCAAGAGCATCGACCAGGGCGTGGGCGTGGGCGGCATCCTGATGGGCAGCGAAACACTGCGCCGCTGGGCGCACCGCAACCCGCAGATCGAACTGCGCGGCACCGACTACACGCATGACCCCGAGGTACTGGCGAGCAGCCACAAACTCGCCGCCATCAACGCCGCCATCGAGGTGGATCTGACCGGCCAGATCAACGCCGAAGTCGCCGCCGGCTGCTACGTGGGCGCCGTGGGCGGCGCGGTGGACTTCCTGCGCGGCGCCGCGCGCAGCAAGGGCGGCCTGCCCATCGTCGCGCTGCCGGCCACGGCCAAGGGCGCAAGCCGCATCGTGGCGCAGCTCAGCGGCCCGGTGAGCACGCCGCGCAGCGACGCCGGCCTGATCGTCACCGAGCATGGCGTGGCCGACTTGCGCGGCCAGACGCTGGGGCAGCGCGTGCGCCGGCTGATGGCCATCGCCGCGCCCGAACACCGCGAGAGCCTGGAGCGCCAGGCCCATGAGACGCTGCGCCGCTGTGGTGCAGTTTTCAAAAATAGTAGCTGTTAGCGCTTTATCAGTAAGTGCTACAGCTTGATTTCATTCAAAACCCAAGGAGACCCACCATGCGCCGAGCCGCCATCGTCACCCCCGTCCGCACCCCCGTCGCCACCTTTGGCGGCAGCCTGCGCCCCGTACCCGTCGAAGAACTGGCAGCGACCACGGTGCGCGCCGTGGTGCAAAGAAGCGGCATCGACCCCGCGCGCATCGACGACGTGGTCATGGCCCAGTCCTACGCGAGCAGCGAGACGCCCTGCGTCGGCCGCTGGGCGGCGTTGCAGGCGGGGCTGCCGGTCAGCGTGCCCGGCATGCAGCTGGATCGGCGCTGTGGCGGCGGCCTGCAGGCCATCGTCACGGCCGCGATGATGGTGCAAAGCGGCGCCGCCGACGCGGTGATCGCCGGCGGCGTGGAGAGCATGAGCAACATCGAGTACTACAGCACCGACATGCGCTGGGGCGCGCGCTCGGGCAACGTGCGCTTCTATGACCGCCTGGATCGCGGCCGCGAGCGCTCGCAGCCGGTGGAGCGCTTTGGCAAGATCAGCGGGATGATCGAGACCGCCGAGAACCTGGCGCGCGACTATGGCATCACGCGCGAGCAGGCCGACGCCTACGCCCTGCGCAGCCACCAGAAGGCCGCCGCCGCCTGGGCCGCGGGCCGCTTTGATGCGGAGGTCATCCCGGTGCAGGTGCCGCAGCGCAAGGGCGACCCGGTGACCTTCGCCAGGGACGAAGGCTTTCGCGCCGACACCACCATGGAGAGCCTGGCCAAGCTGCGCGTGCTGATGCCGAACGGCACCGTCACCGCCGGCAACGCCAGCCAGCAGAACGACGCCTCCGCCGCCTGCCTGATCGTGGCCGAGGACAAGCTGGCCGAGCTGGGCCTGACGCCGATGGCCACCCTGGTCGGCTGGGCGGCAGCGGGCTGCGAGCCATCCCACATGGGCATTGGCCCGGTGCCGGCCGTGAAGAAGCTGCTGGCGCGGCTGAACTTGAAGATCGACGACATGGATCTGGTGGAGCTCAACGAAGCCTTCGCCTGCCAGGTGCTGTCCGTGCTCAAGGGCTGGGACTGGCAGGATCAGGACGCGATCGAGCACAAGCTCAACGTCAACGGCTCGGGCATCTCGCTGGGCCACCCCATCGGCGCCACCGGCGTGCGCATCCTGGCCACGCTGCTGCACGAGCTGCAGCGCCGCCAGGGCCGCTATGGCCTGGAGACCATGTGCATAGGCGGCGGGCAGGGGATTGCGGCGGTGTTCGAGCGCGTGTGAGCTGGCCTAAGGCTGCGTAAACCCAGCCTTTGGCAAAAGCAGATTCACATGGCGCCGCTGGCCGGCGACCATGCGCACTCCCTCATACCTACAGCAGCTACAGGAGACCAACCATGCATCCATCACGCCGCCTCGCCATCGCCGCCCTGGCCCTGGCCCCGCTGGCCACCACATTGCCCGCCGCGGCCCAGGAGGGCCAGCCCGTGCGCCTCATCGTCGGCTATGCCGCGGGTGGCCCCGTGGATCAGGGCGCGCGCCTGTTCGGCCAGGCCTTGTCCAAGGAGTTGGGCCAGCCCGTCATGGTGGAGAACAAGACCGGCGCCAACGCCACCATTGCCGGGACCGAGGTGGTGCGCGCCAAGCCCGACGGCCTGACGCTGTGGTTTGCCGCCAGCCCCACCATCACCATCAGCCCCAACGTGATGAGCAAGATGCCGTTCGATCCGGCCAAGGATCTCGCGCCCGTGGCGCCCATCCTGAGCTACTACAACGTGCTGGTCGTGAACAACAACGAGCCCTACAAGAACGTCAAGGAACTCGTGGCCTACGCCAAGGCGAATCCGGGCAAGCTGGCCTATGGCTCGGCCGGCGTGGGTGGCTCCAACCACCTGGGCGCGCTGCTGTTTTCCAAGCGCAGCGGCATCGACATGAACCACATCCCCTACAAGGGCAACGCGCCGGCGATGACGGACGTGATCGGCGGCCAGCTCAACATGATGCTGGACATCGTCAGCACCGCCAGCACCTATATCCACAGCGGCAAGGTGCGCGCCATTGCCGTCACCTCGCCGCAGCGCAATGCGTCGCTGCCCGACGTGCCCACCTTTGCCGAGTCGGGCATTGCAGGCCTGGAGGGCTTCGACGTGGGCGGCTGGTACGGCGTCTATGGCCCCAAGGGCATGTCGCCCGAACTGGTGACCAGGCTGAACAAGGCCGTCAACGCCGCGCTGGCCCAGCCCGATCTGAAGAAGCGCTACAAGGAACTGGGCTACGACGAGTGGACGGGCAGCCCGCAGACGCTGGCCGAGCGCGCCGCCAAGGAGCGCACCATGTGGGCCACGGTGACCCAGGGCATCACCGTAGACTGATATGGCAGAGCGCATCCACCAACTGCTCGATCGCTGGCTGGCCGAGGTGCCCGGTCGGCCCTTCATCCATTTGCCGGACGGCCGCAGCCTGAGCTTTGCCGACCTGGGCGCGCTCGCCGATGCGGCCGAGGCCGAGCTGCGATCCTTAAGCGTGCGCGCCGGCGACCGCGTGCTGGTCGTGGCCGAGAACTGTCCCGAGCATGCCGCGCTCATCCTGGCCTGCAGCCGCGTCGGCGCCTGGTCCTGCGGCGTGAACGCGCGCATGGCGCCGGGTGAGGTCGATGCGTTTGCCGAAAAGGCCGATGCGCGCGTGCTCTACTTCACCGCCAGCGGCTCGCGCGCCGCGGCCGAACATGCGCGTCGCCATCGGGCCGTGGATTCGGTCTTGAACGGCATGCAGCATGGCGCCGTGCGTGCGCAGGCCACCGTGGAGCCGCAGCCCTTGCAGGACGAGGTGGCGGCGCTGATCTTCACCTCGGGCACCACGGGTCATCCGAAGGGCGTGATGGTCACGCACCAGGCGCTGATCCACTTCGCGCGCGTGTCCGCCGCGTCGCGCCAGCTGGGCCCGCAGGATCGCTGCTACGCCTTCGTGCCCATGACGCATGTCTTCGGCATGGCCACGGTGCTGCTGACATCGCTGTATGCCGGCGCGCAGCTGGTGCTGCGCCCGCAGTTCGAGCCGGCAGACCTGCTCGACGCGCTGGCCCGCCACGGCGTGACGCAGCTGCAGGGCCCGCCGGCGCTGTTCTCGCGCCTGCTGGCCTACCTGCATGAGCAGGGCATCGCCCACCCCGAGGCGCCGCAGCTGCGCTATGTCTACACCGGCGCCGGCCCGCTCGATCTGACTTTGAAGCAACGCGTGGAGGCCGCCTTCGGCCAGACGCTGCACCACGGCTATGGCCTGTCGGAATACGCGGGCTCGGTGCACCTGACGCGCCTCTCCGAGCGGCGCCCGGACACCAGCGTGGGCTATGTGGTGGAGGACGCCGAGGTGCAGGTCACCGACCCGGCCAGCGGCCGGCCCCTGCCTACGGGCGAGCGCGGCGAGCTGTGGATGCGCGGGCGCGGCCTGATGCGCGGCTACTTCCGCGACCCGGCGGCGACCGCTGCGGTGATGAAGCCCGGCGGCTGGTACGCCAGCGGCGACCTGGGCGAGCTGCATGCCGATGGCGCGCTGTTCGTCGTCGGGCGCCTCAAGGAAATGATCATCCGCTCGGGCTTCAACGTCTATCCGGCCGAGGTCGAGCTGGCGCTGAACCAGCTGCCCGGCGTGCAGCGCAGCGCCGTCGTCGGCCGCCCTGCGGCAGACGGCAACGAGGAGGTCATCGCCTTCGTTGAACTTAGCCCCGGCGCCAGCTTCGACGAGGCCGCCGCCCGCGCGCGACTGCGCGAGCAGTTGGCGCCGTATAAGCAGCCGAGCCACATCGTTACCGTGGCCGAGCTGCCCACCAGCCACAACGGCAAGGTGCTCAAGCGCCGCCTACAGGAGCAGGCCAGCCATATTTGAATCAAGGAGACAGACATGCCTACCCCCACCTTCACGCGTCGCCAACTGGTCGCCGGCGGCCTGCTGGCCGCCGCCACGCAGCCCTTTGCCGCACTGGCCAGCGACGCCTGGCCCACCAAGCCCGTGCGCTTCATCGTGCCCTTTCCGCCCGGCGGCCCGGTGGACACCACGGCCCGCGCCGCGAGCGTGAAGCTGGCCGAGATCTGGAAGACGCCCACCGTGATCGACAACCGCGCCGGCGCCGGCGGCGTGGTCGGCGCGCAGGCCGCGGCGCGCGAGGCGCCCGACGGCTACGCCCTGTTCATGGGCGCCATCCACCACTCGGTCAACCCCACGCTGATGGGCAAGCTACCCTACGACATCGAGAATGACTTCGCGCCCATCAGCTTCGCCGCCATGTTCCCGGTGTTCATCGTCGCCCATCCCTCGGTGCCGGCCAACACCCTGCAGGAGCTCATCGTCCTGGCGAAGAAGCCGGGCAGCAAGCTGAGCTATGGCTCCTCGGGCAACGGCGGCGGCACGCATCTGGCGGGCGAGCTGTTCAACATGGAGGCCGGAACCAAGCTACAGCATGTGCCCTACAAGGGCAGCGCCCCGGCCATGAACGATCTGCTCGGCGGCCAGGTGCAGCTCATGTTCAGCGACGCGCCCACGGCACTGCCGCAGATCAAGGCCGGCCGCGTCAAGGTGCTCGCCGTGGCCAGCCGCAAGCGCTCGGCCATGCTGCCCGACGTGCCCTCGGCCGCCGAGGCAGGTCTTCCAAACTACGAGGCCTATTCCTGGGCCGCGCTGTTCGCCCCGGCCAAGACGCCCCAGGCGGTGCTGGACAAGATCAACGCCGACTTCAACACCGCCTTCAAGGACTCCGCCGTGCGCCAGCGCCTGCTGGAAGCCGGCGCCGAGGCCGCGCCGGGCACGCAGCAGGAGATGCGCCAGTTCCTGCAGGCCGAGATCGCCAAGTGGGCCAGGGTGATCAAGACGGCTGGCATCACGACGGGGTGAATGAAAATAGCTTCTGGCGTTTTATGGTAAAGCGTCAGAAGCTATTTGTTTGATAGTGAATTGACGGCGGGGGGCGTCGCCCTCCCGCAGCATTGTCAAGCTGCCAGGTTCTTGCGCCCCAGCACCTTCAGCAAGTCGGCGACACGGTCGATCATTTCCTTGAATGCTGCGTCTGCCAGCGCCTGGGATTCCGTGGGCTGGGCTACCTTGCGCCCCTCGGCCTCCAGTCGGCCACGGATTTCGGGCTTGACCACGGCCTCGCCAATGGCCTTGCGCAGCGCGGCCACGCGGTGGGCAGGCGTGCCCTTGCGCATGAAGTAGCCGCCGCCGATCTCATGCACGAAGTCGGGAATCTGCTTGCTCTGGGTGATGGGGGCGATGTGCTTGAGGCCTGGCGCCATGTCCTTGGAGAAGCTGGAGATGATCTTCAGCCGGCCTTGATCTTGCATGCCGTCAAAACTGGTCTGGTAGGCCAGGATGGCAAAGTCCACCTGCCCACCGGCAAGATCCTGCAGCGCCGGCGCAGCCCCCTTGTAGGGTACGTGCAGGAAGGGCAGCTTAAGGCGCGCCGCTAATGCATCGCCCATCAGGTGGTAGAGCGAGTCGATGCCGACCGATGCATAGGTCAGCGGCTTGTCCTTTTGTTGCCGCGCATAGTCCAGGAATTCATCCATGGTCTGGGCGGGTATGCCGTTGCGCACCAGCAGCACGATGGAGGCGGTGGTGATCTGCGCCGAAAAGACGAAATCCGATGGCTTGTAGCGCGCCGCCGGGTTCAGCATGGGCGGCAGGATCACCTCGTTGGGCGAGCCGTGCAGAAACGTATAGCCATCGGCTGGCGCGCTCAGCACCTTGTTGGCGCCGATCAGCCCGGTGCCGCCGCCATAGTTCTCCACGATCACCTGCTGCTTGAGGCTTTGCGTGAAGGACTCGGCAAAGATGCGCGCCGATGCGTCACTGGCGCCGCCCGCTGGGTAGGGCACGACCAGGGTCAGGGGCTTGGCGGGGAAGTCATCGGCAGCCCAGGCGGGCAGCCCAGCCACGGCGCAGGCGGTGCCGGTGGATTGCAGGAAATGGCGGCGGGTCAACGTAGTCATGGGTGTCTCCTTTTGTTCAAAAAAATCAGACGAGGCAGCTTTGGGCCAGATGTACCCACAGCGCGGCGCCTATGGGCAGGGCCTGGTCGTTGAAGTCGTACTTGGGGTTGTGCACGTTGCAACCGCCGTCCTCGCCCGTGCCGTTGCCTAGGCGGATGTAGGCGCCCGGGCGGTGCTCCAGCATGTAGGCAAAGTCTTCGCTGCCCATGACGGGTGGGCGCGCCAACACGTTGGTCGCACCCAGCAGGCGTATGGCGGCCTGGCGCAGGGTCTCGGTCTGCTCCGCATGGTTGACCAGCACCGGGTATTTGCGCTCGTACAGCACCTCGGCTTGCAGCTGGTAGCTCTGCGCCTGCGCGGTGACGAACTCACGGATACGCTGCTCCACCAGTGTGCGCACCTTGGGGTCGAGGGTGCGCACACCGATCTTGAGCTGTGCGCTCTCGGGCACCACGTTGTAGGCCTCTCCACCTTGGATGGAGCCCACGGTGATCACGGCCGAGTGGAGGGCGTCGATCTCGCGCGAGACGATGGATTGCAGGCCCAGCGTGATGCTGGCCGCGCATTGCATGGGGTCGATGCCATGGTGCGGCATGGCGCCATGCGCGCCGCGCCCGCGCAGCGTTACCGTGGCGCGGTCGAAGGACGCCATCAACGGGCCGGGGCTGATGGCCATCTGGCCCACGGGCAGACCGGGCGAGTTGTGCAGCGCATAGATCTCGTCGCAGGGAAACAGCGTGAATAGCCCGTCGTCCACCATGCGCAGCGCCCCGCCCTCGTTTTCCTCGGCGGGCTGGAAGATCAGGTGCAGCGTGCCGTTGAAATCGGCCGATTCGGCCAGGTAGCGGGCCGCGCACAGCAGCATGGCGGTGTGGCCGTCATGGCCGCAGGCGTGCATCTTGCCGGCGTGGCGGCTGGCGTAGGCCAGGCCGGTTTTTTCCAGTATGGGCAGCGCATCCATGTCGGCGCGTATGCCCAGCGTGCGGCTGCCGCTGCCCTTGCGCAGCGTGCCCACGACGCCGGTGCCACCCAGGCCGCGGTGCACCTGGTAGCCCCAGGCCGCCAGGCGCTCGGCCACCAGGTCGCTGGTGCGGCGCTCTTCAAAGGCCAGCTCCGGGTGGGCGTGAATGTCGCGCCGGATAGCGATGAACTCCGGCGACAGGGCGAGCATGGCGTTTCGCAATGCTTCAGAGGCTGATGAATCCATGGGTGTGGTGGCTGTTCGTTGGGTTGGCGCCGCAGGCAGAAAAACATGCATGCAGGGAGAGCCAGGAATCCTATGCCGGTTCGCTGTCGTCACCTATTCACCTTTCGCAAACGCGCGCTTGCCGAATGACGTATCCGTATTTGCACCGATGCGCCGCTTTGCAGGGCGGCGCCTCCTCCATGCCGGATCTTCTGGGCGGCACGCCGCCGGTGTCATGAAGGCACCCTTTCAGATTGCCGAATTGATGCGCTGCGGTGATGAGGGCATGCTGGCAGTCACCATGACAGTCGTATCCCAAAGACCCACATGCACATGAACGTACAAACCCATTACCAGGCCGAGCTCGATGCCGGCCGCTTCTGCCTGCAGCGCTGCCCGCAGTGCCAGCAGCACAACTTCCCGCCGCGCGAGCTGTGCCCGCATTGCGGCGCCGGCAACCTGGCCTGGGTGCGCGCCAGCGGCCAGGGCGTGGTCTATTCCACCAGCACCATTGCGCGCAAGGCGGATGCCGGCGGCAACTACAACGTGGCGCTGATCGACCTGCATGAAGGCGTGCGCATGATGAGCCGCGTCGAGGGTCTGGCACCCGAGGCCGTGGCGATTGGCCAGCGCGTGCAGGCCCAGGTGGCGCACAAGGACGGGCGCGGCCTGGTGCTGTTCACGCCGGTGCAGACACAAGACAGCATGGGAGGTGCAGCATGAGCCGCATTCCGCAATCCTCCCTCGATGCCGCCGCCGTGAACCGCGCGCTGCGCGGGCGCGTGGCGATTGCCGGCGCCGCCACCTATGGCTGCGGCGAATCGCCCGGCATGGACGACATGACGCTCCTGGTGCGCGCCGCGCAGGCGGCGGTGCAGGACGCGGGCCTCAGCATGCAGGACATCGACGGCCTGGCCACCTGCAGCGTCAACGCCAGCATGTGGCCCATGCCGGTGATCGAGCACCTCGGCATCAATCCGACCTACGTGGACGGCACCATGATAGGCGGCAGCAGCTTCATCGCCCATCTGCTGCCGGCGATGCGCGCGCTGGAGGCCGGGCAATGCAAGGCCGTGCTGGTGTGCTACGGCAGCGCGCAGCGCTCTGCCACCTTCGGCCGCAAGGAAAGCGTGGCCGCGCGGCGCTTCCTGGATCCGCAGCCCTATGAGCATCCCTACGAGCCGGTGCAGCCCGTTACCTCTTATGCGCTGGCCGCGGCGCGCCACATGCATGAGTTCGGCACTACGCGCGCGCAGCTGGCCGAGGTGGCCGTGGCCGCACGCGCCTGGGCGCAGATGAACCCCGAGGCCTTCATGCGCGACCCGCTCACCATCGAGGATGTGCTCGGCGCGCGCCCCATCGCCAGCCCGCTCACGGTGCGCGACTGCTGCCTGGTGACCGACGGCGGCGGCGCCATCGTGCTCACTCGCGCCGATCGTGCGTGCGACCTGGCCCAGCCCCCGGTCTACGTGCTGGGCAACGCCACGGCGATCTGGAACCGCCAGATCTCCTGCATGCCCGATCTGACCACGACCAGCGCCGCGCAGTCCGGCGCCCAGGCCTTTGCCATGGCGGGCCTGCAGGCGGCGGACATGGACATGGCCCAGGTCTACGACGCCTTCACCATCAACACCCTGCTGTTCCTGGAGGATCTGGGCTTTTGCCAGAAGGGCGAGGGCGGCGCCTTCGTGCAGGGCGGCGGCATCGCCCCCGGCGGGCGCCTGGCCGTGAACACCAATGGCGGCGGCCTGTCCTGCGTGCACCCCGGCATGTACGGCATCTTTGCGCTCATCGAGGCCGTGCGCCAGCTGCGCGGCGAGGCCGGCCAACGCCAGTTGAAGCAGCACCGCACGGCCGTGGTGCATGGCAACGGCGGTACGCTGTCGAGCCAGTCCACGGCCGTGCTCGGCACGGCTGAAACCCTTTGACACACATGCGGTTTTCAACAACCCTGACCATTCCAGCCGTCATCCCGGCGCAGGCCGCAATGACGTGAACTGGCCTTGCGCCCCCAATTCACCATTGAAAGAGACAAAGACATGATCCGTGACCCGGAAATTCTGGAAGCCCTGCTCGACAGCGTGCGCCGCTTTGTGCGCGAACGCCTGGTGCCGGCCGAGACCGAGGTGGCCGAGACCGACGAAATCCCCGAGACCATCGTGCAGGAGATGCGCGAACTCGGCCTGTTCGGCATGACCATTCCCGAGCAATTCGGCGGCCTGGAGCTGACCATGGAGGAGGAATGCCGCGTGCTGCTGGAGCTGTGCCAGACCGCGCCGGCCTTCCGCTCCGTCATCGGCACCACGGTGGGCATTGGCTCGCAGGGCATCCTGATCGACGGCACGCCCGAGCAGCAGGCCCAGTGGCTGCCCAAGCTCGCCACGGGCGAGGTCATCGCCTCGTTCGCGCTGACCGAGCCCGAGGCGGGGTCGGACGCAGCCTCGCTGCGCACCACCGCCATCAAGGATGGCGACCACTACATCGTCAACGGCACCAAGCGCTTCATCACCAACGCGCCGCATGCCGGCATGTTCACGCTGATGGCGCGCACCAACCCCGACAACAAGGGCGCGGGCGGCGTGTCCTCGTTCATCGTCGATGCCAAATCGCCCGGCATCAGCTTCGGCAAGTACGACAAGAAGATGGGCCAGAAGGGCGCCCACACCTGCGACGTGATCTTCGACAACGTCAAGGTGCCCGCGGCCAACCTCATCGGCCTGAAGGAAGGCAAGGGCTTCAAGACGGCGATGAAGGTGCTGGAAAAGGGCCGCATCCACATCGCCGCCGTGGCCGTGGGCGTGGCCAAGCGCATCCTGCGTGATGCGCTCGCGTACTCGCTGGAGCGCAAGCAGTTCGGCCACGCGATCTGCGACTTCCAGCTGGTGCAGGCCATGCTGGCCGACAGCCAGGCCGAGCTGTATGCGGCCGAATGCATGACGCTGGATGCCGCGCGCCGGCGTGACGATGGCTTGAACGTGTCCACCGAGGCGTCTTGCGCCAAGATGTTCGCCACCGAGATGTGCGGCCGCGTGGCCGACCGCGCGGTGCAGATCCTGGGCGGCGCGGGCTACATGGCCGAATACGGCATCGAGCGTTTCTACCGCGACGTGCGCCTGTTCCGCCTGTACGAGGGTACGACGCAGATCCAGCAGATCATCATCGCGCGCAACATGGTGCGCGAGGCGCGCGACGCATGAGCGCAGCGCCACCGGATCGCAGCGCCTTCATGCGCCTGATCGGCGCGGCCCAGGTGCCGGCGCCGCCCGGCAAGGTGCATGTGCGCCTGCCGCAGCTGCGCGAAGACCTGCTGAACCAGCTGCCGGCCGCGCATGGCGGCGTGATCATGACGCTGCTCGATTCGGTCATGTCGCGCGCCGCGGGCCAGTTGCCGGGCGCGCCGTCGCAGACCGCCGTGACGGTGGAGATGACGAGCCGCTTCCACCGCCCCGGCCGCGGCGCGCTGCTGGCCGAGGGCTGGGTGGTGCATGCCACGCGCAGCCTGTGCAGCTGCGCGGGGCAGCTGCTGGATGAGGAGGGCAAGCTGGTGGCCACGGCCAGCGGCACCTTCAAGTACTGGCTGGCGCCGACGACACTGAACTCGGCAGAGTAGGCGGGCAGCCAGACGCCATGCCGGATCTGGCGCGCATAGTCCTGAAAGCCTGACGTCCAAGCCCAATGTAGGCCGGCTTGCTGCTCATTTGATTGGAGAAGTCGGAATGAGGGCAGGCCCTCAACCTAGATTCGGCAGTTGACCGCTTGCAACCTTCTGGAAAGTCGCATGGATATTGACGTTCCCTGCTTCGCTGCCGTTCACCTGTTGGGTGAGAGCGCTACGCGCTCGCCAGCACCGCGCTCGCCGCACCATGCGGCGTTGCTCCTCCTTGCGGGCAGTAGCCCGC
>JAFEER010000295.1 GCA_018240985.1 Pseudomonadota bacterium
CAGTCCGAGTGAACTCGGACTGCTTCGTATCCTGTTCCATTCGCGCCTCGCCTTGAGTTGAGCCTCAAGGATACGGCAAATACTCATATTAAGTTAGCGCTTATGGGCTTTCGCCGGGATGACGGCAATCCTTTGCTGCCGGCAATGGCAAGCCCCAGCGTAGCAGCTTGTGCTATGCGATGGCCGGATGCAGGCGCAGCCGCAGCGTGGCGTAGCCGGCGTCGGGGTACACGGCCCGGGTGGGCGGGTGATCCGCGGACAACGTGATGCCGCTGGTGTGCGCGAGCAGCTCCTCCATCAGCACGCGCAGTTCCAGCCGCGCCAGCGGCGCGCCCGGGCAGACATGGATGCCCGCGCCATAGAGCAGATTGAGCTGCGGATCGCGATCCATGCGGAATTCGTCCGGATCCCCGAACACGCGCGGGTCGCGGTTCGCGGCGATCCAGTTGACCGACAGGCGGCTGCCGGCCGGCAGCGGGCAGCCTCCCAGGTCGGTGGCCTGGCTGGTGATGCGGCGGTTGGACACCAAGGGGCCGTCGATGCGCAGCACCTCGTCGATGGCCGTAGGCAGCAGCGCAGGCTCTTGGCGCAGGCGCTGCTGCCAGTCGGGATGGCTTGCCAGCCAGTGCAGCAGGATGCCGATGGACGCGGCAATGGTGCCGACCTCGCCCACCGTCCAGTTGCGCAGCACGCTGGCGAGCTCGCGCAGATCCAGCAGGCGCCCATCGACGCGCGTGTGCATGAGCTCGCTGCTGATGTCCTGCGTGGGCGGGGCATGCTGCCTGGCCTGGCGCACGCGGTTCACCAGGTCTTCAAACTCCTGCGCCACGGCCGAGGTCTGGGCGCGGTCGCCCGAGCGCGTCGCCGCGTGGCTGCGGCGCAGCCAGCCGAGCAGCTCGTCCTGCAGCAGCGTGGGCCAGCCCAGAAAGGCCGACTGCACGCGCACGGCAAAGGGCAGGGCGAATTCCTGCGTGATCTCCAGCGCGCTGCCCAGGGCCAGGGCCTCCCGGATGGTGGCGATGGAGAGCGCGCGGCACACGGGCTCGAAGCGCGCCATGCGCTCGGGGGCGAAAAAGGGGTCGAGCGCGTCGCGATAAGCCGTTTGCTGTGGCGGGTCGTAGCCGTTGGGCACGGCCGGAAACTGCGACACGGCGCTGCTGAAGCGGTGGTGATCCTGCAGCACCTGCAGCACCTCGGCATGGCGCAGCACCGCATAGTGCTGCGACTCGCTGTGCGCCAGCGGGCAGCGCTCGCGCAGCTGGTCATAGGCGGCGCGCTGGTCGCGCAGCACCTCGGGGGATTGCGGGTTCCATTGCGGTGGCGTATTCGTTGTCATTGCAGCCTCCTCAATTCGGTTCAAAGGCCCAGCGTCTCGGCCAGGGCATTCATGCGCTGGCTGACCTCGGCATCCATGGCCATGACGCGGCCCCATTCGCGCTGCGTCTCGCCGGGCCATTTGTTGGTGGCGTCCAGGCCCATCTTGCCCCCGAGGCCGGCCACGGGGGAAGCAAAGTCGAGGTAGTCGATAGGGGTGTTCTCTATCAGCATGGTGTCGCGCACCGGATCCATGCGCGTGCTCATGGCCCAGATGACTTCCTTCCAGTCGCGCACGTCGATGTCTTCATCGACGACGACGATGAACTTGGTGTAGAGAAACTGGCGCAGGTGGCTCCACACGCCCATCATCACGCGCCGCGCGTGGCCGGCGTAGGCCTTCTTGATGCGCACCACGGCCATGCGATAGCTGCAGGCCTCGGGCGGCAGGTAGAAGTCGATGATCTCGGGAAAGGCGCGCTGCAGCAGCGGCACGAAGAGTTCATTGAGCGCCAGTCCCAGCATGGCCGGCTCGTCGGGCGGTTTGCCGGTGTAGGTGCTGTGGTATATCGCGCCTTCGCGCTGCGTGATGCGCTCCACGGTGAATACCGGGAATTCGGCGCATTCGTTGTAGTAGCCGGTGTGGTCGCCGTAGGGCCCTTCGAGGGCGTGCTGCCAGCCGCTCTTGTGATTCGCATCCGGGTGGATATGGCCTTCGAGCACGATCTCGGCGCTGGCCGGCACTTGCAGCGGCACGCCGATGGCCGGCGCCACCTCGGTGCGCGCGCCGCGCAACAGGCCGGCAAACTGGTATTCCGACAGCGTGTCGGGCACGGGCGTGACGGCGCCGAGGATGGTCGCCGGGTCGGCGCCTATCGCCACCGCCACGGGGTAGGGCTGGCCGGGGTTTTGCCGGCAATGCTCGGCAAAGTCCAACGCGCCGCCTCGGTGCGCCAGCCAGCGCATGATGAGCTGGTTCTTGGCTATCACCTGCTGGCGGTATATCCCTAGGTTCTGGCGCCGCTTGTTCGGCCCGCGCGTGATCGTCAGGCCCCAGGTGACGAGGGGCGCCACGTCGCCGGGCCAGCAATGCTGGATCGGCAGGCGGGCGAGATCCACGTCGGGCCCCTCCCAGACGATCTGCTGGCAGGGCGGTCGCCGCACCACCGAGGGCGCCATGCTCCACAGCGTCTTGATGAGCTCGCGCCGGCCCCACAGATCCTTCATGCCGCGCGGCGGCTCGGGCTCTTTCAGGGACGCCAGCACCTCGCCAAAGGCGCGGATCTCGGGCAGGCCGGCTACGCCGAGGGCACGCGCCACGCGGCCGGGTGTGCCGAACAGGTTGGCCAGCACCGGCATGCGGTGGCCCGTGGGGTTTTCGAACAGCAACGCCGGGCCTTTGGTGCGCAGCACGCGGTCGGCAAGCGCCGTCATCTCCAGGTGCGGCGAGACCGGGGCGGTGATGCGGCGCAGCTCGCCCGCGGCCTCCAGTTGGGTGAGAAAGTCACGTAAGTCGCGATAGTGCATGTGTAAACCCGATTTTTGTTCTTATATGGCTCTGGGCCGCAAGCCCTCACCCCCACCCTCTCCCAGAGGGAGAGGGGGTAAAACCGGCGCTACCGATCGCCCTCGCCCCTTTGGGGAGAGGGAGGGGTGAGGGGCCTGCACGTGCATATCTATTCAAGCCATATATTGCGAAAACGCTTATCCATCAAGCGCTATTAGCTATTAAATCAGGACGGATCGTTTAGGCCCTGCCAGCGTGGCGCCAGGGCGTTGTCTACGCCCAGCAGATCCAGCGCCCGCGCCACACTGTGATCCACGATCTCGGTGACGGTGGTGGGACGCTGGTAGAAGGCCGGCACGGGCGGGCACACGACGCCGCCCATCTCGGTCACTGTGGTCATGTTGCGCAGGTGCACCAGGTGCAGGGGCGATTCGCGCACCAGCAGCACCAGGCGGCGGCGCTCCTTCAGCACCACGTCGGCGGCGCGCGTGAGCAGGTTGTCGGCCAAGCCATGGGCAATGGCGGCCAGCGTGCGCATGGAGCAGGGCGCCACCACCATGCCATGGGCGGCAAAGGATCCGCTGGCGATGCTGGCGCCCACGTTGGCCAGGTCGTGCACCACGTCGGCCAGGGCCTCGACCTCGGCGCGCTCCATGTCCAGCTCGTGGCGCAGGTTGCGCCAGCCGGCGCTGGAGACCACCAGGTGCGACTCGACCCCGCCGATCTCGCGCAGCGCCTGCAGCAGGCGCGCGCCATACACGGCGCCACTGGCGCCGGAGATGCCGACGATGATGCGGCGCGGCTCAGCCATGGCGCACCTCCAGCGGGTTGGCATGCAGGTCGGCTTCGATGCGCCCCAGCACCGCGGCCGCCTGCTCGGGGTCAAAGTCCTGGTGGTTGCGCTTCTTCACGCCGTATTCGTGCAGCTGGTAGTGGCGTGCCGGGGCTATGCCGTGGCGCGCCAGGCTGCTTTTCACGCACACCAGCGGGCAGCCGTCCAGGGCGACGATGGGGCGCCCGCTCCTGGCGAGCTTGACCAGCTTGGGCACGTCGCCGCCCACGCCGGCAATGCAGGACATCTCGGCCAGGCCGCGCCTGTCCATCTGCACGGCGACATGGTTGGCCAGCTGCGCGGCGCTGGAGCAGCCCGAGCAGGAATAGACCAGGGGCTGGTGGCCCGGGCCTTCTTCGCTCGCGTCGCAGCTCATGGCCGGGGTCTCAGGAAGGCGGGCAGCGGCGGCAGCTGGCGCGCCAGGTGCGGCGCGCGGCGTTGCAGCACGGCGCGCGGGCTCCAGTGGCTGGGGTCTA
Source organism: Pseudomonadota bacterium (assembly GCA_018240985.1). Taxonomy (GTDB): domain Bacteria; phylum Pseudomonadota; class Gammaproteobacteria; order Burkholderiales; family Burkholderiaceae_C; genus Alicycliphilus. The sequence continues at coordinate 4,130 of JAFEER010000295.1, forward strand.
GCACCGGCAGCTCCAGCGCGTCCAGCGCGTTCTTCACCACCAGGCCGAGCTCGGTGTCCCCCTCCATGACCAGGCGGCGGTTGAAGAACAGCGTGTCCGGATCCTGGCGGCGCTGCGCCAGCAACAGAAAGTCCTGGGCGTTGGCGCTGATGGCCAGATCCGGATTGGCCTGTGGGCTGCTGGGCACGAAGCGCTGGCCGTTCCACGAGAAGTCGAATGCCAGGCGCGCATCGCGCACGCGGATCGCCAGGCGTTTGCCCTGCAGGATGTCCTTGACGTCCTGCGGCAGCTGCTTGGCCAGTGCAAAGTTGATGGCAGTCACCAGCAGCATGGAGCCGGGGTAGGCCGGCAGGCGCGAGAGCAGGGCGCCCACGGGGCGCGGCAGGGTGAAGGGGGCTGGTGGAGTGGGGTTCATGGCGTCAATTCTCCAATGCGGGCGCTATCAGATCCAGGCCCGGGCGGCCATGCCAGTAGCCGTTGCACGATGCATCGGGCATGAAGGGGCGCATGTTCTGTGCTGCGCCGGGGCTGGGGCGATCGGCGCGGCGTGCGGCGTCGAAGCTGGCAATGATCTTGTCCATGTGCTGCGACTGGGGCGACAGGCGCAAGATTTGAACGCCCGCGGCGCGCAGCGCCGGCAGGTCGCCGATCAGGTTGTGCACCTTGGCCGACTGCGTCTGTATGCCGTTGATGACCAGGAAGGCCTCCTTCTCGCGCGTCTGCAAGAGCTGCCCGTCCGGGTGCTCGATGCAGCGAAAGCCGCAGTCGTCCTTGGGCAGGTTGTAGTGGCGCGCCGTGAAGCAGCGCGCCGAGAAGGCCAGTGGCATGCGGCCATAGGCGAACACCTCGGTCTCCAGGCCGGCGGGCTTGGTTTGCAGCAGCTCGGCCAGGTCGCTGTGCTTCATCTCCAGCGGCATCACCCAGCGGCGCGCGCCCAGGCTGGCCATCCAGGCCAGGGTGTCGGCGTTGAAGACATTGAGCTGCGGGCCGGCCACGAAGGGGCGCTTGCCGGCCAGGTTGTGCACGGCGCCCATGTCGTTGGCCTCGATGGTGAATTCCTCATCGCGCACGATCTTGTGCATGTCGGCCACGTCGCTGCTGGATTCGAGCAGCACCATGGTGGACAGCACGACTTCCTTGCCGGCGCCCTGCAGCATGCGGGCGATGTCCAGCCAGTCGCTTCTCCGCAGCTCCTTGCGGCGCGAGCACACGGCCTCGCCCAGGTAGACGATGTCCACCGGCGTTTGCGCCATGGCCTGATAAAAGTCGAAAACGGTGTCGCGGTGCCAGTAGTACTGCAGGGGGCCCAGGGCTAGTTTCATCATGATGTATTCGGCGTTCTCTCCCTCTCCCCCGTGGGGGAGAGGGTAGGGGTGAGGGGGCGGGATGAGGCGGTGGTGCTGGCTGGTGCCCTCACCCCAACCCTCTCCCGCGTGCGGGAGAGGGAGCTGGAGAGCCAATACGGCCTCATTTCCATGGCCGGTGATAGGCGCCCAGCGTGTGCTGCTGGCCCTCGGCCACCTGATCCAGGCTGGCCATCCACGCCGTCTTGGGCGCGTACAGGTGGCCCTGCGCCATGCAGTGGTCGATCGCCTCGCGCCAGACCTTGGTGACCTGGGCGACGTAGGCGGGGCTTCTCTGGCGGCCCTCGATCTTGAAGGCGCGCACGCCCATCTTCACCAGTTGCGGCAGCAGCTCCAGCGTGTTCAGGCTGGTGGGTTCCTCCAGCGCGTAGTAGTTGCTTTCATCGCCCACGTCAAAGCGACCCTTGCACAGCGTGGGGTAGCCGGCGTTCTCGCCCTGGCCGTAGCGGTCGATGAGCACGCCGTTCAGGCGCGATTCCAGCCCCTGCGGCGTTTCCTGCCAGCGCACGAACTTGGCCGGCGAGCACACGCCATGCGTGTTCGGCGATTCGCCCGTGGCGTAGGACGACAGCGCGCAGCGCCCCTCCACCATCACGCACAGGCTGCCAAAGCCGAACACCTCGATCTCCACCGGCGTGCGCTGCGTCACCTGCTTGACCTGCTCCAGCGACAGCACGCGCGGCAGTACGGCGCGCTGGATGTTGAACTGCTGGTGGTACAGGTTGATGGCGTCGGCGTTCGTGGCCGAGCCCTGCACCGACAGGTGCAGGCGCAGCCCGGGGTGCTTGTCCGCGGCGTAGCGCATCAGCCCCGGGTCGGCCAGGATGACGGCGTCTACGCCCCAGCCGGCCGCGCGATCAAGGGCCGAGCGCCAGGGCGCCGGGTTGCTCGCCTGCGGGTAGGTGTTGAGCGCCATCAGCACCTTGCGGCCACGGTCGTGGGCGTAGGCGATGCCGGCCTGGATGGCGGTCTCGTCAAAGTTCAGGCCGGCAAAGTTGCGTGCGTTGGTGGCGTCGCGCAGTCCCAGGTAGACGGTATCGGCGCCGTGGTCGATGGCGTTCTTGAGCGCCGGCAGGCTGCCTGCGGGGCAGACCAGCTCGGGGGCGCTGCGGGCGGGGCTGGCGCCTGTCTCTATGGGGTTGGGGGTGGAGGGGCTGAAGATGGCGTTCACTGGTGTCTCGATGCAGGCTGGGCGGGGAAGCTGGTTCCCAAGGCTGCACACCATAGGACGATGCGAAAGACCACAGCCTGATTTTTGTCAAGACAGGGGTATGTCCGAGGAAAAACATCGGACATAGGCCGGCGACTGGTTTTTTACCGGCTGTTGCAAAACACCGACACCATGGTTTTTGCCGCAGGACTACCTTCACCCCTCCAACAGCTACGCGGAAAGACCCATATGCCCAAGACCCAGATCGAGCCCTTTCGCATCAAGAGCATCGAACCCATACGCATGACCACGCGCCCCGAGCGTGCGCGCCTGCTCGAAGAGGCCAGGCTCAACGTCTTCCAGCTGCGCGCCGAGGACGTGCTGATCGACTGGCTTACCGACTCGGGCACGGGCGCCATGTCGGCGCACCAGTGGGCCGCCATCATGGAAGGCGACGAGAGCTACGCCGGCGCGCGCAGCTTCTTTCGCCTGGAAAAGGTAGTTCAGGACATCACCGGCATGGCGCACTTCGTGCCCACGCACCAGGGCCGCGCGGCCGAAAAGGTGCTGTTCACGGCGGTCTGCAAGCAGGGCGAGCTGGTGCCCAACAACTGCCACTTCGACACCACGCGCGGCAACCTGGAATACCTGGGCGTGGAGGCCATGGACTTGGTCATCCCCGAGGGCCTGCAGCCCGCCACCATCCACCCCTTCAAGGGCAATATCGACCTGGAGCGCGCCGAGGCGGTGCTGAAAACGCAGGGCGCGCGCATCCCGTTCGGCATGCTCACGGTGACCAACAACACCGGTGGCGGCCAGCCCGTGTCCATGGCCAACATCCGCGCCTATGCGGCCTTGCTCAAAAAATACGGCAAGCCCTTCATCATGGACGTGTGCCGCTTCGCCGAGAACGCCATGTTCATCAAGATGCGCGAGAGCGGTTACGAAAACACCAGCGTGCGCGACATCGCGCGCGAGATGTTCAGCTACGCCGACGGCGCCACCATGAGCGCCAAGAAGGACGGCATGGTCAACATCGGCGGCTTCATCGTGCTGCGCAGCGACGAGTGGCTGGACGAGGTGAGGAACGACCTGATCATGATGGAAGGCTTTCCCACCTACGGCGGCATGGCCGGGCGCGACCTGGAAGCGATGGCCGTGGGGCTGGAGGAGGGGCTGCATGAAGACTACCTGCGCTACCGCCTGCGCACGGCCGAATACCTGGGCGAAAAGCTCGACGCCGCCGGCGTGGGCTTCGTCAAGCCCACGGGCGGCCACGCCGTCTACATCGACGCCAAGACCGTGCTGCCCGACATGCCGGTTGCGCATTACCCGGCCTGGGCGCTGTGCAATGCGCTGTACCTGGAGGGCGGCATACGCGGCGTGGAGATCGGCTCGGTGATGTTCGGCAAGCGCCTTCAGGATGGCAGCGAGACCTACCACAGCATGGAACTGGTGCGCCTGGCCTTTCCGCGCCGGATGTACACGCAAAGCCACTTCGACTACGCCGCCGAGGTGATCGCCGAGGTCAAGCAAAAGGCCGCCAGCATCCGCGGCGTGAAAATCACCAAGCAACCCAGGTTTTTGCGCCATTTCACGGCGGAATTCGATTGGGCGTGATGGCGGGCGCGCCCGGGGTTCCGCGCTGGCGCAGCGCCTCGTACAGCTGCGCCGGCCCCAGCAGGATCGACCTGAGCCCGGCACGCACGCGTTCGCTATCGAGCGCCTGGCGGCTCATGCTGCTGTAGGCGTCGAAGGCGTCGAAGGCGTCGAAGGCGTCGAAGGCGTCGAAGGCGTCGATGATGGCGCTGGTGAATTCGCTTTCAAAATCGGGCGAATTGTCGAACTGGCTCTTGCTGTTGCCGAAGGCCTGCTGCACCAGGATGTCGGATACCAGCAGCTTGCCCTTGACGTGGTGGATGTAGACCAGCTTGTCCTGGTCGGAGAGCACGCCGTCGAACAGGTCGTTCACCTTGGCGACGATTTCCGACAGCAGCGCCTTGTCCTTGTCCTGCAGCGTGCCGCTGCCGCTGCCGGTCAGGGGTCGCAACTGGTAGTCGCCCTCGGTGTCGTGCAGCGTCAGGGCGCGCCGGCCTTCGTTTTTCAGGCGGTGGTGCGTCAGCACCAGCTTCGATAAATCCACCCCCTCGTGCTCGCGGCCAAAGTCCAGGAGCGGCAGCAGGCGCTTGAAGAAAATGGCGCGCTTCTCGATCGCCGTGTTGCCATAGTCGAACATCTTGCCGGGGAAGGCACGCCGGCGAGTTCTGCGGTCTCGTAGTACGTCCTGAACGCGGCCAGGATATCGTCGGCCTCATTCACGAAGTCCAGGATATAGGTCGTGTCCTTGACGCCATGCGGCCCGCTGTAGGCGCGGTTCAGGCGACTGAGCGTCTGCACCGCCTGGATGCCGGCCAGGTGCTTGTCCACATACATGCCGCACAGGAGTGGCTGGTCAAAGCATTCGCTGTTCGCGAACCGCGAAGGCTCGAATGCTCGAACGGACACGGAGATGCTTCGGCAAGCGTTCTGCGCGGAGAAAATGAATTAAATTGACCGCCAGCCCTTGCTGGATAAGCGCTTGCAGCTATGAAATTTGGGATGATTAGCTTGCACCGAGCAGCCCGCGCACGTCGATCTGGCCGGTGACGGCGGGAGACAGGAGGCGGGGAGTCAGTGCGCCGGGGTGTCGGCGTCCAGCCGGTCCAGCCGATCCAGAATCGCCAAGGCCTGCGCGGCATCGCCACGGGCTGCCAGGGCGCGAAAGCGGGTTTCGGCATCAAAGGCGGCGATGGCCTGGGTGCTGAGTTCTTCCATCAGCTTGTTGATGCTCAGGCCCCGCGTCTGGGCCAGGTTCTTCAGGCGCTGCGCGGTGTCGTCGGGCAGGCGGATGGTCAGGGTGCTCATGATTGCTCCTCCAGAAACTGGGCAGGGGTCACAACACGCAGGCGCGGCCAGGCCAACTCGCCCCGCGTCAGGTCGCGCACGTTATGCGTCACCACGGCCTGGGCATTGCCCGCGACGGCCAGCTCGATCAGGTGGTTGTCGCCCTCGTCGCGCAGATTGGGGCGCCAGCCGTAGTACACCTGCACCCAGCGGCCCGCACGTGCCAGGGCTGCCAGCACCTGCAGGCGCTCTTCGGGTGTGGTGGCGGGTGTCCAGACGTCACGCCCCATCAGGTCTTGATACTCCTGCCACAGCGCATTGCCAAACAGGGGCGTGGCCCGCCCTTGCAGGATAAGGCGCAGCACCTGGCGCGACGCCCCGCCACCCGAGCGCAATGCGGAGACAAACACGTTGGTGTCCAGAACAATGGTGCGCATGGTTCATGCTAGCACAGGCGCTGTCATCGCCGACATTCTGGATAGATGTGTTCTTTGATGAAAAATGGCAAAATCGCTAGTGCTGTAAAGCGCAAGCAGCTATGAGTTTTGATATTTCAAAGCATTCACCCCGCCGCGTACACCGATCTGGCCGGTGACCTGGCCCTCGGCGGCCAGGAGCCTGTCGGAGTTGGAACGTCGAAAGCGCTCTCGAAGAGCGGCGAAGCCAAAATCGGCCCAGCAAGGACAGCTTTTAACCGGGCGCTACTGTGCAAATTCATGGAATCAATCCCTTCAGCCGATGTAAGAGCGTGTTTATGATCTTTTCATGGTGCCCGCAAGGCAGCAATAAGCCGCAATCTAGGCGCCCGCCGCGGCCCATGCTGGCGGCCTGGGCAAGGAGGGCAACGACGAGTGCGGCTTTTTGCTGCCTTGCCCGAAGGGTTGCCCCGCAAAGACAGCGTCTGCGGCGTTGCAAATCCTCGCCGGGCCAGCAGCCCGGCTGCGGTTTGCGCCTTGCAGCCACCGCCTTTGTGGGGCAACGGACACCATGAAAAGATCATAAACACGCTCTAAGACCAGGTCGGCGCGCTCTGGCTCGGCCAGCAAACCCGGAAGTACGTTCGCGAAGTCAGCATCTGCCAAAAGCTGACCCACCGCCGCAGCCACCGCCGCCCGCAACAGCGGCAAATCACCTCGCTGCCGACATCCCGCGCAAAACCGTGAGCCGCCACATCTTCCTCGATGCGATGGAACACGGCCCGGCTGGCATTGACCACAGCATCCACATCGCGGGTGGCGCGCACGCTGTCGGCCAGCGGGTCGGTAACCAGCAGGCCAGCCACGGCGCCGCCGACAAATACCACCCGCTCGCGCAGTTCACCCAGCGCCTCGGCAACCTGGCGCAAATGGGGCAGGTTCGGGTCATCGGCCCGCATCGGTTCCCGCCGTGTCGAATTGCTTCAGCTCCGCGCCCAGCAGCGTGGCGGCCAGACGGCGCTCGCGTGCCCGCCCCACGCGCAAGGCATCGAGCAGCGCCAGCAAGCGGTGCAAAACCGGGTCGGCCAAGGCAGCCTGGGGTGCCGTGCGGTACAGCGGCGAGAGGGTGGGGCCCTTGGCGCTGCCCGTGGGGTGCGCCCACACGGGCGCGTCGCCCGGGGCCGCCGCCAGGTGGCTGGCCAGTGGCTCGGTGCCAAAGGCCGTGGGCACGCCACGCTTGACGGGCCCAGGAGTGGCGGGCCAGACGTAGCGCACGCCGTGCACCATGAATTCGAGCAAGCTGGGCCGCACCGGTGACCACTCGCCACGCGCAGGCGCCACAGCCAGGCCCGACGCCACCGCGCGCTTCACGCTGGCGTGTACTTCGGACGCGCTCATGGCCAGCGCCTCGCCCAGCGCGGCATAAGTCCAGCGCTGCGGCGGATGTGCCGCCACCTTCAGCAGCACCAGCAGGTCTTGGGGTTTGAGGTCCATCAGGGGAATATTCGGTATTCGCGAATTGCGAATATTCGTCGAAGCCAGCGGCTTTGGCAAGAAGGCGCCAGCAAGCAGGGTAGGAGGAACAGCCAAAACCTTCAGTGGCTGGAGATTTTCTTCAGAAAGCGGCGGGGGCTGGATTTTTTCTTCAGTGGCGTGAGGCGGAAGCGAAGTAAATTGGAGCCAAATTGGCCTCTAGCGCTTTATGGATAAGTGCAAACAGCTATGAAATCAGGAGTTATTGACTTGCGCTGACCAGTCCGCGCACGTCGATCTGGCCGGTGACGGCGGCGGAGATCAGGGCGGTGCGGCGTTCTTGCAGGAGGGTGATGGCGGTGCGGGCCTCGGCCATCAAGGCGTCAAATTGCGAAGTCTGCTTTGCTATGTAAGTCAGAACCGCGCCCTGCTCGTTTACCGGCGGCAACAGAACCGGCAACTCCATGATGCTGGTCGAAGAAATCGATGCGAGGTTTGTGCTCTGCTTCGAGCGGGTCATGAAATAGAACTGCGCGTAACCTGAATCGGTGATGGCGTTGAGCCATTCGGACGACACGCCATGCGGGCGCACAGCGAACACATGGTTTTGGTGAATACAAGCCGCCATATCGCCTCGCCAGATATGGCCTCTGCCAAGTTTGTCGAAGTCACCGCCCGCATTCATCAGCACGTCGCCCGGCTGCAAAAGATAGCGTGGCAAGTCGTTTGCTGGTATTTCGATTTCGGCCATGTCATCCAGCGCCAGGTAGCCATCCTGCACGTTGGCAACTCGGAGGTAAGGCACCGTGATCGTCGCTTTAGCGGTTTTTAGGTTCATGGCGAGAAAAGGCGTGCGTCGGAGGTTGCCGAGTCTGACGCAGTTGTGTGGGCGAAAAAAAGCCATGCCGAAGCGGGCATGGCCTGTGTGCTGTGCCGGTGGCGCCTCAGCTGAAGAAACTCTTGAGCCTGTCAGTCCAGCTTTCGGCCGATGGGGAATGCTTGGCGCCGCCCTTCTTCAGCGATTCGTCGAGTTCTTTGAACAGCTTGCGCTGGTGCTCGGTGAGCTTGACCGGGGTCTCGACCACGATGTGGCAGTACAGGTCGCCGGGGTAGCTGGCGCGCACGCCCTTGATGCCCTTGCCGCGCAGGCGGAATTGCTTGCCGGCCTGCGTGCCCTCGGGGATGTCGATGGCGGCCTTGCCCGAGAGGGTGGGCACCTCGATCTCGCCGCCCAGCGCCGCGGTGATGAAGCTCACCGGCACCTGGCAATGCAGGTCGTCGCCGTCGCGCTCGAAGATGTCGTGCTTCTTGACGCGGATCTCGATGTACAGGTCGCCCGGCGGGCCGCCATTGGTGCCGGGCTCGCCGTTGCCGGTGCTGCGGATGCGCATGCCGTCGTCGATGCCGGCGGGGATCTTCACCTCCAGCGTCTTCTGCTTCTTGATCTTGCCCTGGCCGTGGCAGCTCAGGCAGGGCTCGGGAATGATCTTGCCCGTGCCGCGGCAGTGCGGGCAGGTCTGCTGCACGCTGAAGAAACCCTGGCGCATCTGCACCGCGCCGCTGCCCTGGCAGGTGCCGCAGGTCTTGGCACTGGTGCCGGGCTTGGCGCCGCTGCCGTGGCAGGTGTCGCAGCTCTCCCAGCTGGGGATGCGGATCTGCGCGTCCTTGCCGTGGGCGGCCTCGTCCAGCGTGACTTCCATGGCGTAGGACAGGTCGTTGCCCCGATACACCTGGCGTCCGCCGCGTCCGCCGCGCTGGCCGCCGAACATGTCGCCGAAGATGTCGCCAAACGCCTCGGCAAAACCGCCAAAGCCCTCGGTGCCACCGGGCCCGCGCATGTTCGGGTCTACGCCGGCGTGGCCGTACTGGTCGTAGGCGGCGCGCTTCTGTGCGTCCGAGAGCATCTCGTAGGCCTCCTTGGCCTCCTTGAATTTCTCTTCGGCACCCTTGGCCGCATCACCCTGGTTGCGATCCGGGTGGTACTTCATCGCCAGCTTGCGATAGGCCTTCTTGATGTCGTCCTCGCCGGCGTTCTTGGGAACGCCGAGGACTTCGTAATAGTCTCGTTTCGACATGGTTGACTTCGCCTGCTTGGAAGAGGAACGCCGCGCGGGCTCTCCTTGAGGGGGAGGCCGGCGCGGCGGTGTATTTCAGCGCAAGCGCTGCGTGATCACTTCTTCACTTCCTTGACTTCGGCATCGACCACGTTGTCGTCCTGCGCACCGGCAGTGCCAGCGCCTGCGGCACCCGCTGCGGCCTGGGCGGCAGCTGCTTCGGCGCCACCTTGGGCGGCTTGTGCGTCGGCGTACATCTTTTCGCCCAGCTTCTGGCTGGCGGTCATCAGGGCCGTGGTCTTTTCCTCGATGGCGGCCTTGTCCTCGCCCTTGAGGGCGGCTTCCAGGTCTTTCACCGCGGCCTCGATCTTTTCCTTCTCGCCGGCGTCGAGCTTGTCGCCATGCTCGGCTAGGGCCTTGTGCGTGCTGTGCACGGCGGCCTCGCCCTGGTTGCGCGCCTGCACCAGCTCCAGTTTCTTGTGATCCTCGGCGGCGTTGAGCTCGGCGTCCTTCACCATCTTCTGGATCTCGTCTTCCGACAGGCCCGAGTTGGCCTTGATGGTGATCTTGTTTTCCTTGCCCGTGCCCTTGTCCTTGGCGCCCACGTGCAGGATGCCGTTGGCGTCGATGTCGAACGAAACCTCGATCTGCGGCGTGCCACGGCTGGCCGGCGGGATGCCTTCCAGGTTGAACTCGCCCAGCAGCTTGTTGACGTTGGCGATCTCGCGCTCGCCCTGGAACACCTTGATGGTCACGGCGGGCTGGTTGTCCTCGGCCGTGGAGAAGGTCTGCGCGAACTTCGTCGGGATGGTGGTGTTCTTGGTGATCATCTTGGTCATCACGCCGCCCAGGGTCTCGATGCCCAGGGACAGGGGGGTGACGTCCAGCAGCAGCACGTCCTTGCGGTCGCCAGACAGCACCTGGCCCTGGATGGCGGCACCGACGGCCACGGCCTCGTCGGGGTTCACGTCCTTGCGCGGTTCCTTGCCGAAGAATTCCTTGACCTTGTCCTGCACCTTGGGCATGCGGCTCATGCCGCCGACCAGGATCACGTCGTTGATGTCGGAGACGCTGATGCCGGCGTCCTTGATGGCCGTGCGGCAGGGCGCGATGGTGCGTTCGATCAGGTCATCGACCAGGCTCTCGAGCTTGGCGCGCGTGAGCTTGATGTTCAAGTGCTTGGGGCCGGTGGCGTCGGCCGTGATGTAGGGCAGGTTGATGTCGGTCTGCGCGCTGTTGGACAGCTCGATCTTGGCCTTCTCGGCGGCTTCCTTCAGGCGCTGCAGGGCCAGCACGTCGGCCTTCAAGTCCACGCCTTGCTCTTTCTTGAACTCGCCGATGATGTAGTCGATGATGCGCTGGTCGAAGTCTTCGCCGCCCAGGAAGGTGTCGCCGTTGGTGGCCAGCACCTCGAACTGCTTTTCGCCATCGACGTCGGCGATCTCGATGATGGACACGTCGAAGGTACCGCCGCCCAGGTCGTACACGGCGATCTTGCGGTCGCCCTTGTCCTGCTTGTCCAGGCCAAAGGCCAGGGCCGCAGCGGTGGGCTCGTTGATGATGCGCTTGACGTCCAGGCCGGCGATGCGGCCGGCGTCCTTGGTGGCCTGGCGCTGGCTGTCGTTGAAGTAGGCGGGGACGGTGATGACGGCCTCGGTCACGGGCTCGCCCAGATAGTCCTCGGCGGTCTTCTTCATCTTGCGCAGCACCTCGGCGCTGATCTGCGGCGCGGCAAGCTTCTGGTCGCGCACCTGCACCCAGGCGTCGCCGTTGTCGGCCTTGATGATCTTGAAGGGCATCAGGTCGATGTCCTTCTGCACTTCCTTCTCGTCGAACTTGCGGCCGATCAGGCGCTTGGCGGCGTAGATGGTGTTCTTGGGGTTGGTGACGGCCTGGCGCTTGGCGGAGGCGCCGACGAGGATTTCGCCGTCCTCCTGGTAGGCAATGATGGAGGGCGTGGTCCGCGCACCTTCGCTGTTTTCAATGACGCGCGTGGTGTTGCCTTCCATGATGGCAACACAGCTATTGGTGGTGCCCAGGTCGATACCGATGATTTTTCCCATGTTTTTCTCCGTGATGTCTGAAATGGCTGGATAGCCAGTAACTTGTGGATACGCCGCCCTTATTCAAGCGGGCGCGATGCTTTTATTTGGGCGCCGCGACGGTCACCAGGGCCGGGCGCAGCACGCGGTCGGCGATCAGGTAGCCCTTTTGCAGCACGGCGACCACCGTGTTGGCGTCCTGGTCGGCCGGCACCATGCTGATGGCCTGGTGCTGGTGCGGGTCGAACTTGTCGCCGGCGGCAGGGCTGATGACGATGACCTTGTTGCGCTCCAGGGCGCCCGTCAGCTGGCGCAGCGTGGCGTCGGATCCCTCGCGCAGCTGCTCGGCGGTGGCGCTTTCTATGGCCAGGGCGGCGTCCAGGCTGTCGCACACGGGCAGCAGGCTTTCGGCAAAGCTCTCGATGCCGAACTTGCGTGCCTTGGATATTTCCTCCTCGGCGCGGCGGCGCGTGTTCTCGGCCTCGGCCTTGGCGCGCAGGAACTGGTCGGCCAGCTCGGCGCTCTTGGTCTTGAGCTCCGCGAGCTCGCCCTGCAGGCGGGCCAGCTCGTCGGCGGCATTCGCCGCCAGCGCGGCTTCGATTTCTTCGGGGGCAGGATTCTGGATGTCGGACATGTCGTCTAGGTGTGGATTTGCAATGCTTGATGCGCGGCTACATGGGGGCGCTTTGCGAGACTTCAAGCGAACGGGCGGAATGCCTCAACCTTCCCCGGTCTGCGTGCGTCGGGCATTGCGGGTTGACCCGGGCCGCAAGTGTACAAGTTTGGCGCTTGTGGTTATAATGCCCGGCTTTGCCTTGCCACACCGCTACAACGACGCGGCGGGTGGTGTCATCCAAAAGGAGTTTGCATGCGTCACTACGAAATCATTTTGTTGATCCACCCGGATCAAAGCGAGCAGGTTCCGGCCATGCTGGAGCGCTACAAGGGCATGATCACCGCCGGCGGTGGCCAGGTGCACCGAGTGGAAGATTGGGGCCGCCGCCAACTGGCCTACCTGATCAACAAGCTGGCCAAGGCGCACTACCTGTGCCTGAACATCGAGGCCGATCAGGCCGTGATGCAAGAGCTGGAGCACGCCTTCAAGTTCAACGACGCCGTGCTGCGCCACCTGACGGTGCAGAAGAAGAAGGCCGAGACCGGCCCCTCTTCCATGATGAAGACCGTCGAGCGCGAAGAGGCCCGCAAGGCCAGCCAGGCCGAGGTTGCCGCCAGCGAGCGCTGATCACCGGAGGATGTGAGCAACCATTGCGCCCTGAGCGCCTGTATCGCCGAGGCCCAGCCCCTGCGCTACACGCCTGCCGGACTGCCAGCGCTGGATCTGCGGCTCGAACATGAGTCGCAGCAGCACGAGGCAGGAGCGGAGCGCCAGGTCAAGGCCAGCGTCAAGGCGATTGCCTTTGGCACCCTGGCCGAGCGGCTGGCGCGACAGGCACTCGGAAGCAGCTGGACGTTCCAGGGCTTTCTGGCCATGGGACGCGGCGGCAAGGGTTTGGTGCTTCACATCCAGGACATTCAACAAAATTAACTTTCAAGAGGCTTCCAAATGGCCGCATTCAAGAAATTCAACAAGGACAAGCGCCCCAAGCGCAATACCCAGTCGCTGCTGTTCAAGCGCAAGCGCTTCTGCCGTTTCACCGTCGCCGGCGTCGAGGAAATCGACTACAAGGACGTGGACACGCTGCGTGACTTCATTGCCGAAAACGGCAAGATCATCCCCGCACGCCTGACCGGCACGCGCGCCATCTACCAGCGCCAGCTGAACACCGCGATCAAGCGCGCCCGCTTCCTGGCCCTGGTGCCGTACAGCGACCAGCACAAGATCTAAGGAGCCGAAGCCATGCAAATCATTCTGCTCGACAAGGTCGTGAACCTCGGCAACCTCGGCGAAATCGTCAAGGTCAAGGACGGCTACGCCCGCAACTTCCTGATCCCCACCGGCCGCGCCCGCCGTGCCACCGCTGCCGCCAAGGCCGAATTCGAAGCCCGCCGCGCCGAACTGGAAAAGGCCGCCGGCGAGAAGCTGGCTGCCGCCCAGGCCCAAGGCGAGAAGCTGGCCGGCTCCGCCGTCAAGCTGACGCAAAAGGCCGGCGTGGACGGCCGCCTGTTCGGCTCCGTCACCAATGGCGACATCGCCGAAGAGCTGAACAAGCTGGGCTATGGCCTGGTGAAGTCGCAGATCCGCATGCCCAACGGCCCCATCAAGACGGTGGGCGACAACACCATCACGGTGTCCCTGCACACCGACGTGGCCGTCGAAGTCACCGTGTCGGTCTACGGCGAAACCGCCTAAGCACTGCCGAAGCAACTTCGGTTGCACCGCGCAAGAGCCGCCCGCTGGGCGGCTCTTTTGTTTCCGGGCCGGTTTTGCACGCTCGGCCCACCGCCTGTGCACGCCTTATCCACAGGGTTGTGCAATGACGTCCGCCCCCATGGCGGCTAGCATTTCACGTTTGCCCGCATCGAAAGCCCATGCCCCATGTCCGCCGTTTTGCCTATGCCCATTGACGGCTATGTTCCCACGCCCGACCGCGAGGTCGCCCTGCTGCGCGTGCCGCCCCATTCGATCGAGGCCGAGTCCAGCGTGCTCGGCGGCCTGCTGCTGGACAACATGGCCTGGGATCGCGTGGGCGATCTGTTGGTCGATGGCGACTTTTACCGCTATGAGCACCAGCAGATCTACGCTGCCATCGGCGCGTTGACCAACGCCAGCAAGCCGGCCGACGTGATCACCGTCTACGAGCACCTGCAAAACCTGGGCAAGGCCGAGGAGACGGGCGGCCTGGCCTATCTGAACAGCCTGGCGCAATACGTGCCCAGCGCCAGCAACATCCGCCGCTACGCCGAGATCGTGCGCGAGCGCGCCATCCTGAGAAAGCTGGTCACGGCCAGCGACGAGATCGCCACCAACGCCTTCAATCCCCAGGGCAAGCCGGTGGAGCGCGTGCTGGACGAGGCCGAGCAGAAAATCTTCGCCATCGGCGAAGAGGGTTCGCGCATGAAACAGGGCTTCCAGTCGCTCGACACCCTGGTCATCGACCTGCTGGATCGCGTGCAGGAGATGGCCGACAACCCCATGGACGTGACCGGCGTGCCCTCGGGCTTCGTCGATCTGGATCGCATGACCAGCGGCCTGCAGGCCGGGGATCTGGTGGTGCTGGCGGCGCGCCCGTCCATGGGCAAGACCTCGTTCGCCGTGAACATCGCCGAGCATGTGGCGCTCAACGAGGGCCTGCCGGTGGCCATCTTCTCCATGGAAATGGGCGCGGCGCAGCTCGCCGTGCGTATCGTCGGCTCGATCGGCCGCGTGAACCAGGGCAACCTGCGCACCGGCAAGCTGTCCGACGAGGAATGGCCGCGCCTGACCGAGGCGATTGAAAAGCTGCGCACGGTGTCGCTGCACATCGACGAGACGCCGGGCCTGACGCCATCCGAGCTGCGCGCCAACGCCCGGCGCCTGGCGCGCCAATGCGGCAAGCTCGGGCTGATCGTGGTGGATTACCTGCAGCTCATGAGCGGTTCGGGCTCCAGCAGCTCGGACAACCGCGCCACCGAACTCGGCGAGATCTCGCGCGGCCTGAAGATGCTGGCGAAAGAATTGCAATGCCCGGTGATCGCGCTGTCGCAGCTGAACCGATCCGTGGAGCAGCGCACCGACAAGCGCCCCATGATGAGCGACCTGCGCGAATCCGGCGCCATCGAGCAGGATGCGGACATCATCATGTTCATCTACCGCGACGACTACTACAACAAGGACAGCAAGGAGCCCAACATCGCCGAGGTCATCATCGGCAAGCAGCGTAACGGCCCGACGGGCACGGTGAAGCTGTTCTTCCAGAAGAACCAGACGCGCTTCGAGAACCTGGCCATGGGTTCTGGCGATGACTATTGAGACTGGCTAAATTGATAGCTGCCAACTCTTTATCCATAAGCATTTGAGGCTATTTTTAATGCAAGGAGGCGGGCAATGACGGACTCCCATACGCGTCTGCAGCGGGTCTTGCAGGCGCTGGACTTGAACCTCAAGGCCCATGAGGGCAGCGACCTCCACATCCGCGCACCGCGCGATGGCGCGGTGCTGGCTGATCTGAGGTCGCATGGGGCGGCGGAGGCACAGGCGGCGATAGCGCGGGCGCACCAGGCGGCGCTGCTCTGGCGCAGCGTTCCGGCCCCGGTGCGCGGCGAGCTGGTGCGCCGCTTCGGCGCGCTGCTGCGCCGCAACAAGGCGGCCCTGGGCGAACTAGTGTCGCTGGAGGCGGGAAAGATCGCCTCTGAAGGCCAGGGCGAGGTGCAGGAGATGATCGACATCTGCGACTTCGCCGTGGGCCTGTCGCGCCAGCTGCACGGCCTGACGATAGCGAGCGAGCGCCCCGGCCACCGCATGATGGAAACCTGGCACCCCATGGGCGTGGTGGGCATCATCTCGGCCTTCAACTTCCCCGTTGCCGTGTGGTCGTGGAATGCCGCGCTGGCCCTGGTCTGTGGCAATGCCCTGGTCTGGAAGCCGTCGGAGAAGACGCCGCTGGCCGCGATAGCCTGCCAGCATCTGCTGTGTCAGGCTATTGATGGCTTCAACGCCGACCGGCCGGGTACCGTGCCAGGCGGCCTGACCCAGCTGTTGATTGGCGGGCGCGAACTGGGCGAGGCGCTGGCTGCCAGCCCACATGTGGCGGTGCTCAGCGCCACGGGCTCGGTGTGCATGGGCCGGCAGGTGGCGGTAAAGGTGGCCGAGCGCCTGGGCCGCGCCATCCTGGAGCTGGGCGGTAACAACGCCATGATCGTCACCCCCTCGGCGGATCTGGAACTGGCGGCGCGCGCCATCACCTTTGCGGCCGTGGGCACGGCCGGCCAGCGCTGCACCACGCTGCGGCGCCTGATCGTGCATGCATCGGTGATTGATGCGCTGTTGGCGCGCCTCCAGCAGATCTACCAGAGCATTGCCATTGGCGATCCGCTGCAGCCGGGCACGCTCATGGGCCCGCTGATCGACCAGGCGGCGTTTGCTGCCATGCAGCGCGCCCTGGAGCAGGCCCGTGTCGAAGGCGGCCGGGTCTTGGGCGGCGAGCGTGTGCGCGAGGACTTGGGGGTGGACGCCTGGTACGTGCGCCCGGCGCTGGTCGAGATGCCGCAGCAGTCGGCGCTGGTGTGCCAGGAGACCTTTGCCCCCATCCTCTACGTGCTGCGCTACGAGGGCGACACCGATGCAGCGATTGCGCTGCAGAACGCCGTGCCGCAGGGCCTGTCGTCCGCCATCTTCACGCAGAACCTCTCGGATGCCGAGCGCTTCATGTCGGCGTCGGGCAGCGACTGCGGCATCGCCAACGTCAACATCGGTACCTCGGGCGCCGAGATCGGCGGCGCGTTTGGCGGCGAGAAGGAGACCGGCGGCGGGCGCGAGTCGGGCTCGGACGCCTGGAAGGGCTATATGCGCCGCGCCACCAACACCATCAACTACAGCGGCCAACTGCCGCTGGCGCAGGGTGTGCATTTCGACGTTTGATCCGGCACAAAAAAAGGCGGTGTTTGGTTCAAACACCGCCTTATCGCCCGCAAATACTGCGTAAGCAGCTATTCTTTTTCTGCTACAGCACTTCGCTGGCAAAGTCCGCCAGGCGCGAGCGCTCGCCACGCGCCAGCATGATCTGCCCGCCATGCGGCCAGCCCTTGAAACGATCCACGGCATAGGTCAGGCCGGAGGAGCCTTCGGTCAGGTAGGGCGTGTCGATCTGCGACAGGTTGCCCATGCAGATGATCTTGGTGCCAGGGCCGGCGCGCGTGATCAGGGTCTTCATCTGCTTCGGGGTCAGGTTCTGCGCCTCGTCGATGACGACGTACTTGTTCATGAAGGTGCGGCCGCGCATGAAGTTCATGCTCTTGATCTTGATGCGGCTTCGGATCAGCTCGTTGGTCGCAGCGCGCCCCCATTCGCCGGCGTTGCCGCCGTCGCCCTTGGCCAAGAATTCGAGGTTGTCGTCCAGCGCGCCCATCCACGGGCCCATCTTCTCCTCCTCGGTGCCGGGCAGGAAGCCGATATCCTCGCCCACGCTCACCGTGGCGCGGGTCATGATGATCTCGGTGTAGCGGCGCTCGTCCAGCACCTGGGTCAGGCCCGCGGCCAGTGCCATCAGCGTCTTGCCGGTGCCGGCCTGGCCGGTGAGGGTGACGAAGTCGACTTGAGGATCCATGAGCAGGTTCATGGCGAAGTTCTGCTCGCGGTTGCGCGTGTTCACGCCCCACACGGCGTTCTTGGCCGATCCGTAGTCCTTCAGCGTCTCCAGCACCGCCGTCTTGTCGCGGATCTCGGTCACGCGCGCGTACAGGCTGGGCTCGCCCGGGGCCTCGAAGTAGACGAACTGGTTGATCATGAGCTGCGCCACCACCGGCCCGCCGATGCGGTAGTACATATGGGCGCCGCTTTGCCAGCTCTCCACGTTCTTGCCGGCCTTGATCCAGAAGTCCGGCGGCAGGGCCAGGCTGCCTGAATACAGCAGGTCGCCGTCTTCCAGCGTCTTGTCGTTCTGGTAGTCCTCGGCCGCCAGGCCCAGCGCGCGGGCCTTGACGCGCATGTTGATGTCCTTGGACACCAGCACCACCTCGCGCGGCGCATGCAGCTTGCGCAGCGCCTCGACCACGCCCAGGATCTGGTTGTCCGCCTTGCCTTGCGGCAGGCTGGCGGGCAACTGGTAGTTGAGCGGCACGGTCTGAAAGAACAGGCTGCCCGTGGCGGCGCGCTGGCCCGTGGCGTCGAGCTTCAGGCCGTGCGCCATGTCGGCCGCGCCATGGGCGGCGGCCAGCGCATCCAGCGTGCGGCTGGCCTGGCGCCCGTTGCGCGCCACCTCGGTCATGCCCTTCTTGTGCGCGTCCAGTTCCTCCAGCACGATCATCGGCAGGAAGATGTCGTGCTCCTCGAAGCGGAACAGGCTGGTGGGGTCGTGCAGCAGAACATTGGTGTCGAGCACGAACATCTTCTTGGGGCCCGTCGAGCGGCGCTTGCGCGGTGTGGTCGTGGTGGCCGCTGCGCGTATTGGCGTGACGTTGCTCGCCTCGGTGGCGGACGCGTCGCCCGCTGTCCTGTCCTGCGTGGGTCGGCTGCGCGCCTCCGTGGCAGGGGCCGTGGCTGTCGGCGTAACCGGCACAGGTTTGCTGCTCGCTTCGGAGATGGCCGACGTGGTTGTGGCGACGCTTGCGCTGGCTTTGGCCTTGCTGGTCGCACGCTTGCGCGCCGCAGTGGCCGTGGGCTGGGTTACGGCTACGGTGGATTCTTGCGCTTCGTCCTGGGCGGCCGCCTGGCGGTAGGCCTCGGGTGCAAGCAGGGCGGCGCGCTTGGTCGGTGCGGGGGGCAGGGGCATGATGCTGTGGGCCTTGCTGTGGGGATGTTCAAAAAGCACAAAGCCGCCTGGAGACCAAGGCGGCTTTGTGTTGGGATGGGCAGGTTGCTGGTGTCAGCCGCATGAATCCATTATGCATGCCCCATGTGACGGCCCGATGCAGTGTCGCACCGGGTATGCATGCAGGTCATGCCCCTATCAAGCGGCTTTCTTGACGAGAGTCTTGATGGCCTTGACGGACTTGAGCACCTCGTCCACATGGCCAGGCACCTTCAGGCCGCGCCATTCCTGCACCAGAATGCCTTCGGGGTTGATCAGGAAGGTGCTGCGCTCGATGCCCTTGACCTTCTTGCCATACATGATCTTGTTCTTGACTACGCCGAACATGTGGCACATTTTTTCTTCGGTGTCGGCAATGAGTTCGAAGGGCAGTTCGAGCTTTTCCTTGAAGTCGTCGTGCGACTTCATGTTGTCGCGCGACACGCCGAAGACCACGGCGCCGGCCTTCTCAAAGTCCTTGAACTTGTCACGGAATTGCATGGCCTCGGTGGTGCAACCCGGTGTATTGTCCTTGGGGTAGAAGTACAGGATCAGGATCTGGCCTTGATGCGATATATTGGAAACCTTGATTCCGCCGGTCGCATTGGCTTCAAATTCTGGAAGGGGTTTGTTGACAACAATCGCCATGGCACTTCTATCTCACAGGTATTGATCGACAACAGTCGACGAAAAGCCGGGGGAGTGGGGTGGTGGACTCTGGGCATGGTGCCCCCGACCGCAACCCGTAATTTTACTCTGAAACCCCCTCATGTGCCCGATTGGCAGCACCGGCAGGGGGGCATTCGCCCGTGGCGCATCCATGCGGCCGGCTTTGGTCTACATGCCCAGCGATTTCAGCAGTGACTCTGTGTCCATGTCAGTGCTCGCAGCGCTGGGCGTGGCTGCCACTGCCGACGATAAAGCCTGGGCCATCAGGGCATCGGGGTCGGGCGCGTCCTGGGGCTCGAAGTCGTAGAGCTTGATGAACTGCGTGCGGTCTATCGCCAGTTCCAGGTAGAAAATGTTGTTGTTGGCAGTGTAGAAGGAGACGCGCCGCGCCTCGGGCTGATCCAGGTTGGCATCCACGCTCAGCATCACCTGTTGGTTGATCACCAGCATCTTGGGCTGGTTCTGCGTGATGTGGGTCTGCAGCTCGCGCCGCACCTTGCCGGTGAAGTCGCCCACCACCTGGTTCACGAGCTCGCCCATGACGTTGCTCACCTCGTCCGAGGTGAAGGAGCTCGCCAGCTCATCCGCCGACATACCCATGCTGAGCATGTAGCGCTGATAGATTTCCATCGCCGCGGCGGCCGAGAAATTGATGATGACCAGGCCGGAAAAGCCGCCATCGAAGAGCACGAAGCAGCCTATGTCCGGCTTCAGGCAGGTCTTGGAGATACGCTGCACCATGGCGGAATAGTGCACCGGCCCCTGTGTGGCCACCGACAGCACGCGGGTGACGGAGTTGCACAGGGAGATCAATATGTCTTCGGTGCCGCGGGCGATGGGGGTGTTGCAAGATTCCATGGTTGTATCAGAGTGTAGTGCTCCTCCGGCGCATCATGGAATGGCGAGCCGCTGCCAAGATGCGCAGTCACAACAAGTCAGTGATTCAATGGGATTGGATTCATAAATTTTGAATTAAAACAACAATCAGATTGAAACTTAAAGCATGGATGGTGTCCTAAGCTTCATCAGTCCTTGATTTGCCCGGTCGCGGGGCACAGCTACCGAGTACCAAGTTTTTGTTTGTTTGATTGCATATTCCATGAGTCCTGCCATTTCTCAACGCCCGCTACGTTATGGTGCAACGGCCATCGCCTTGCACTGGGTGCTGGCGCTGGCCATCATCGCCATGCTGGTGATGGGCTGGTACATGGAAGGGCTGCCATTCTCGCCTCAGCGCCTGAAGCTCTACAACTGGCACAAGTGGGCCGGGGTGACGGTTCTGGGCCTGTCGGCACTGCGCCTGCTGTGGCGTCTGGTGCGCAAGCCGCCGGCCTTGCCGGCCGAGATGCAGGCAGGCATGCCGCGCTGGCAGCAGCTTGCCCATCACGGCACACACCATTTGATGTACGCATTGTTTTTTGTCGTGCCCTTGCTGGGCTGGGCTTATAGCTCGGCGGCGGGCTTCCCGATCGTGTTCCTGGGCCTGCTGCCGCTGCCGGACTTCGTGCCCGAAAGCGAACTGTTGGCCGATGCCCTCAAGCCCCTGCATGCGCTGGCGGCCTATGCGCTGGCGCTGTTGATGGTGCTGCATGTGGCAGCGGCCTTGAAGCACCAGCTCATTGACCGCGATGGACTGATGGCCCGCATGCTGCCGGGGCGCGGCTGAAATGCCTGCCTGTTATAGAACTGCAATAACCCAAGCTTGATATGACCGCTACGACATTATTCCGACCCTTGATGGTGGCTCTGGCTGGTGCCGCCTGCCTGGCTGCCGGCCCCGCGCTGGCACAGCAGAAGTTGATTCCACAAAACAGCGAGATCAGCTTTGTCAGCAAGCAGATGGGCGTGCCCGTGGAGGGTCAGTTCAAGAAGTTCGACGCCCAGATCAGCTTCGATCCGGCCAAACTGGCCACCAGCAAGCTAGCCTTCACGGTGGACACTGGCAGTGCAACGCTGGGCGCGCGCGAGATCGATGCCGAGCTGCCCAAGGCGGTCTGGTTCAACGTGCCCAAGTTCCCGCAGGCCAGCTTCGAGTCCAGCACCATCAAGGCCGTGGGCGCTGGCAAGTATGAGGTGGCGGGCCGGCTTGGCATCAAGGGTGCGGTGCACGATGTCGTGGTGCCCGTGACGCTGACGCAAGCCGGCGCCACCACCACGGCGTCGGGCAGCTTCGTCATCAAGCGGCTGGCATTCAAGATCGGCGAGAAAGAATGGGCGGATACGTCCATGGTGGCCGACGATGTGCAGGTCAAGTTCAAACTGGCCCTGTCCGGCGTGCCGAAGCTTTGATGGCCCTATTTTTCTTTTTTCACTCAAACCTGGAGTACTGATTCATGCGCTTTGCCTTCCTCACCCTTGCCGCCGCTGCGTTGACCGCCACTGCCGTCCAGGCAGAGACCGCGAACTACGCCATCGATCCCACGCACACCTTTGCCACTTTCGAGATCAGCCACTTCGGCGCCAGCGTGAACCGCGGCCGCTTCGACAAGAAGGAGGGCTCGGTGCAGTTCGACAAGGCCGGCAAGACCGGCAAGGTGGAGTTGACCCTGCACATGAACTCCATCAACACAGGCACCCCCCCGTTTAACGAACACCTGCAGAGCGCGGAGATTTTCGATGCAGGGCAGTACCCCACCGCAAAATTCGTGGGCGACAAGTTCATCTACGAGGGCGACAAGCTGAGCGCCGTTTCGGGCCAGATGACCATCAAGGGCAAGACCCAGCCCGTGACCTTCAAGGCCAAGCAGTTCACCTGCTACGAAAGCCCCGTGGTCAAGCGTGAGGTCTGCGGTGGCGACTTCGAGACCACCATCGACCGCACGGCCTTTGGCGTGGACTACGGCGTGCAGTACGGCTTCCCGAAGAACGTGCGCATCGTGGCGCAGATCGAGGCCGTGAAGCAGTAATCGCGCTGCTACGTCTTGCCGCGCGGCCTCGTGCCGCGGGCGAAGATGCAAACGCCGACCCTATGGTCGGCGTTTGCTATTAAAAAATAAGCATTTGACGCTTGATGGCCGGGCGCTGGAGGTGGATTTTAACCATGTTCCGCGCCATGTGACCAGGCGTCCGACTCGGGCAGCGCGGATCAGTGCCCCGCGCCGTGGTGCCGCGCCAGGTGCATGCGCTCGGCCAGCGACGACAGCGCCAGCGCCAGCGCGATGCCCACGGCGGCGCCGAGCGTGGTGTCATAAATGCGCGAGATGGCCATGTCGGCGGCCTCGCCGTGGCTGGCCAGGGTGGTCATCAGCAGCGCCATGGGGGTGACGAAGATCTGGCCCAGCGCGTAATTGAAGCCGATCACCATCTCGGTGAGGATCTGCAGCACGGCCACGGCCAGCAGCAGCGTCCAGAACGAGGGCGAAAACGACAGGATGGCCCAGGCGATGCAGGCACCCGCCATGGTGCCCAGCGTGCGCTGCCAGGCGCGGTGCACCGTGCCCGGCAGATGCGCGCCTTGCATCACAGCCACGGCGCCTATGGCGGCCCAGGCTGGGTGCGACCAGCCCGCAGCATGCGCCAGCAGGGCGGCCAGCGCGGCGCACAGCGCCACACGCAGCGCCTGCATGGGGGCGTAGCCGGGCGTGAGCGGCGGCGTGTGCGTGCCGGCAGGCGCCATGGTGGAGCCTGGCGCCGTGGGTGGGGCCGGCGGCACAACGTTCAGATCGCGCAACTGGTCGGTCAGCAGGCACAGCAGCCAGGCCGCGGCCACGCCCAGGGCGGTGGCCAGCGTGCGCTCAAGCAGCACCAGGGGATCTTGAAAGGGGCCGAGCGCCGCGCTGGCCGCGAAGATGAAGATCACCGCGCCCGGTGCGCCCATCTGCGTGCGGTGCGCCAGCGACGCCAGCAGGCCCGATACGGCGGCCAGCGCCAACAGCATGGCGACGGGCGGCAGCCCCGTCCAGGCCAGCAGCGACAGCAGTGCCACGGGCATGACCAGCAGTCCCCCGGCCGTGAGTACGATGCGCCGGCGCTGTGCAATGGGCGCAAAGCGCCCGAACAGCGCGGCCAGTGCGCCCAGCCCGCCGAAGCCAGCCATGTAGTCCCAGGGCGAATGGTGCAGGGCCCCGGCCACGAGCACCACGGCCAGCGCCACTTGCACGCCGGCGATGGCGGCGTTGCGCACCGAGGGCGGCCTGTTGATGGCCAGGCTTTCGCGCAGCCGCGCGGGCGCGGCCAGTTGGCGCAGCGAGTGGCGGTGCGAGCCTGATGGAGTGTCGGATTGGTGACGGGGCATGGGGTCAGAGCCTGCCTGCCATGGCGGCGATGCGCGCCTCGATGTGGTCGAAGGACTGCAGCATGGCATGGGCCTGGCGCTCGATGAGGCCCTGCGCCACCAGCATGTCCGGCAGCCGCACAAGGCTGGAGCCGTCCAGCCCCTCGGCGGCGGCCATATCGGTTTGCGAGATGCCGTCGCCCAGGCGGTGCAGGTGTACCAGCGGAGTCCAGGCGGCGTCGCTCAGCCCCTCGGCGGGGCGCAGCGCATGGCGCATGTCCTACTGGCGTTGCGTGGCGCCGCAGACCACGGCCAGGGCCGTCATGTTGAGCACACGGCGCACGGTGGATGCGGGTGTGAGGATATGTGCCGAGGCCGAGGCACCCATGAGGATGGGGCCCACGGTCACGCCGCCGCTGGTGGTGGTCTTGAGCACGTTGTAGAGGATGTTGGCCGCGTCGATGTTCGGGCACACCAGCAGATTGGCCGCGCCGTTGAGCGTCGAATCCGGCAGATAGGTGTGGCGGATCTTGGGCTCGAGCGCGGCGTCGCCGTGCAGCTCGCCATCGCATTCGATGTCGGGGTGGCGTGCCACGAACAGGTCGCGTGCTGCGCGCATCTTGCGTGCCGATGCGCGTTTGGACGAACCGAAGCTGGAGTGCGACAGGAACGCCACCTTGGGTGGTAGGCCAAAGCGCTGCACCTCCTGCACCGCCGCCCAGGCGATGTCGGCCAGTTCCTCGGCCGTGGGGTTTTCGTTGACGTAGGTGTCGGTGATGAACAGCGTGCCGTTGTTCGGCGTCACGAGGGCATTCAGGGCCGCGTACTGCTTGGCGTCTGGGGCATGGCCCAGGATGCTGTGGATGCGCTCCAGGTGCGTCTCGTAGGTGCCCACCAGGCCGCAGATCATGGCGTCGGCATCGCCCAGCTTGACCATCAGCGAGGCGATGATGGTGTTGGAGCGGCGCACGGCGGCCTTGGCCATGTCGGGCGTGGCGCCGTCGCGCTTCATGAGCTCGTGGTAGGACTCCCAGTATTGGCGAAAGCGCGGGTCGTCCGCGGGGTCGCACACTTCGACGTCCTTGCCCAGCTGCATGCGCAGGCCGGCACTGGCAATGCGTGCGGCAATCACGGTCGGGCGCCCGATGAGGATGGGGCTGGCAATGTCGTCGTCAATGGCGAACTGGGCCGCGCGCAGTGCGCGCTCGTCCTCGCCATCGGCGTAGGCTACACGCTTTTTCGCCGCAGGCAGGGCCTTGGCGGCGTTGAAGATCGGACGCATCAGCATGCCGGTCTGGTAGACAAAGCGCGTCAGGCTGCTCTTGTAGGCCTCCATGTCGGTGATCGGGCGCGTGGCGACGCCGGATTCCAACGCGGCCTGGGCCACGGCGGGGGCGATCTTCAGGATCAGGCGCGAGTCGAACGGCGTCGGGATCAGGTAGTCGGGGCCGAAGGACAGCTCGGTGCCTGCGTAGGCCTTGGCCACTTCCTCGCTGATGTTCTCCTTGGCCAGGGCGGCAATCTGGCGCACGCAGGCCAGTTTCATGGTTTCGGTGATCTTGCTGGCGCCGCAGTCCAACGCACCGCGGAAGATGTAGGGGAAGCACAGGACGTTGTTGACCTGGTTGGGGTAGTCCGAGCGGCCGGTGGCGATGATGCAGTCCGGGCGCACGGCCTTGGCGAGTTCGGGGCGGATCTCAGGCTCCGGGTTGGCCAGGGCCAGGATGACGGGCTTGTCCGCCATGGTCTTGACCATCTCGGCCGTGAGCACGCCGGGCGCCGAGCAACCCAGGAACACGTCGGCGCCGTTCACCACGTCGGCCAGGGTGCGCGCCTCGGTCTGTTGTGCGTAGCGTGCCTTGGATGCGTCCATGCCGCCGGGGCGGCCCTCGTAGATCACGCCCTTGGAATCGACCATGTAGACGTTCGTGCGCTTTACGCCCAGGCCCACCATCACGTCCACGCAGGCAATGGCCGCGGCGCCGGCGCCCGAGACGGCGATCTTCACCTTGCCGATGTCCTTGCCCACCAGCTCCAGGCCGTTGAGCAGCGCGGCGCTGGAGATGATGGCCGTGCCATGCTGGTCGTCATGGAACACCGGAATGTTCATGCGCTTGGACAGCTC
This sequence comes from Pseudomonadota bacterium, assembly GCA_018240985.1. Classification (GTDB taxonomy): domain Bacteria; phylum Pseudomonadota; class Gammaproteobacteria; order Burkholderiales; family Burkholderiaceae_C; genus Alicycliphilus. The sequence goes on from JAFEER010000295.1 coordinate 29,904, forward strand.
CTGCTCGATGTAGAAGCACTCCGGCGCCTTGATGTCCTCGAGGTTGATGCCGCCCAGCGTGGGCTCCAGCGCGGCGACGATCTCGATGATCTTGTCCGGATCGCGAGCGTCAAGCTCGATGTCGAACACGTCCACGCCGGCGAACTTCTTGAACAAACAGCCCTTGCCCTCCATCACCGGCTTGCCGGCCAGCGGGCCGATGTCGCCCAGGCCCAGCACGGCCGTGCCGTTGGTGATGACGCCGACCAGGTTGCCACGCGAGGTGTAGTCAAACGCCTTGCTCGGGTCGGCCTGGATATCCAGGCAGGGGTAGGCGACGCCGGGCGAGTAGGCCAGCGACAGGTCGCGCTGGTTGGACAGCGGCTTGGTCGGGGTGACGGAGATCTTGCCCTTGCTGGGATTGCGGTGGTATTCCAGAGCGGCCTCGCGCAGGGCTTGTTCGGCGGCGGTCAGTTCTTTTGACATAGGTAGATCGAGAAGGGAAAGAGGATGGGACGGCTTACCGAAGGCAGGCACGCTCATCATAGAGATTGCATACAAACATAAAAGCCCCACGTATCAGGTACGTGGGGCAGTGTGAGAAGTGTTACAAAATCAAATCAATGGGCGTCTGCCTGGCGTGCGGCGGCCACGGCGGCCGAGGTGTCGCCGCTGGCGCCGTTGAAGAAGACGTTGAGCAGCACGGCAGCGAGCGACGACAGCAGGATGCCCGACTCGATCAGCGGGTGGATGGAATGCGGCATCCACTGGCGGAACTGCGGCGCCACCAGCGGGATCATGCCGACGCCGATGGACACGGCGACGATCATGGCGTTGCTGCGGTTGTGCTTGAAATCCACGGCGCTCAGGATGCGGATGCCGGTGGCGGCCACCATGCCGAACATCACCAGGCCGGCGCCGCCCAGCACCACCGTGGGCAGGGACTCCACCAGCGCGCCCATCTTGGGCAGGATGCCCAGCACGATCAGGATGAAGCCGCCGGCCACGCAGACGAAACGGCTCTTCACGCCGGTCACGGCCACCAGGCCCACGTTCTGCGAGAAGCTGGTGTAGGGGAAGGTGTTGAACAGGCCGCCGATCAGCGTGCCCAGGCCGTCGGTGCGCAGGCCGCGTGCCAGATCCGCCTGGCTGATCTCGCGCTCGGTCATGTCGCCCAGCGCCAGGAACATGCCGGTGGATTCGATCATCACCACGATCATCACCAGCGTCATGGTCAGGATCAGGATGGGGTCGAACACCGGCATGGCGATCTGCAGCGGCAGCACGATGTCCAGCCAGGGCGCCTTGGCCACCTTCTCGAAGGTCATCAGGCCCATGGCCGTGGACACGATGGCGCCGATGATGATGCCCAGCAGCACCGAGATGTTGGCGATGAAGCCCTTGGCGAACTTGGCGATCAGCAGGATGGACACCAGCACCAGGCCGGAGATGCCTACGCCCGTCAGGTCGCCGTATTTGGGGTTGGGCACGGTGGGCATGATGGCCAGGCCCTTGGGCAAGGGGGGCAGCGCGCTGCCAGGGGCGCCGGCCATGGCCTGCGCCTCGCTCAGCCACTTGGTGTATTCGGGGTTCACCATGTTGGGCGCCGTCGGGCCCACGGGGTTGCCGAAGATCCAGTTGATGCCCACGCGCATCAGGCTGATGCCGATGACCGCGATGATGGTGCCCGTGACCACCGGCGGGAAGAAGCGCAGCATGCGGCTTACCACGGGCGCTATCAGCATCGAGACCACCCCCGCCCCTATCACCGCGCCGAAGATCAGGCCGGCCCCATGCGTGCCCGAAGTGGCCTGGGCCATGGACACCATGGGCGCCACGGCGGCAAAGGTCACGCCCATCATCACGGGCAGCTTGATGCCGAACCACTGCGTTGCGCCCCAGGCCTGGATCAGGGTCACCAGGCCGCAGACGAACAGGTCGGCCGAGATCAGCATCGACACCTGATCGGGCGTGAGGTTGAGGGCGCGCCCCACGATCAGCGGCACGGCAACGGCGCCGGCGTACATCACCAGCACATGCTGCAGGCCCAGGGCCGTGAGGCGCCCCAGGGGTAGTTTTTCATCGACGGGGTGGACTGGGGTCGTCATGGTGCTTGTCTCCGGGGACGCTGGCGGCCTTAAAGATGGATTGATATGCCTCGATACGCGAGCCCGCATAGGGCGCTCGTTCGTATGGAAAAAGTGTATACACTTTATAAACCTTGGCGATTCAGTGAAAACCCGAAAGCCTGTGGTTCTGGTTACTTCTTCGTTGCGAGATGTGCCGATTCGCCGGCAGGGGCGCGCACAAAAAAGCCCGCCGAGACAGCGGGCTTGGGTGGTGCAGGTTGATTGCGTTCAGGCCATCAGATCCGCCAGGGCACGCGCCACCACCTTGGTGGCGCGGCGCAGGTCTTCCAATTGCAGGCGTTCATCGGCGCGCTTGGCGTGGCTCTCCAGCACCGTGCGCGGGCCGGCGCCATAGATCACACCGGGAATGCCGCGCTCCACATACAGGCGCACGTCGGTGTACAGCGGCGTGCCCACGGCCGGCGGCTTGGCGCCGAACACGGCCTCGCCGTGTTTCTGGATGGCATCGACCAGCGGCGCATTGCCGGGCAGCGGCGTCATGGCGTTGGCCAGCAGGATGCGCTTGATGTCGGTGCGCACGGCGTCTTCGCCCTGGTAATCGCGCTGCTGGTTGAAGTCCTGCACCGCCTGGGCGATCACGGCGTGGATGCTGGCCTCGACCTCGGCCGGGTTTTCCTCGGGGATCATGCGGCGGTCGATCTTCAGCACTACCTTGCCGGGAATCACGTTGGTGTTGGTGCCGCCCTCGATGCGGCCGATGTTGAGGTAGGGGTGCTTGATGCCCGGCACCTTGGACATGACCTGCTGGTACTTCACGTTCTCGGCATACAGCGCGTTCATGACGGCGGTCGCGCCCTGCAGTGCGTCCACACCCGTGTGCGGCACGGCGGCGTGGGCCATCTTGCCGTGCACCGTCACTTCCATCTGCAGGCAGCCGTTGTGCGCGGTCACGACCTCGTAGCTAAAACCCGCGGCGATCATCAGATCCGGCTTGGTCAGGCCTTGTGCCAGCAGCCAGCCCGGGCCGAGCAGGCCGCCGAATTCCTCGTCGTAGGTAAAGTGCAGCTCGACTGCGCCCTTGCTCGGCTTGGCCACGGCCTCAAGTGCGCGCACCGCGAAGGTGAAGGTGGAAAAGTCGCTCTTGCTCACCGCCGCGGCGCGGCCGTACATGGCGCCGTCTGCGATCTCGGCGCCGTAGGGATCGTGCGTCCAGCCCTCGCCCGGGGGCACCACGTCGCCATGGGCGTTCAGTGCAATCGTGATGCCATCCTTGCGGCCACCCTGGCCGTAGGGGCGGCGCACGATCAGGTTGGTGATGCTCTCCATGCCGTAGGCCTTGACGTCGGCGGCGGGCACGACGTGCTTTTCGGCCTCGAAGCCATAGTCCTTGATGAGTTCGGCCGTGCGTTCGGCGTGCGGCGCATTGTTGCCGGGCGGCGTGTCGGTGGGCACGCGCACCAGGGCCTGCAGGAACTGCACCTGCTCGTCGAAATGCTGGTCGATCCAGGCGTCGAGTTGTTCGTAGTTGCTCATGGTTTCTTTCAGGCGTTTTGGGCGAGTTGGTTCAGGACATGGGTGAAGGCATCGACGGCCAGCTGCATGTCGTCGCTGGTCGTGCCCTCCAGCGGGTTGTGGCTGATGCCGCTGTTGATGCCGCGCGTGAACAGCATGGCCTGGGGCATGAGCTCGTGCAGCTTCATGGCGTCGTGGCCGGCGCCGCTGGGCATGCGGTATAGCGGCACACCCAGGGCGGCCACGGCCGTTTCCCAGCGTTGCTGCCATTCAGGCGCGCTGGGCGCGGCCGATGCGCGCATGGTCTCTTCCAGCGTGTAGTGCACGAAGCGGCGCGCGCAGATGGCCTTGAGCTCGGCCTGGATGTCGTGCACCAGCCGGTCGCGCTGCGCGTTGTTGGGCGCGCGCAGATCCAGGCTGAAGCGGCAGCGGCCCGGCACCACGTTGATGGAGCCGCTGGGCACCTCCAGCAGGCCCACGGTGCCCACGCTGTCGCCGTCCTGCGCGGCGCGCTTTTCCACGTACAGCAGCAGCTCGGCCACGGCCGCGGCGGCGTCGCGGCGCCTGTCCATGGGCGTGGTGCCGGCGTGGCTGGCCATGCCCTGCACCTCGCCGACGAAGCGCACGCTGCCGTTAATCGACGTGACCACGCCCAGCGGGATGTCCAGCTCGTTGAGCACCGGGCCTTGCTCGATATGCACCTCGATGAAGCCCAGATACCTGGCCACCTCGCGCTTGAGCTTGGGGATGTCGGCAATGCACAGGCCGGCATGCTGCATGGCCTCGCGCATGGTGATGCCGTCGGCGTCCTTCTGATCCAGCCATTCGTCACGGAAGTCGCCCACCAGCGCGCCCGAGCCCAGGAAGGTGGCCTTGTAGCGCTGGCCCTCTTCTTCGGCAAAACCCACCACCTCGACGCCAAACGGCAGGCGTTGGCCGGCGCGGTGCAGCTCGCGCACGCAGGCCATGGGCACGAAGATGCCAAGGCGCCCGTCGTACTTGCCGCCGTTCCTCACGGTGTCGTAGTGGCTGCCGGTGAGCAGGTACTTGGCGCCAGGCGTGGCGCCGTGGTAGCGGCCCACCACGTTGCCCACGGCGTCGATCTCGACCTCGTCGAAGCCGCAGTCGCGCATCCAGTGGCTGATACGCTGGGCACAGGCGCGGTGCGCGTCGGTGAGATAGGTGACGGTGAGCTGGCCCTTTTCGGCAAAGCCGGGGTCGCTGTGCGTGCTGAGCTTCTCCTGCCAGTCCCAGACGTCGTTGCCCAGCAGGGGTGCGTAGCCGAACTTGTCGTTCAGTCGGATCTCCACGATGCGGTGGATGTTGCGCAGCGCCTCCGCGAGCTCGAAGTCCACCGGGTTTTCCAGGCGGCGCGCGAAGGTGTCGATGATCTCCTGCTTGCGTAACCCCAGGCCGCGCGGGCCACGCACGGCCAGGATGAAGGGAAAGCCGAAGCGCGCGTTGTAGTCGCTGTTGAGCTGCTGGATATGTGCCAGCTCTTCGGGCGTGCACTGCGTCAGGCCGGCCTTGTTCTGCTCATTGGTCGATTCGGCCGTCAACGTGTTGCTCACCATGGCCTTGCCCGCCAGCTCCGGGTGGGCGCGCACCAGGGCCAGCTGTTTCTGGCGCGGGGCGGCGGCCAGCACCTGCACCATGGCGTGCTTGAGGTGCGCCAGCGACGCGTAGGGGCGCTGCGCCAGCGCCTGCTCGGCGATCCAGGGGGTGTGCTCGTACAGGCCGTCGAGCATTTGCGCCGCCTCGGCCGCGGGCGCATGGTTCAGCTGATCCAGGGTCAAAGCCATGGTGTCTCCTATCAAAATATGAGCTGCTTGCGCTTTACTAGCAAGCGCTAGAGTGGTTTTTTCTATAAAACCGGCGCCGGGAAACGCTGCGCCCAATGGCGCGCAATATCGATGCGCCGGCAGACCCAGACCTTGTCGTGGCCCTGGATATGGTCCAAAAAGCGCTGCAAGGCGGTGATGCGCCCGGGCTTGCCGAGCAGGCGGCAGTGCATGCCTATGCTCATCATCTTCGGCGCGTTGTCTCCGGCCGGGTCGCCCTCGGCGTACAGCGCATCAAAGCTGTCCTTCATGTACTGGAAGAACGGGTCGGCGTGCGAGTAGCCCTGGGGCAGGGCGAAGCGCATGTCGTTCACGTCCAGCGTGTAGGGCACGATGAGCTGGTGTGCGGCGCTGCCGTCGGTCTTTTGCACCTTCATCCAGAACGGCAGGTCGTCGCCGTAGTAGTCGCTGTCGTACTCGAAACCGCCATAGTCGGCCACCAGGCGGCGCGTGCGCGGGCTGTCGCGGCCGGTGTACCAGCCCAGCGGGCGCTTGCCGGTCAGGCGCTGGATGATCTCCATGGCCTCATGCATGTGGGCGCGCTCCACCTCCTCGGGCACGGTCTGGTAGTGGATCCACTTCAGGCCGTGGCAGGCGATCTCGTGGCCCAGTTCGCCAAATGCGGCCGTCACGTCGCGGTGCCGTTGCAGGGCGGTGGCCACGCCGAATACCGTGAGCGGCAGGCCGCGTTTTTCAAATTCGCGCAGGATGCGCCAGACGCCGGCGCGCGAGCCGTATTCGTAGATGCCCTCCATGCTCATGTGGCGCTCGGGGTAGGCGGCGGGGTTGAACATTTCGGACAAAAACTGCTCGCTGGCGGCGTCGCCATGCAGTACGCAGTTCTCGCCGCCTTCTTCGTAGTTCAGCACGAACTGCACGGCAACGCGGGCGCCGCCGGGCCAGGCGGCGTGGGGAGGCGTGCGGCCGTAGCCGATCAGATCGCGGGGGTAGGGGGCAGTAGCGTCGTAGCTCATGGCATCAGGCAGAAAGGGCCATGGACAGGTCGTTGGTGGGAACGTCGCGGTCGAAGGTCAGGCCTGCTTCCACGTTGTCCAGGTGCTCGCGCATGAGCTGCACGGCGCGCTCGGCGTCGCCGCTGGCCAGGGCCTCGACGATGTCGGCGTGCTCGTCGTGCGAATGCTCGGCGGCCACGGTGGACTGGTACATCAGCGTGATCAGGGCGCAGCGCGAGATCAGCTCGCCCAGCATCTGGGCCAGCACCTCGTTGCCCATGAGCTCGGCAATGCGCACGTGAAAGTCGCCCAGCAGCTCGGTGCGCTGGCCCACGTCTTCGCGCTCCATGGCCTTTTTCTCCGACGCCACATGCTGGCGCAGGCTTCGAATCTTGGCCGGCGTGCTCTGCGCCATGAAGGCGCGCACCATGCTCACCTCCAGCATGCGGCGCACGGAGAACACCTGGCGCGCCTCCTCGACCGAGGGCGTGGCGACGAAGGCGCCGCGCGCGGGCTCCAGCCGGATGAGCCGGTTTTGCGAGAGTTGAAACAGTGCCTGGCGCACCAGCGTGCGCGACACGCCAAAGTGGTCGGCCAGCTTCTGCTCCGCCAGCTTGGTGCCGGGCAGCAGGCGGTGTTCGACGATGGCGCGGGTCAGGTTTTCGACGATGTGGCTGGTGGTGGAGGTTTCCATGGCCACATCATAGCCCTAGAACACAGAAGTTGTATACAGTTTTTGTAGACCACCATTAAAAATGGGGTCTGAAGCTGCTGAAATGCGCGGCCACAAAGTCCACGAACACGCGCACCCGCGTGGTGCTCGCATGGCGCTGCGGGTATACGGCGTGGATGTCGGCCGGGGGTGTCTGCCAGTCCTGCAGCACCTGCACCAGGCGGCCACTGCGCAGGTAGCGCGCCACGTCCCATTCGGCGCGCATGACGATGCCCATCCCCGCCAGGGCCCAGCTCACGGCGATTTCGCCGTCGTTCGTGGAGAGGTGGTTGCGCAGCCTGACCGATTCCTGCTTGCGCGCGCCGATGAAGCGCCATATGCCGAGGGCATCGTCTCCCTGGCGGATGTCGATGCAGTCGTGTTGTTGCAGGTCGCTCGGTTTGGCCGGCTGGCCCCGCCTGGCCAGATAGGCCGGCGCCGCGCATAGCAACCGGCGGTTGGGCGCAAGACGCCGTGCGATCACGCGTGCGTCGGGCGGCTCGCCAAAGCGTATGCACACGTCGAAGCCATCATCGGCCAGTGGCGGCGGTTGCACCGACAGCTGCAGCTGCAGCTGAATCTGCGGGTGTTGCCGCACGAACGCCGGCACCAGCGGCGCGATGTGGCTGCGCCCGAAGCCCAGCGTGGCGTTCACGCGCAGCAGCCCCTGGGGGGTGGATTGCATGTCGGCCACGAGTTGCTCCATGGCATCGATCTCCGCCAGGATGCGGCGCGCGTGTTGCAGGTAGGTCTCGCCCTCGGCCGTCAGGTGCAGGCGCCTGGTGGTGCGGCTCACCAGCTGCACCCCCAGGCGCGCCTCCATCTGCGCCAGGCGTTTGCTGGCCGCGGCCGTGCTCAGGCCCTGCTCGCGCGCCGCACCCGACAGGCTGCCCAGGCGTGCCAGCAGGCTGAAGAAGGCCATCTCCGAGGGGGCGCTGGATGGAGTGCTCATTGTTGAATCAAAGTGAACAATGGCATCACTTTACCGGCATCGCGTGGCGGTGCTTCGTCGGTAGATTTGCTCCCCATGCCACGCGTGTTGCGAGGCACCGTTTTTTTAGGAGCGCATCCCCCATGAGCAAGACCTATCGCATCGCCTGTATCCCCGGCGACGGCATCGGCAAGGAAGTCATCCCCGCCGGCCAACAGGTGCTGCAGGCGCTGGCCGCGTCGCAGCCGGGCCTGGCCTTCGATTTCACCAGCTACGGCTGGGGCGGCGACTGGTACCGCGCGCACGGCGAGATGATGCCGGCCGACGGCCTGCAGGCTCTGAAGGACAAGGACGCGATCCTGTTCGGCTCGGCCGGTGACCCGCACATTCCCGACCACATCACGCTCTGGGGCCTGCGCCTGAAGATCTGCCAGGGCTTCGACCAGTACGCCAATGTGCGGCCCACGCGCATCCTGCCGGGCATAGACGCACCGCTCAAGCGTTGCGCGCCGCAGGATCTGGACTGGGTCATCGTGCGCGAGAACTCAGAGGGCGAATACGCCGGCGTCGGCGGCCGTGTGCACCAGGGCCACCCGATCGAGGCCGCCACCGACGTGAGCATGATGACCCGTGCCGGTGTCGAGCGCATCATGCGCTTCGCCTTCAAGCTCGCGCAATCCCGGCCACGCAAGCAGCTCACCGTCATCACCAAGAGCAACGCCCAGCGCCATGCCATGGTGATGTGGGACGAGATTGCCGTGCAGATCAGCCAGGAGTTCCCCGACGTGAAGTGGGACAAGGAGCTGGTGGACGCCGCCACGGCGCGCATGGTGAACCGCCCGGCGACGCTGGACACCATAGTCGCCACCAATCTGCACGCCGACATCCTGAGCGACCTGGCCGCCGCGCTGGCCGGCAGCCTGGGGATCGCACCCACCGGCAACATCGACCCCGAGCGCCGCTACCCCAGCATGTTCGAGCCCATCCACGGCTCGGCCTTCGACATCATGGGCAAGGGCCTGGCCAACCCCGTGGGCACATTCTGGAGCTGTGTGATGTTGCTGGAACACCTGGGCGAAGGGGCGGCGGCTCAGCGCCTGATGCACGCCGTGGAGCAGGTCACGGCCAATCCGGCCTTGCACACCGGGGACCTGGGCGGCAAGGCCACCACCCGCCAGGTGACCGATGCGGTCTGCGCGCTGCTGGCCTGACAAGTTCCAAAAATAGCAAGGAGACTCATATGACGATGCATGGCATCCACAAGCGTGCCTTCCTGGGCATGATGGCGCTGTCCGCGGTGGCGTTGACATCCGGCGCCGCGGCGCAGGCCTGGCCGACGCGGCCGGTGAGCATCATCGTGCCGTTCCCGGCCGGCGGCACCACCGACGTGCTGGCGCGCGCCCTGGGGCAGGAGCTGTCCAAGAGCCTGGGCCAGCCGGTGATCGTGGAGAACAAGCCCGGCGCCGGCGCCACCCTGGGTGCGGACTACGTGGCCAAGGCCAAGGCCGACGGCTACACCCTGCTCATGGGCGCGGTGCACCACACCATCGCCACCAGTGTCTACAAGAAGCTGGGCTATGACTTCGAGAAGGATCTGGCCCCGATCACCACGGTGGCCCTGGTGCCCAACGTGCTGGTGGTGAATCCGCAAGTGCCAGCCAAGACCGTGCAGGAGTTGCTGGCGCTGGCCAAGGCAGAGCCAGGCAAGCTCACCTACGGCTCCAACGGCACCGGCACGGGCCAGCACTTGATCGGCGCCCAGTTCGAGGGCATGGGCGGCGTGCAGCTGCTGCATGTTCCCTACAAAGGCAGTGGGCCGCTGACCACCGACCTGTTGGGCGGGCAGATCACCATGTCGTTCGACACGATCACGCCCGTGCTGCCGCACATCAAGGCGGGCAAGCTGCGTGCGTTGGCCGTCACCACGGCCAAGCGCTCGGTGGCGTTGCCCGACGTTCCCACGCTCGACGAGGCAGGCCTCAAGGGCTTCGACATGGGCACCTGGTTTGGCATGCTGGCACCTGCAGGCACACCCAAAAATGTGGTGGCGCGGCTGAATGCCGACATGGTGAAGATCATCCAGTCGCCCGAATTCCGCAAGAAGATGGATGAGATCGGCGCGGTGGCGATTGGTGATACGCCGGACGAGATGGCGCGCAAGATCCACGACGACACGGTGCGTTTCGCCAGGCTGGTCAAGGATGCGAAGGTGTCGCTCGATTGAGCAGCTGTGAAGCAGTTTTGACCAGTTTGCGGGTTTTAGCGGGCACTGCGCTCTTTCATAATGTCCGGCAGGAGACAGCACACCATGACCGCGACACCAGAGATAGTTAGCGCAGACCCCCAGGCCTTTTTGCTTGATCTGTACCGCACCGCCGTACAGCGCGCCCAGCCCCTGCACAGCATGGGCCAGCACCTGCCCGCCGTGCCAAAGGGGCGCACCGTGGTGCTGGGCGCGGGCAAGGCTGGCGGTTCCATGGCCCAGGCGCTCGAAGCGCTGTGGCCGCAGGATGCGCCGCTGTCTGGCCTGGTGGTGACGCGCTACCACCATATCCCGGCGCGCCCCGAGGGGCTGGTGCAGCGCATCGAGCTGGTCGAGGCGGCGCATCCCGTGCCCGATGCGGCCGGCCTGGCTGCTGCCGAGCGCATCCTGGCGCTGACGCAGGGCCTGACCGAGGATGACCTGGTGCTGTGCCTGATCTCGGGTGGCGGTTCGGCCCTGCTGACGCTGCCGGCAGACGGCATCGACCTGGCCGAGAAGCAACGCATCAACAAGGCGCTGCTGGAAAGCGGCGCCGCGATCTCCGAGATGAACTGCGTGCGCAAGCATCTCTCGCGCATCAAGGGCGGGCGCCTGGCCGCGGCCTGCGCGCCGGCCAAGGTGGTCACGCTGACCATCAGCGACGTGCCGGGCGACGACCCCTCCATCATCGCCAGCGGCCCCACGGTGCCCGATGCCTCCACTTGCGCCGATGCGCTGGCGATACTGCAGCGCTACCGCATCGCGGTGCCGGACGCCGTGCGCGCCGCACTGCAGGCCGGTGCGCTGGAGACACCCAAGCCTGGCGACGCCTGCTTTGCCGGGCATGCGGTGCACCTGATCGCCACGCCCCAGCAATCGCTGGAGGCCGCTGCAGCGGCGGCCCAGGCCGCGGGCATTGCGGCGCATATCCTGTCCGACGAGATCGAGGGCGAGTCGCGCGAGGTGGGCAAGGTGCATGCCGCCCTGGCACGCGCCGTGGCCCAGCGTGGCCAGCCGTTTGCGCGCACCTGCGTGATCCTCTCGGGCGGCGAGACCACGGTGACGATACGCCAGCGCCCACCGGGCACCGCCAAGGGCAGGGGCGGGCGCGCCGGCGAGTTCTGCATGGGCCTGGCCCAGGCACTGCAGGGGCAGCAGGGCGTGTGGGCGCTGGCTGCCGATACCGACGGCATTGACGGCGTGGAAGACAACGCCGGTGCCCGCGTGGCGCCCGATACGCTGGCGCGCGCGGCAGAGCGGGGCCAGCGCATCAGCGATTACCTGGATCGCAACGACGCCTATGGTTTCTTTGAGCCCTTGGGCGATCTGGTGTTCACGGGGCCCACGAACACCAATGTCAATGATTTCCGTGCGCTCTTGATTTTATAGCTGGCGACGGCGGCAGGGCTTGCGTGCGATCGCCTTGAGGGCTCAACCGCCCTTGGGCAGCTGCTCCCACCAGGCATTGGCGAAGCGCCCCTGCAGAAAGGCGATGAAGGCCTGCACCTTCTGCGGCACCAGGCGTGGCGAGGGGTAGACGGCGTGGATCTCCTGCTCAGGCAGGCGGCAGGTCTTGAGCACCTCGACCACGCGCCCGGCCGCCAAAGAGTCATAGGCCACATACCAGGGCAGGGCGGCAATGCCCATGTGCGCGCGTGCCGCGGCCAGCAGGGCCGAGAGGTTGTTGGAGCGCAGCCGCCCCGTCACCGGCACCGACACCGCCTCGCCGCTGGCATTGCGCAGGCGCCAGACATCGTTGCCCTGCACGCTGCTGTAGATCAGCGTGGCGTGCTCCCTCAGGTCTGCGGGGCGGCGCGGCGTGCCGTGCTTTTTCAGGTAATTGCCGGATGCCACCAGCACCCAGGGGTTGACGCCCAGCGTGCGCGCGCCCAGGCTGGAGTCGGCCAGTTTGCCTAGGCGCAGCGCCACGTCGATGCCGTTGGCCACCAGGTCGGTGTAGCGATCCTCGAAGCTCAGGTCCACCTCGACCTGCGGGTTGTGCTGCATGAATTCGAGCATCAGCGGAATCACCACGCGCCGCCCGAAGGCCACCGAGGTGCCGATGCGCAGCTGCCCCTGCACCTGGTGCTGGCGCACTTTGACCACGTTCTCGGCCTCGGCCACGTCGTTCACGATGGTCTTGCATTTCTCGTAGTACAGCGTGCCCGGCTCGGTCAGGCTCACGCCGCGCGTGTTGCGGTTCAAGAGGCGCACCTTCAGGCGTGCCTCCATGGCCGCGACCTGTTTGGTCACCGTGGGCTGGGTGGTGCCGAATTCGCGCGCCACCTGGGTGAAGCTGCCGGTCTCCACCACGCGCACGAACATCTGCATGGCGTCCAGTCTGTCCATGGTTGTCTCCTTGTTTATTCCCAATTGGAATAAATTTTATGGTCTCTTCTGGCCTTCCGCCAAGCCGTCCGCATCCCTACAGTTGCACTCACTTCAAGGAGATAGGCCATGGCCAAAATGAAAGCGATCGAAGCAGCCGTCAAGGTGCTTGAAAAAGAAGGTGTCAGCGTCACGTTCGGCGTGCCCGGCGCCGCCATCAATCCGCTGTACGCGGCGATGAAGGATCATGGCGGCATCGGCCATATCCTGGCGCGCCACGTCGAAGGCGCGAGCCACATGGCCGAGGGCTATACCCGCGCCGTGGCCGGCAACATCGGCGTCTGCATTGGCACCAGCGGCCCGGCCGGCACCGACATGATCACCGGCCTGTACTCGGCCCAGGCCGATTCCATTCCGATTCTGTGCATCACCGGCCAGGCGCCGCGCGCCCGCCTGCACAAGGAAGACTTCCAGGCCGTGGACATTGCTGCAATAGCCAAGCCCGTCACCAAGTGGGCCACCACGGTGCTGGAACCCGCCCAGGTGCCGCGCGCCTTCCAGCAGGCCTTCCACCTGATGCGCTCGGGCCGCCCCGGCCCGGTGCTGATCGACCTGCCGATCGACGTGCAGCTGGCCGAGATCGAGTTCGACATCGACACCTATGAGCCGCTGCCCGCGTACAAGCCCGCCGCCACGCGCAAGCAGGCCGAGAAGGCGATTCAAATGCTCAACGAGTCCGCGCGTCCGCTCATCGTCTCGGGCGGCGGCGTGATCAACGCCGATGCCTCGGACTTGCTGGTGGAGCTGGCCGAGATTCTCAACGTGCCGGTGATCCCCACGCTCATGGCCTGGGGCTCCATTCCCGACGACCACCCGCTGATGGTGGGCATGTGCGGCCTGCAGACCAGCCATCGCTATGGCAACGCCAACATGCTGGCGTCGGACTTCGTGTTCGGCATCGGCAACCGCTGGGCCAATCGCCACACCGGCTCGGTCGAGGTCTACACCAAGGGCCGCAAGTTCATCCACGTGGACATCGAGCCGACGCAGATCGGCCGCGTGTTTGCGCCCGACTACGGAATCGTCTCCGACGCCGGCGCGGCACTCAAGCAATTCGTCGCCGTGGCCAAGGAGTGGAAGGCCGCGGGCAAGCTCAAGGATTGCAGCCAGTGGGTCGCCGAATGCCAGGGCCGCAAGAACAGCGTCGAATACCTGCGCAAGACCAACTTTGATGATGTGCCGATGAAGCCGCACCGCATCTACCAGTGCATGAACCGCAACCTGGGCCATGACACGACCTATGTGTCCACCATCGGCCTGTCGCAGATCGCCGGTGCGCAGTTCCTGCATGTGTACCAGCCGCGCCACTGGATCAACTGCGGCCAGGCCGGCCCGCTGGGCTGGACCACGCCCGCAGCCCTGGGCGTGCGCGTGGCCGATCCGTTGCGCAAGATCGTGGCCCTGTCGGGCGACTACGACTTCCAGTTCATGATCGAGGAACTGGCCGTGGGCGCACAGTTCAAGCTGCCCTATGTGCATGTGCTGGTGAACAACAGCTACCTGGGCCTGATCCGCCAGGCGCAGCGTGCGTTCTCCATCGACTACTGCGTGCAGCTGGCGTTTGACAACATCAACATGTCGGATGACGAGGCATCGCGCGGCTACGGTGTGGATCATGTGAAGGTGGTCGAAGGCCTGGGCTGCAAGGCCATCCGCGTGCACCGCCCGGAGGATTTTGGCCCCGCCATGGAGCAGGCCGAAGCCTGGATGGCCGAGCATCAGACTCCTGTGGTCATCGAGTGCATCCTGGAGCGCGTGACCAACATTTCCATGGGTACCGAAATCGACAATATCGTCGAGTTCGAGGAACTGGCGCAAAGCGGCGCCGATGCACCCAGCGCCCTGGCCATTCTTGACTGACCCCCATTTTTCTGGAGATAGAACATGCCCCGTTTTGCTGCCAACCTCAGCATGCTGTTTACCGAGGTGCCCTTCCTCGAGCGTTTCGAGCACGCCGCCCGCGCCGGTTTTGAGGCCGTGGAATTCCTCTTTCCCTATGCCCACACGGTCGCCGAGATCAAGGAACGCGTGGATGCCGCCGGCCTCAAGGTCGTGCTGCACAACCTGCCCGCGGGCGACTGGGATGCGGGTGAGCGCGGCATGGCCTGCGACCCCAGGCGCGTCGATGAATTTCGCGCCGGCGTGTCCAAGGCATTGACCTATGCCACCGCGCTTGGCGTGCCCCAGCTCAACTGCCTGGCCGGCAAGGCGCCTGCCGGTGTGGATGCTGCCACGCTGCGCAGCACCTTCGTGAACAACCTGCGCTTTGCCGCGTCGGCACTCAAGGCTGCCAACCTGCGCCTGCTGATTGAGCCCATCAACCCGTTCGACATTCCGGGCTTCTACCTGAACCGCACGGATCAGGCCATTTCCATCCTCGATGAGGTGGGGGCCGAAAACGCCTTCGTGCAGTACGACATCTACCACGCCCAGCGCGTGGAGGGCGAACTGGCGAACACGCTGCAGAAGAACTTGGCGCGCATCGCCCATGTGCAGCTGGCCGACAACCCCGGCCGCCACGAGCCCGGCACCGGCGAGATCAACTACCCCTTCCTGTTTGCGCACCTCGACCGCATCGGCTATGCCGGCTGGGTGAGCTGCGAGTACAAGCCCGCCAAGGACACCGAGTCCGGCCTGGCCTGGCTGGAAAAAATGGCAGGAAAAAAGGCGCTGACGCCCGCCTGATAAGCGCAAGCAGCTATTGATTTTGATCTAGGAACCAAGGAGAAAACACCATGAACGCATCGTCCCTCAAGCTCGGCTTCATCGGCCTGGGCATCATGGGCGCACCCATGGCCGGCCATTTGGTTGCCGCCGGCCACCAGTTGTTCATTCACACCCGCGGCAAGGTGCCGCCGGCCATTGCCGAGAGCAGCGCCACGCAGTGCACCACGGCCCGTGGCGTGGCCGAGCGTGCCGACATCGTCTTCCTGATGCTGCCCGACACGCCCGATGTGGAGAGCGTGCTGTTTGCCGAAGACGGCGTGGCGGCGGGCCTGAAGGGATCGAGCAGCAAGGTGGTGGTGGACATGTCCTCCATCTCCCCCGTGGCCACCAAGGACTTTGCCAGGCGCATAGCGGCCGCGGGTGCCCAGTATCTGGATGCGCCCGTCTCCGGCGGCGAGGTCGGCGCCAAGAACGCCACGCTGTCCATCATGGTGGGCGGCCCCGAGGACGTGTTTGCCCGCGTCAAGCCCCTGTTCGAGAAGATGGGCAAGAACATCACCCTGGTCGGCGGCAATGGCGACGGCCAGACCGCCAAGGTGGCGAACCAGATCATCGTCGCGCTGAACATCGAGGCCGTGGCCGAGGCGCTGCTGTTCGCATCGCGCGCCGGTGCCGACCCGGCCCGCGTGCGCGAGGCCCTGCTGGGCGGCTTTGCCTCGTCCAAGATCCTGGAGGTACATGCCGAGCGCATGATCAAGCGCACCTTCGACCCAGGCTTTCGCATCGCCCTGCACCAGAAGGACTTGAACCTGGCCCTGTCCAGCGCCCGCCAGCTGGGCGTGGCCCTGCCCAACACGGCGATGGCGCAGGAACTGTTCAACACCTGCGTGGCCCATGGCGGCGCGGCCTGGGATCACTCGGGCATGGTGCGAGCGCTGGAAAAAATGGCCAACTTTGAAGTGGGCCAGAAGATACAGGGTTGATGCAATTGGTGCAGGGGCAGCCGCTGCGGCTGTCCCAGGTTGCCCCACAAAGACAGCGTCTTCAGCGTTGCCAATAGAAAAATCCATCAATCGCGCACAAAAAGTGTATACACTTTGATCGCATCGCGATTCGTGCAATCTATGTTTTTCGGAGACACACCATGGGCCTCAGCACCCACGTTTTAGACACCATGCATGGCTGCCCGGCTGCGGGCATGGCCGTTGCGCTGTATTCCACCCAGGGCGACCAGGCCACCTTGCTCAAGAGCCTGGTGCTGAATCACGACGGGCGCACCGATGCGCCGCTGTTCGACAACCATAGCCTGAAGACCGGCACCTATCGCCTGACCTTTGATGTGGCTGGTTATTTCAAGGCGCGTGGCGTGCAGCTGCCCGAGCCGAATTTTCTGAACCAGGTCAGCCTGGACTTCGGCGTGGCCCATACCGACCAGCATTACCACGTGCCACTGCTGGTCAGCCCGTGGAGTTATTCAACCTATCGGGGGTCTTGATCGGGGGGCTTGATTGGAGGGCTGTGGCGGTGGTTACTGTTGAGCGATAAGCGTTGTGCGTTGGGCGTGAATACCGGCCAACGCACAACGCTCATCGCAAAACGCAAAACGCTTTTACAGCTGCCCCTCGGTCAACGTATCGAGCTGAAATTGCCCCGACTTGTCCCACAGCCAGGTGTCGGTGTAGGTCACGCGCTGCATGCGCGCCGGCACGGGGAAGGGCGCAGCGGCGCGCACCGTGCGCTCGATCTCGGCCACCACCTCGGGCGCGTGGCGCGGCGCGCGCATCCAGTGCAGGCGCGTCACCCGGCCATTGCGGTCGATGTCCACCTCCAGCACGCCAATGGCGTACAACATGGGCGGCAGCTTGCCCTTGTAGATGCGCCCCGTGTTCAGGCCATACAGATGGCTGGCCGCGTCCTGACGATAGGCGCGCGGCGTGGCCGCGGCCGAATTGCGGACGCTGTCGGACTGCGCGTCCTGCGGCGTGGGCGGCTGCGGGCCGGACTTGCAGGCGGCCACAATGGCGGCCACCGCTGCCATCAGGCTCGCAGGCCGCCACCAGGGCCGTTTGGCCGGCTGAGGGGTATTGGAGGGGGTTGGGGACATACCTGTTGCTTGCAATGCTGCAGCGCGTGGCAGCGCAGGAGATGACGAATGAAGGCCTTGCATTGTCTGCTGGAACGACTCAAGTGCGCACCCGCATGCCTGGTGACGGTGGAGTCTACCCAGGGCTCGGTGCCGCGCGAGTGCGGCGCCTGGATGGCCGTGTTCGCCGGGCAGGAGCCGCTGCTGGGCACCATAGGCGGCGGGCATCTGGAGCTGCAGGCCATGCAGGAGGCGCGCCAGCGCCTAGCTGACCACCTGGCGGGCCGCCCGGCGCGGCCGCCCCTTTTGCGCCAGGCCCTGGGGCCCAGCCTGGGCCAGTGCTGTGGCGGCGTGGTGCAGCTGCGCTTTGAGTGCGTGACTGCCGCCGACGCGCCGGCATTGCGCCAGCGCCTGGCGCCGCCGCTGCAGCCGGTGGCCCTGTTTGGCGGCGGCCATGTGGGCCATGCGCTGGCGCGCGTGCTGGCGCCGCTGCCGTTTGCCCTGCATTGGGTGGACAGCCGCGACGAGGTGTTTCCGGCGGAGGTGGACGCTGACACGCTGTGCGAGCATTCCGACCCGGTACAGGCGGCGGTGCCGCAGCTGGCGGCGCAGTCCTTCGTGCTCATCATGAGTTTCAGCCATGCCGAGGATCTGGACATCGTGGCGGCTTGTCTTGCGCGCCAGCGCCAGCGTGGCGATCTGCCCTTCATCGGCCTGATAGGCAGCCGCACCAAATGGGCCACGTTCTCGCACCGCCTGCAGGCGCGCGGGTTTTCTGACGCTGAGCTGGCCCAGGTGACCTGCCCGATAGGGGTGCCCGGCATTGCCGGCAAGCAGCCCGAGGTCATTGCCGTGGCGGTGGCGGCGCAGCTGCTGCAGCGGCTGGATACGCCTTGAAACAAGCGACGCAGGGTAATCCCGGGTTCGGACATGTGGAGTGGATAACAAAAATTGCATACACTTAATGTCCACAAAGTTGGTCGCAGCGGTGTCTCGGTGAATGCATGCCAAGGTGCGCGGCCCATTGTTCTCTGCTCAGAGCACCCGCAGTGGTGAGCAGCTTGCAGGCGATTCTTCAACGCCTGCCGAGGTTCACACATCATGGAAAGCTACTTTCTGGACTGGGCCAACCTGCTGCTGCGCTGGTTGCACGTCATCACCGCGATCGCCTGGATCGGCTCCTCCTTCTACTTCGTCTTCCTCGACAGCAGCCTGACGCCGCCCGAGGATGAGGGCCTCAAGCGCGACGGCGTGAGCGGCGAGCTCTGGGCCCTGCACGGCGGCGGCTTCTACCACCCGGTCAAGTTCAACGTCTCGCCGCCTAAGCTGCCCGACCACCTGCACTGGTTCTATTGGGAGAGCTATACCACCTGGCTGTCCGGCTTCGCGCTGCTCACGGTGTCCTACCTGTGGAATGCCGGCATCTACCTGGTGAGCCCGACGAATCCGATCATGTCCAACTCCATGGCCATCGTCGCGGCCCTGGCCTTCCTGGTGGTGTTCGGGCTGCTGTACGACGCCATCTGCCGCGTCTTTGGCCAAAAGCCCAATGGCGACGCAACCGTCGGCGCCATGGTGCTGGTGCTGGTGTGCATTGCCGCCTACCTGGCCTGCCACATCTTCCCCGGCCAGGCCGCCTTCCTGCTGATGGGCGCCATGCTGGCCACGTCGATGAGCGCCAACGTGTTCTTCTGGATCATCCCCGGCCAGCGCAAGGTGGTGGCCGCCCTCAAGGCAGGCCAGCCGGTTGACCCCATGCACGGCAAGCGCGCCAAGCAGCGCAGCGTGCACAACACCTACTTCACGCTGCCGGTGCTGTTCGCCATGCTGTCCAACCACTATGGCTGGCTGTACAACAACTCCATGAACTGGCTGATCCTGATCCTGATGATGTTCGCCGGTGCCGCCATCCGCCAGTTCTTCGTCATGCGCCATGGCTTCAAGCTGGGCCGCAATGCCCACCCCTGGCCCTATGCGGCCGTGGGCATCGTGGTGCTGCTCGGCGTGATCGCCTGGCTCAAGCCTGCGCCCCAGGCCGTGGCCGCAACGCAGGCGCCCGCCGGTTACGCCCAGGTGCGCGCCATCATGGATCAGCATTGCGTGGTCTGCCACAACAGCAACGGGCTGGCACAGAAAAACGTGAAGCTGGATGCGGCCGAGGAAGTCAAGAGCCATGCCGCGCAGATTTACCAGCAGGTGGTGCAGCTGCGCAAGATGCCCTTTGGCAACCCCGGTGCGCTGTCGGCCGATGAGGTCAACACCTTCAAGCGTTGGTATGACGGCGGGGCGCCGGTCGCGCCCTGAGAATCGAATTTGATGTTTTTTAGCTGCTAGCGCTTGTGTATCAAGCGCTAGCAGCTATTTTTTAAGGAGCTTGCCAGGCGGCTAAAATGCGCAGCAGGAGTCTTTACCCATGAGCATCAAGAGCGACAAGTGGATCCGCCGCATGGCCGAGCAGCACGGCATGATCGAGCCCTTCGAACCCGGCCAGATCCGTGAGCAGGACGGCAAGAAGATCATCAGCTACGGCACCAGCAGCTACGGCTACGACATACGCTGCGCGCGTGAATTCAAGGTCTTCACCAACATCCACAGCACCGTGGTCGATCCGAAGAATTTCGACGAGAAGAGCTTCGTCGATTTCGAGGGCGACTACTGCATCATCCCGCCCAACAGCTTTGCGCTGGCGCGCACCATGGAGTACTTCCGCATCCCGCGCGACGTGCTCACCGTGTGCCTGGGCAAGAGCACCTATGCGCGCTGCGGCATCATCGTCAACGTCACCCCCTTCGAGCCCGAGTGGGAGGGCAATGTGACGCTGGAATTTTCCAACACCACGCCGCTGCCGGCCAAGATCTACGCTGGCGAGGGCTGCGCCCAGGTGCTGTTCTTCCAGGGCGACGAGGAATGCGCCGTGAGCTACAAGGATCGCAAGGGCAAGTACCAGGGCCAGCATGGCGTGACGCTGCCAAAGGCCTGAATACCTGCTGCGCCTGGCAGCGCAAATGTGAAATCGATTGAATTTCGCGCGGCGCCCGAACCTTGTATGCGGCGCGGCCGCGCATCTGCCAATGACCGGCGTAATATGGACGACTTGCGCCTGTAGCGCAGTGGAGACAACCCATGAAATGGGAAGGCAATCGCGAATCGGACAATGTGGAAGACCGCCGCAGCGACGGTGGTGGGGGCGGCGGCTTTGGCGGCGGGCGCTCCATCGGCATTGGCACGGTGGTGCTGGCCTTGATTGGCTGGGGCGTGTTTGGCATCAACCCGCTGACCACCATCGGCGTGCTCTCGGGCGGCGACGCACCCCAGGTGCAGCAGGCGCCGGCCCAGCGCCCGCCGGGCAATGACCGCCAGGCGGCCTTTGTCTCCACGGTGCTGGCATCGACCGAGGACGTCTGGACGCAGATCTTCCGCACCGGCGGCGCCCAGTACCAGGTGCCCAAACTCGTGCTCTACCGCGGCGCCACGCCCACGGCCTGTGGCACGGGGCAAAGCGCCATGGGGCCGTTCTATTGCCCGGGTGACCACAAGGTCTACCTGGACATGGACTTCTTCGACACCATGAGCCGCCAGCTGGGCGCGCCCGGAGAGTTTGCCCGTGCCTACGTGATTGCCCACGAGGTGGGCCACCATGTGCAGACGCTCTTGGGCACCACGGCCAAGGTGGACGGCATGCGCGGGCGCGTCAGCCAGCGCGATCAGAATGCCCTGTCGGTACGCCTGGAACTACAGGCCGACTGCTACGCCGGCATTTGGGCGCGCCATTCGCAGCAGGCCAAGAACTGGCTGGATCAGAGCGACATCGAATCGGCCATCAACGCCGCGCAGCAGATTGGCGACGATACGCTGCAGCGCCAGCAGACCGGCACGGTGCGCCCCGATGCCTTCACCCATGGCTCCAGCGCCCAGCGCGTGCGCTGGTTTTCAGAGGGCATGAAGACCGGCAGCGTGCAGGCCTGCGATACCTTCAAGGCGCAGTCGCTGTAGTTTTTGTGACCCACTTGGCGTATGGATAAGGGCGCCACTGCCGGCGCCCTGGCCGTTTTCTTTGCTGCAGTGCGACAATAGAGGCTTGATGACACAAGCATATTCAAGCCTCGCGCTGGCCGAACCCCTCAAGCGCGCCGTGGCCGACATGGGCTACGAGACCATGACGCCGATCCAGGCCCAGGCGATCCCTGTGGTGCTGACCGGCAAGGACGTGATGGGCGCGGCCCAGACCGGCACCGGTAAGACGGCCGCCTTCTCGCTGCCGCTGCTCGAGCGCCTGCTTAAGCACGAGAACAGCTCGGCCTCGCCCGCGCGCCACCCCGTGCGCGCCCTGGTGCTGCTGCCCACGCGCGAACTGGCCGACCAGGTGGCGCAGCAGATCGCCCTGTATGCCAAGTACACCAAGCTGCGCAGCACCGTGGTGTTCGGCGGCATGGACATGAAGCCGCAGACGCTGGAGCTGAAAAAGGGCGTCGAGGTGCTGGTGGCCACGCCCGGGCGCCTGCTCGATCACATCGAGGCCAAGAACGCGGTGCTGAACCAGGTCGAATACGTGGTGCTGGACGAGGCCGATCGCATGCTCGACATCGGCTTCCTGCCCGATCTGCAGCGCATCCTGAGCTACCTGCCCAAGCAGCGCACGACCTTGCTGTTCTCGGCCACCTTCTCGCCCGAGATCAAGCGCCTTGCCAGCAGCTACCTGCAGGATCCGGTGACCATCGAGGTCGCGCGCCCCAACGAGACCGCATCCACCGTCGAGCAGCGTTTTTTCAGCGTGCAGGACGACGACAAGCGCCGTGCCATCCGCAAGGTGCTGACCGAGCGCGGGCTCAAGCAGGCCTTCGTGTTCGTCAACAGCAAGCTCGGCTGTGCCCGCCTGGCGCGCAGCCTGGAACGTGACGGCCTGAAGACCGCCGCGCTGCACGGCGACAAGAGCCAGGATGAGCGTCTCAAGGCGCTGGAGGCCTTCAAGAGCGGCGAGGTCGATCTGCTGGTGTGCACCGACGTGGCCGCGCGCGGCCTGGACATCAAGGACGTGCCGGCGGTGTTCAACTACGACGTGCCCTTCAACGCCGAGGACTACGTGCACCGCATCGGCCGCACGGGCCGCGCCGGCGCCTCGGGCCTGGCCGTGACGCTGGTGGCCAGCAGCGATGCGCGCCTGGTGGCCGACATCGAGAAGCTCATCAAGAAGAAGATCGAACTGGAACCGCTGGAGCTGCAGGACGAGCGCCCGCGCGGGCGCTACAACGACGGTCATCGTGCCTGGCGCGAGGGTGACGAAGAGCGGGCTGCAGCCCCCCGCCGCGAGCGTAGCAGCTACCGTTCCGCTCCGGCCGTGGCGCGCGATCCGTTCTTCGACAAGCCCTACGAAGCCAGCACGGGTGGCGACGGCGCGGCGAGCTGGGAGGTGGCGCCCAAGGCGGCCGTGGCGCGCGGCAGCATCTCGGCCAACATCAAGCCCAAGCGCAAGCTGGCGGCGCTGTTCAAGGCGCCGGTAGCTGAGCCATCGACATAGAGCTACACGGGGAGCGCCTGAGAGGCTCCTTGTGCAGAAAATCGCTATTAACGCTTATCTGGTGTGCGCCAACAGCTATTTGTTTGAGAGTATCGAATCAGTGATGGTTGTGCCCGCCAGTACCAGCGAGCCGATCCACCAGCGCAGCATCGATGGCACCAAAGGCCAGCACCTGGCCCCCGCGCTGGCTGGCAAATGCCTGGGCCGCTTCGCGTGTCGCAAAGGCGGGTAGATTGCCCGCACGCATGGGCCCTTTGGCCGAGGAGCCATGCACATAGTAGGCCGACAGGGCGTCGATCCACGGTGTACTGGCGCCGCCTGGTGCCATGCTGGCGTCGGTAACGTAATGGGCGGCAATCTGGTCGGCGCTGCGGCCGGGGCTGTAGCGCGCCACATCCTGCAGGTACATGAACAGCGACAACGGCGAGTCGAAGAACTGCGCGTCGCCGTTGTCGTAGATGACCTGCGCCGCCCATTGCGGTGAGCGCGCCGGGAACATGCCGCAGACCGGGCAGCGCGCGTCCGCCGGTATGGGGCGTGCGGCGGTGGGCGCCAGGCCCGAGGCCGGGTCATAGGGCGTGGGCGGGGCGACGATGCACACGTCCTCAGGCGCCGGCGCAATCCGGGAACTGAGCGCGTTGCGTGCGGCCGGCAGGCTCCACGGTGCGCTGGCCGCAATCCCGGCCAGCAGGCCAATCGTCAGCAGGCGCCTGCGGCGCGGTGCTGCGGAGGGGGCTGGGGCGGTGTGCATGGCCGGCTCGAGGTTTTACATGCGCGAATCGTGCAGCGCGCCGCCGCTCAAGTCCACCATGTCGAGCTTGATGTCGCCAAAGCGCAGCACCTTGCCGCCGTACTCGCCGGCGAACTTGGTGGCGTCGGCTTCCTGGGCAAAGCTGGCAATCGTCGGGCCCATGGAGCCATGGCGCTTGCTGCCCAGCACATAGATGGCGGTCTTGGCGTCGATCCAGTGGCCCTTGGGTTCGTTCCAGTCGGCCTTGCCCATGTCCTGCACATAGACGGCGCGGATCGGGCGCACCTGTTCGCCCGCGAGCAGGGTGTGGAACAGCTCCACCGTGTCGCAGAAGAAGGCCGGCTTGTCCTGGCCCGCGTAGTGGATCTGCGCCTTGGGGCCGGGGTAGTCGGACAGCAGCATGCCGTCGAGCTCGCAAGAGGTGCTGCGGTCGATTTCCACGGGCGCGAGCGAGGCCTGCTCGCTGGCCTTGTCGCCGCAGCCGGCCAGCAGGGCGCTGGTGGATAGTGCGGCCAGGGCGGCAAAGCCCAGGGCGCGGCGGCGGGTGATGCAGGAACAGGTCATGGCTTGAATCTCCAGTTGGCAAGCACGAGCGGCACGGCGATCCAGGCGGCCATCACGCCGCCCATGGTCAGCGGGTTGCCAAGCGACTGGGGCACCACGCTGGCCAGGCCGTACAGGGTGCGCACGTCCTCGAGCGAAAACACGTTGAGGATGCGGAACACGTCCGCGGGGTTGAGCAGCAGCAGCCAGGCAAACTGGTCGCCGGCAAACTG
>JAFEER010000296.1 GCA_018240985.1 Pseudomonadota bacterium
CGTCCGTGCCCTCTTTCTGCACGCCCGGCAGGCCGGAGAGGAACTTGTCCGTCACGTCCTTGCCCAGGCCCTCCTTGCGGAAGGTTTTGCCGGGGATGTCCAGGCGCTCGCTGCGGATCGGGGTCTTGCCGTCGGCCTGGAAATACTGCAACTCAAAGCTGGCGACTTCTGCGTCGTGGATCTTGCCCAGGTTGTGGTTCAGCCGCGTGACTTCCAGCCACTGGGCATCCGGCGTCACCATGCGCCAGCTCGCCAGGTTATCGAGTGCCGTACCCCACAGCACGGCCTTCTTGCCGCCGGCGTTCATGGCGATGTTGCCGCCGATGCAGCTGGCCTCGATGGAGGTGGGATCGACGGCGAAGACAAAGCCGCCGCGCTCGGCCGCGTCGGCCACACGCTGCGTCACCACGCCGGCCTCGCTCCACACCGTGGGCACGTCGTGGTCGAGGCCCGGCAGGCGGCGCATCTCCACCTCGCTCATGGCCTCGAGCTTTTCGGTGTTGATGACGGCGCTGCGCCAGGTCAGCGGTATCGCGCCGCCGGTGTAGCCGGTGCCGCCGCCGCGCGGGATGATGGTGAGTTCCTGCGCTATGCAGGCGGCCACAAGCGCGGCCATCTCGGCCTCGGTATCGGGCGTGAGCACGACGAACGGAAACTCCACGCGCCAGTCGGTGGCGTCGGTGACGTGCGACACGCGCGAGAGGCCGTCGAACTTGATGTTGTCCTTGGCCGTGTGCTTGCCCAGGCGTTTTTGCACGCGCTTGCGCAACTCGGCCACTTCGACCAGCGTGGCGTCGAATTCGGTGATGGCGCGGCTGGCGGACTGCATAAGCAGGGCCACGCGGCGGTCGCGCTCGGGGTCTTCCTGGGGCGTGCGGCGCTTGTCGATCTCGCCCATGCGGTGGTGCATGGCGTCCACCAGCATCTTGCGCCGATCCGGGTTGTGCACCAGGTCGTCCTGCAGGTAGGGATTGCGCTGCACGGCCCAGATGTCGCCCAGCACCTCATACAGCATGCGCGCGGAGCGGCCGGTGCGGCGCTCGCGCCGCAGCTGGTCGAGCACGGCCCAGGCCTCGGCGCCCAGCAGGCGGATGACGATTTCGCGGTCGGAAAACGAGGTGTAGTTGTACGGAATCTCGCGCAGGCGCACGGGCTCATGGCCCTGTGCCAGCAGCGCAGCAGGCGCTATCGGTGCATTCATGGGGGGAGGTTCACCTGGATCGGGCCGGCCATTTTAATGGTCTACCCTGATCCGCCCGATGCCGCCGGACATAAGCCCCCAATACAAGGGGAAACCGCCTGGAACGCTTGCGCAGCAAGCGCTGGCAGCTCTCCTTTTTATCAAGGCCGCATCAAAACAGCACGCGGCTGCGTATCGTGCCCGGCACCTGGGCCAGTTTTTGCAGCGCCAGGTCGGACGACTTGGCGTCCAGGTCGATCACCACATAGCCCAGGTCGCCGCGCGTCTGCAGGTACTGCGCGGCGATGTTGATGTCGTTCTCCGACAGGATGCGGTTGATCTGCGACAGCACGCCGGGGACGTTCTGGTGGATGTGCAGCAGGCGGTGCTTGCCCGGGTGCGCGGGCAGCGCCACCTCGGGGAAGTTGACCGAGGAGGTGCTGGTGCCGTTGTCGCTGTAGGTGATGAGCTTGGCCGCCACCTCCAGGCCGATATTGGCCTGCGCCTCCATGGTCGAGCCGCCGATGTGCGGCGTGAGGATGACGTTGTCCAGGCCACGCAGCGGCGAGACGAACTCGTCCTTGTTGCTCTTGGGCTCGACCGGAAACACGTCCACCGCCGCGCCAAGCAGTTTCTTGGCCTTGATGGCCTCGGCCAGCGGTGCTATCTCCACCACCTTGCCGCGCGAGGCGTTGATCAGGATGGCGCCCGGCTTCATCTGCGCGATTTCGGCCGCCTTGATCATCCACTGGGTCGATGGCAGATCCGGCACATGCAGGCTCACGATGTCGCTCGCCGCCAGCAGCTCGGCCAGCGACGCCGCCTGGCGCGCATTGCCCAGCGGCAGCTTGGCGACCACGTCATGAAAGACCACCTGCATGCCCAGGCCCTCGGCCAGCACCGACAGCTGCGAGCCGATGGCGCCGTAGCCGACGATGCCAAGCTGCTTGCCGCGCGCCTCGAAGGCGTTTTCGGCGCTCTTCATCCAGCCGCCGCGGTGCGCTGCGGCGCTCTTCTCGGGAATGCCGCGCAGCAGCAGGATGGCCTCGGCCAGCACCAGCTCGGCCACCGAGCGCGTGTTGGAGTAAGGCGCGTTGAACACGGCCACGCCGCGCGTGCGCGCCGCGTCCAGGTCGATCTGGTTCGTGCCGATGCAGAACGCGCCAATCGCCACCAGCTTGTGCGCATGCGCCAGCACCTCGGCCGTGAGCTGGGTGCGCGAGCGGATGCCGATGAAGTGCACGTCGGCAATCTTGGCCAGCAGCTCCTGGCCCTCCAGCGCCCGCGGCAGCAGCTCGATATGGCTGTAACCGGCGGCGCGCAAGGCGTCTACGGCGCAGGAGTGAACGCCTTCGAGCAACAGGAACTTGATCTTGCTTTTGTCCAGGGAAGTCTTGGGCATGGGAGGGATTCCGTGTTGGAATGAAAGTGGAATTAGAAGTGCATCATTTTGCGACGCAACATAAGTCACGGCTGTGAATGCCGGTAAATACCCCTATCGAGCTCGCCGAAACGCACACAAAGACACGAAACCGCGTAATTTCGAAGGCAATCACACACTGCAATGCCACAATTTTGCCGTGCGGGGCGTGGCGGGAAAACCCGGTTGTGACCGGTTTGCCGCCATGCGACAACGCTCCCGTCATCTGTATTCCCATCCCACACCAAGGAGTCTTCATGCAACTCAAACAACTGGCGCTGGCCACCTCCATCCTTGCCGCGGCCGCTGCCGCGCAGGCACAGACCGAAATCCAGTGGTGGCATTCGATGACCGCCGTGAACAACGAGTGGGTCAACGACCTGGCCCGGCAGTTCAACGAGGGCCAGAAGGACTACAAGGTCGTGCCGACCTACAAGGGCTCCTACCCCGAGAGCATGACCGCCGCCATCGCCTCGTTCCGCGCCGGCAACTCGCCGCATATCCTGCAGGTGTTCGAAGTCGGCACGGCCACCATGATGGCCAGCAAGGGCGCCTCGGTACCGGTGGGCAAGGTCATGAAAGACGCTGGGGCGGACTTCAACCCTGCCGGCTACATCCCCGCCGTGGCCGGGTACTACACCGCGCCGGACGGGCAGATGCTGAGCTTCCCCTTCAACAGCTCGACCACCGTGGCCTATTACAACAAGGACGCCTTCAAGAAAGCCGGCCTGAACCCCGACAAGCTGCCCACCACCTGGCCCGAGGTGTTCGAGGCCGCCAAGAAGCTCAAGGCCAGCGGCCACAGCTGCCCGATGACGCTGGCCTGGCAGGGCTGGACGCAGCTCGAATCGTTCTCGGCCTGGCACAACGTGGAATTTGCCACGCACAAGAACGGCCTGGCCGCCGACGGCTACAAGGCGCGCCTGAAGATCAACTCGCCGCTGCATGTGCGCCATATCGACAACCTGGCGACTGCCGCCAAAGCCGGTGAATTCGTCTACCGCGGCCGCAACGCCGACGCCCAGGCCTCATTCACCTCGGGTGAATGCGCCATGATCCAGACCTCATCCGGCTACTACGGCGACGTGGCCAAGAACGCCAAGTTCGCCTACGCCCTGGCACCCCTGCCCTACTACCCCGACGTGAAGGGCGCGCCGCAGAACACCGTCATCGGCGGCGCCTCGCTGTGGGTGATGTCCGGCAAGAAGCCCGAGGAATACAAGGGCGTGGCCAAGTTCTTCGAGTTCCTGTCGCAGACCAAGGTGCAGGCCGCCAGCCACCAGCGCACGGGCTACCTGCCCATCACCATGGCGGCGTTCGAGCTGACCGACAAATCCGGCTTCTACCAAAAGCACCCCGGCACCGACGTGGCCGTGAACCAGATGATCCGCAAGGTGACCGACAACTCGCGCGGCATCCGCCTGGGCAACTACCTGCAGATCCGCACCATCGAGGACGAGGAGCTGGAGCAGGTCTGGTCGGGCAAGAAGTCGGGCAAGGAGGCTCTGGACGCCATCGTGAGCCGCGGCAACGAGCTGCTGGCGCGCTTCGAGAAGTCCTACAAGAAGTAGCCCCACCCACCGCACGCAGGCAGTCGGCCTGCGGCGGTTTTTTTGCTGGTGACCCGCCATGGAAAAACGAGTCCTCTTTCGCTCCGCCTGGCTGCCCTGGGCGTTGATCGCGCCACAGCTGGCAATCATCGGCGTGTTCTTCTTCCTGCCCGCGGGACAGGCCGTGCTGCAGTCCTTCCAGCTGGAGGACGCCTTCGGCATGAGCCGCGAATGGGTGGGGCTGGACAACTTCCGCCAGCTCTGGGACAACCCCGACTACCTGGGCTCGTTCCAGCGCACCGCCCTGTTCTCGGTGCTGGTGGCGGGCATAGGCATCGTGCTGGCGCTGGCGCTGGCCATCTTTGCCGACCGCATCGTGCGCTTCGCCTTTGTCTACAAGACCCTGCTCATCGTGCCCTACGCCGTGGCGCCGGTGATCGCGGGCGTGCTGTGGGTGTTTCTGTTCTCGCCCTCCATCGGCGTCGTCACCTACTACCTGGGCCGGCTGGGCTACACCTGGAACCACCTGATGAACGAGAACCAGGCCATGGCGCTGATCGTGCTGGCCTCGGTGTGGAAGCAGATCTCCTACAACTTCCTGTTCTTCCTGGCCGGCCTGCAGTCCATCCCCAAGGCGCTGATCGAGGCCGCCTCCATCGACGGCGCCGGCCCCTGGCGGCGTTTCTGGAACATCCAGCTGCCGCTCCTGTCGCCCACCACCTTCTTCCTGCTGGTGATCAACATCGTCTACGCCTTCTTCGACACCTTCGGCATCATCGACGCCGCCACGCAGGGCGGGCCGGGGCAGTCCACCTCCATCCTGGTCTACAAGGTGTACCTGGATGGCTTCAAGGCTCTCGACTTGGGCGGTTCGGCTGCACAGTCCGTAATCCTGATGCTGATCGTCGTCACGCTCACCGTGATCCAGTTCCGCTACGTGGAAAAGAAAGTGCAGTACTGACATGGTGGATCGCAATCCCTGGCTGACCTTCTTCTCCCACGCCGTGATGCTGCTGGGAGTCGCCATCGTCGCCTTTCCGCTCTACCTGGCGCTCGTCGCCTCCACGCACCAGGCCGCTGCCATCGTGCAGTCGCCCATGCCGCTGCTGCCGGGCGCGCATATGTGGGAGAACTACCGCGATGCGCTGGTCGGCTCGGGCAAGCTGGGCTCGACCACCAACGTGTTGCACATGATGTGGGTGAGCTTCGTCGTGGCCATCACCATCACCGTGGGCAAGATCGCCATCTCGCTCCTGTCGGCCTTTGCCATCGTCTACTTCCGCTTTCCGTTCAAGATGCTGTGCTTCTGGGCCATCTTCATCACGCTGATGCTGCCGGTGGAGGTGCGCATCCTGCCCACCTACAAGGTGGTGGCGGATCTGGGCCTGCTCAACAGCTACGCCGGCCTGTCGCTGCCCTTGATCGCCTCGGCCACGGCCACGTTTTTGTTCCGCCAGTTCTTCCTGACCGTGCCCGACGAACTGGTGGAGGCCGCGCGCATCGACGGCGCCGGGCCCATGCGCTTCTTCATCGACATCCTGGTGCCGCTGTCGCGCACCTCGATCGCGGCGCTGTTCGTGATCCAGTTCATCTACGGCTGGAACCAGTACCTGTGGCCGCTGCTCATGACCACCAGCGAGGACATGTACCCGGTGGTCATAGGCATCAAGCGCATGCTGGCCGGCGGCGAGGCCGCCGTGGACTGGAACATCGTCATGGCCACCGCCATCCTGGCCATGCTGCCGCCTACGCTGGTGGTGATCCTGATGCAGAAATGGTTCGTCAAGGGCCTGGTCGATACCGAGAAGTAAAACCCGTCATGCGTTGAGCGTCCTGCGTTCAGCGCCCAACGCAAAACGCCCAACGCCCAACGCTCAACGCCCCATGTCCTCCATCTCCCTGAAAAACATCGTCAAGCGTTACGGCAGCGGCAAGTCTGCCGTGCCCGTCATCCACGGCGTGAACGCCGAGATTCGGGATGGCGAATTCGTCGTCCTCGTCGGGCCGTCCGGCTGCGGCAAGTCCACGCTGCTGCGCATGATCGCCGGCCTGGAGGAGATCACCGGCGGCGAGCTGTGGATCGGCGACAAGATGGTCAACAACCTGGAGCCGGCCAAGCGCAACATCGCCATGGTGTTCCAGAACTACGCGCTCTATCCGCACATGAGCAACTACGAGAACATGGCCTATGGCCTGAAGCTCGCCAAGGTGCCCAAGGACGAGATCCGCCGCCGCGTGGACAAGGCGGCAAAGATACTGGAGCTGTCGCAGCTGCTCGACCGCAAGCCGCGCCAGCTCTCGGGCGGCCAGCGCCAGCGCGTGGCCATGGGCCGGGCCATCGTGCGGGAACCCCAGGTGTTTTTGTTCGACGAGCCGCTGTCCAACCTGGACGCCAAGCTGCGCGGGCAGACGCGGCTGGAAATCCAGAAGCTGCACGCCGAGCTGGGCATCACCAGCCTGTTCGTGACGCACGACCAGGTGGAGGCGATGACGCTGGCGCAGCGCATGATCGTGCTGAACGCCGGCAACGTGGAGCAGTTCGGCACGCCCGAGGAGGTCTATCACCGGCCCGCCTCCACCTTCGTCGCCGGCTTCATCGGCTCACCGCCCATGAATCTGCTGAAAAACGCCCCCGGCGGCCAGGCCGGGCGCATCCTGGGCATACGCCCCGAGCATATCGACCTGCAGGGCGGCGGCGCCGGCTGGGACTACCAGGTCGAAACCGTCGAGCTGCTGGGCGCCGAGCGCCTGCTCTACGGCAAGGTGGGCGGCGAGGACGTGACGGTGCGCATGGAGGAAGGCCAGCCCTACCCGCGCCCAGGCGAGACGACGCGCATCAGCCCGCGTGCAGACCGCCTGCATTGGTTCAGCCAGGAAACCGGCAAGAGGATCTGAGAGCCATGAACAACCCACTACCCGCCTGGCCCTACCCGCGCTGGATTGCCCACCGCGGCGCCGGCAAGCTGGCGCCCGAGAACACCCTGGCCGCCTTCCGCCTGGGCGCCAGCCATGGCTATCGCATGTTCGAATGCGACGCCAAGCTCAGCAGCGACGGCGTGTTGTTTCTGCTGCACGATGCCACGCTGGAGCGCACCACCAACGGCCGGGGCATTGCCGGCGAGCACAGCATGGGCCAACTGGCGCAGCTGGACGCGGGGGGCTGGCATTCGCGCGCCTTTGCCGGCGAGGGCCTGCCCACGCTGCAAGCCCTGGCGCACTACTGCCTGGCCAATGGCTACCACCTGAACGTCGAGATCAAGCCCACCCCGGGCCAAGAGCTAGCCACGGGCCGAGCCGTGGGCGCGCTGCTGGCGCGCATCTGGCCCGCGGCCGCCGTAGCGCCGCTGCTCACCTCGTTCAAGCCCCAGTCCCTGGCCGGCGCGCGCGAGACGGCGCCCCATCTGCCGCGCGGCCTGCTCGTAGACCAGCTGGCCGAAGGCGGCGCCGACGTGCAAACCGCCGCCGGCCTGGGCTGCCAGGCCATGGTGCTGAATCACGCGCTGTGGGACGCGGCCCTGGTGGCGCGCGTGCACGGCGCGGGTCTGCGTGCCTTGAGCTACACCGTGAACGACGACTGGGCCGCGCAGCGCCTGATAGACCTGAACACCGACGGCATCATCACCGACCGCGTGGATCTGTTCAGCCCCGCTGACTGAAGCGCCCCGAACCCGGCAGACAATGCGGGGCATGAAGCGCCACGCCAGTTCCTGCCCAAACCTTTCACCATGGCCCATATGCCGGCTGCTGCACCGGCTGCTGTGCTGGCTGCTGGCCGCGTGGCTCATGCTGCCGGGCATGCCGGCTGCGCAGGCACAGGTGCAGGTGCAGCCCGTAGGCTTCAATGCCGCCGCAGCACCGGCTGCAGCAGACGACAAGGCCAGCGAGAACGGCGCCCCCTTGCCCCAGGTGGATGCGCTGCGCAAGCAGCTCGATGCCATGCCACTCAAGCCGGGCGACCTCGAAGAAGGGCGCCGGCTGCTGACCGACGTCAACGCCATAGCCCAGGCGGCCGAGCGTGTGATCGCCCTGCGCGCCGGCGAACTGGCGGAGCTCGACCGCCGGCTCGAAGGCCTGGGGCCAGCGCCGGAGAGCGGCAACCCAGCGGAAGCACCCGACGTGGCCCAGCAGCGCAAGCTGCTTGATCGCCAGCGCGCGTCCATCGACTCCGAACTCAAGCTCGCGCGCCTGGTCGCCGTAGACGCCGAGCAGCGCGGCGCCGACCTGGTGCGCCAGCGGCGCGCGCTGTTTCGCGCGGCGCTGACCACGCGTTCCGATTCGCCCCTGGGCCCGAGCTTCTGGCGCAACCTGCGCAACGCCGCGCCGCGCGACCTGGTACGCCTGAGGGCCCTGGGCACAGACCTGACGACCAGCATCAGCGCCGCCCTGCAGTCACCGCAACGCGGCGCCTTCTGGACTTATCTGGCCCTGGCCCTGCTGCTGGCCGTGGCCGGGCCGTGGCTGGCGGAACGCGTGCTGCTGCGCGTCCTGCCAGCGCGCCTGCCCGCGGCGCGGCTGCGGCGCACCCTGCTGGCCGCGGTAGCGGTGGTGACCCATGTGTTCATCGTTGCCACGGCCCTGCAGCTGACCTGGAACGCCGTGCAGCTCGGCGGCCCCTTGAGCGACGAGCTGCTCGCCCTGCGCCAGGCCAGCCTGCGCGCCGTCATCTACGCCAGCTTCGTGATCGCGCTGGGCCATGCCCTGCTGTCGCGCCGTCACCCCTCCTGGCGCCTGCTGGCCATACGCGACGAACTTGCGCGGAGCCTGAGCCCCTTCCCCTGGTGGATCGCCACCCTGTCGGCCCTGGGCGCGCTGGTGACCGAGCTCAACGTCATCGTCGGCGCCAGCCTGTCGGCCGAGGTGTTCATACATGCCTTGTTCGCCCTACTGCTGTCCGTGACCGTGGCCAAGGCCCTGGGCCATCTGCGCACCGCGCCCGCCACGCCCGCTGCCGATGCCGCACAGCGCACGGATGAGCGCCCCCTGTGGGTGGGGCTGATTCTGGCCGGGGCTGGCCTGGCCGTGGCTGCGGCCGTGCTGGCCATGGCCCTGGGCTACATCGCCCTGGCGGGCACGCTGGCGCGGCAGATGGTCTGGTCTGGCGTGGTGTTTGCCTGTACCTATTTGCTGATGCAACTGGGCGACGACCTGTGCGACGCGCTGCTGTCGTCCAAGGGCCGTGTTGGCGCGCACATCCATGACACGCTGGGGCTGGATGCGCAGTTGCTCGATCAGGCCGCCGTGCTGGTCTCGGGCGTGCTGCGCCTGGTGCTGTTTTTCTACATGGTGGTGGCCCTGATGGCGCCGCTGGGCACCGATCCGGACGAGCTGCTGCACCGCGGCAGCAGCCTGAACCACAGCCTGCAGATCGGCGACATCACGATCGCGCCCCAGGCCCTGCTCACGGCGCTGGCCGTGGTCTGCGCCGGTTTTCTGGGCATACGCCTGCTCAAGCACTGGCTTGCCGAGCGCTACTTCCCGCACACCTCGCTGGAGCCGGGCATGCGCGTCTCCATCGTCACGTTGCTGGGCTACGTCGGCGCCGTGGTGGTGGTGGCCGTGGCGCTGGCAGGTTTGGGGATCAGCGTGGAGCGCATCGCCTGGGTGGCCAGCGCGCTCACCGTGGGCATAGGCTTTGGCCTGCAGGCCATCGTGCAGAACTTCATCTCGGGCCTGATCCTGCTGGCCGAGCAGCCGGTGAAGGTGGGCGACTGGGTGGTGCTGGGCGACACCGAGGGCGACGTGCGCCGCGTGAACGTGCGCGCCACCGAGATCCAGCTCGGCGACAAGTCCACGGTGATCGTGCCCAACTCCGAATTCATCACCAAGACCGTGCGCAACATGACCCTGGGCAGCGCCCAGGGCCGCGTGCTGCTGCGCCTGCCCGCACCGCTCGATACCGACGCGCGGCGCATGCGCGAACTGATCCTGCAGGCGTTTTACGCGCACCAGGGCATTCTGGACAGCCCCGCGCCCTCGGTCACGCTGGAAGGCATACAGAGCGGCACGCTGACCTTTCTGGCGATAGGCTACGTGAGCAGCCCGCGCCAGGCCGCGGGCGTGAGGAGCGAGGTGCTTTTCGCCATCCTGGAAGCGCTGCGCGCGGCCGGGCTGACGCTGTCGCCGCCGGCCACCACGACGGTGGCGCAGCCGCAGGGCGAGCCGGCGCAGGAGCGCTCGTAGATCGAGAAAATCTGAGGCTAGCCGCGCCAGGCGCGCAGCAAAAACCACTGGCTGCTGGCGCAGGCCAGCACCAGGGCGCCATAGGTCAGCATCTTGCCGTCGCGCCCCAACCACCACAGGCCGGCCATCAGCACGGCGCAGCCAACCACAAAATTGATAGCTACTGACGCAATCCAGCCCTGCGGTTTGGCCACTTTTCTCATGAAGGCATGGCTGGCCAGAACCAGCAGCAAGGCCAGCGCGAATGCCGGGGCGGCAAAGTTCAGCAGATGGTTCAGGAGGGCGGGCAGGCTCATGCAGACATGATGCAAATCAAGCAATGACACCGTGGCGTGCCCGATTGCGCGGTCGATTTTATAATTGCGGGCTATGGCAGTCTGGGCTCTCGGCATCAATCACCACACCGCACCGCTGGATCTGCGCGGGCGGTTCGCGTTCGCGGTGGATCAGATGGCGCCCACGCTGCAGGGCCTGCGCCAGTCGCTGGCCCAGGGCCCGGGCCGCCACCCCAGCGTGGAGACGGCCATCATCTCCACCTGCAACCGCACCGAAATCTACTGCGCCGCCAGCACCCCGGCGGTGGAGCACACGCTGAACTGGCTGGCCGCCAGCGGCGGCGTCAACCCCGGCGTGCTGCGCTCGCATTCCTACACGCTGGAGAGCGGCCTGGTCGCGCGCCACGCCTTCCGCGTCGCCAGCGGGCTCGATTCCATGGTGCTGGGCGAGGCCCAGATCCTGGGCCAGATGAAGGACGCGGTGCGCGCCGCCGAAGGCGCGGGGGCCCTGGGCACCACGCTCAACCAGTTGTTCCAGCGCAGCTTTGCCGTGGCCAAGGAGGTGCGCACCAGCACCGACATCGGCGCGCACAGCATCAGCATGGCGGCGGCGGCCGTTCGCCTGGCGGGCCAGCTGTTTGAAGACCTGTCCAAAATCCGCGTGCTGTTCGTCGGCGCGGGCGAGATGATCGAGCTGTGCGCCACGCACTTCGCGGCCAGGAACCCAAAGCTGATCACCATCGCCAACCGCACGCTGGAGCGCGGCGAGAAGCTGGCCACGCGCTTTGGCGGCGAGGTCATGCGCCTGGCCGATCTGCCCGAGCACCTGCACGAATACGACGCCATCGTCAGCTGCACGGCGTCCAGCCTGCCCATCATCGGCCTGGGCGCCGTCGAGCGGGCGCTCAAAAAACGCCGCCATCGCCCGATCTTCATGGTGGACTTGGCGGTGCCGCGCGACATCGAGCCCGAGGTGCAGCAACTGTCCGACGTGTATCTGTACACCGTGGACGACCTGGCCGGCGTGGTGCAGACCGCCCAGGCGAATCGCCAGGCGGCCGTGGCCCAGGCCGAGGCCATCATCGATGCCGGCGTGCAGAGCTTCATGCACTGGATGGATCTGCGCAGCCCTGCGGGCGAGTCCGGCGGCGTGGTGCCGCTGATCCAGCAGATCAACACCCAGGCCGACGAATGGCGCGCGCTGGAGATCGCCCGCGCCAAGAAGCTGCTGGCCAAGGGCGAGGACATCAACGCGGTGCTCGAGGCCCTGTCGCGCGGCCTGACGCAAAAGATGCTGCACGGCACCATGGCCGAGCTGCGCGCCGGCGACGCCGACGCGCGCGCCCAGACGGCGCAGACCGTCTCGCGCCTGTTCCTGCGCTCGCAAAGCAAGAACGGGCAGTAGCGGCGCCCGCCGCTGCACTTCACGCCAAATTGGCCCCTGGCGCTTGCCTGACAAGCGCAGACAGCTACTAACTCAGTAGCAAACAATTTTTCTCCTAACCCATGAAACCCTTTCTCCGCAGCCAGTTGGAGCGCTACGCGCAGCGCCTGCAAGAGCTCGATTTCCTGCTCTCGCGCGAAGACATCATGGCCGACATGGCGCAGTACCGCAGCATCTCGCGCGAGCATGCCGAGGTCACGGCCATTGCCGGCCGCTATGCGCGCTACCGCCAGCGCGAGGCCGACCTGGCCGGCGCGCGCGAGATGCTGCAAGACCCCGACATGGCCGAGATGGCGCAGGAGGAGGTGAGCGCCGCCAGCGCCGAGCTGCTGCAGCTGGAGGACGAACTGCAGCGCCTGCTGTTACCGAAGGATCCCGACGACGAGCGCAACGCCTTCGTCGAAATCCGCGCCGGCACGGGCGGCGACGAATCCGCTCTGTTTGCCGGCGACCTGGCGCGCATGTACACGCGCTACGCCGCCACGGTGGGCTGGAAGGTCGAGGTGATGAGCGCCAACGAGAGCGAGCTGGGCGGCTACAAGGAGGTGGTGCTGCGCGTCGAGGGTGACCACGCCTACGGCGCACTGCGCTTCGAATCCGGCGGCCACCGCGTGCAGCGCGTGCCCGCCACCGAGACCCAGGGGCGCATCCACACCAGCGCCTGCACCGTGGCCGTGATGCCCGAGCCCGACGAGCATCAGGCCATCACGCTCAACCCGGCCGACCTGCGCATCGACACCTTCCGCGCCAGCGGCGCCGGCGGCCAGCACATCAACAAGACCGATTCGGCCGTGCGCGTGGTGCACCTGCCCACGGGCATAGTCGCCGAATGCCAGGACGGGCGGAGCCAGCACAGCAACAAGGCCAAGGCGCTGCAGGTGCTGCAGGCGCGCATCCAGGAAAAGGAGCGCAGCGAACGCGCCGCCAAGGAGGCCGCGCTGAGGAAGGGCCTGATCGGCAGCGGCGACCGCAGCGACCGCATCCGCACCTACAACTTTCCGCAGGGGCGCTTTACCGACCACCGCATCAACCTCACGCTGTACAAGCTGCTGGCCATCATGGAAGGCGATCTTGCCGAAGTGCTGCAGGCGCTGCAGCATGCACGCGAAGCGGAGCAGCTGGCCGAGCTGGGTTTGGAGTGATGTTCCTGATTGGCGACATGTCTCAGATCCAGCCGTGGGCCCTCACCCCACCCTCTCCCAGAGGGAGAGGGAGAAATATCGGCACAACCGATCGCCCTCGCCCCTCTGGGGAGGGAGGGGTGAGGGGCCTCTGCGGCATCTACTTAGTTACGGCGATTTTCCATCACAGCACCGTCCATAAAGCGCTAGAAGCTATCAATAACGCAGCATTATGAGCACCACCAGCATCACCCAGGCATTGCGCGAGGCCCAGTCAAAGGGTCTCGCGCGCATCGACGCCCAGATGCTGCTGCTGCATGCGCTGGGCCGGCCCACGCATGACCGGGCCTGGCTGTTGACCCACGACGGCGATGCCCTGGACTCTGACAAGCTGGCGCTGTTGCGCGACCTGTGCCAGCGCCGCATGAACGGCGAGCCCGTCGCCTACCTGACGGGCCGCAAGGAGTTCTGGGGCCTGCCGCTGGCCGTGGACGCGCGCGTGCTGGATCCGCGCCCCGACACCGAGACCCTGGTGGCCTGGGCGCTGGAACTGTTGAGTGACTGCCCCGCCCCGCGCGTGGCCGACCTGGGCACGGGCAGCGGCGCCATCGCCCTGGCCATCCAGCATGAACGGCCCGACGCCCGCGTGCTGGCCGTCGATGCCAGCCGTGATGCCCTGGCCGTGGCCCAGGCCAACGCGCTGCGCCTGGGACTGCCGGTGCAATTCACCTGCGGCAACTGGCTCGATGGCATTCACGGCCCGTTCGACGCCATCGTCAG
Source organism: Pseudomonadota bacterium (assembly GCA_018240985.1). Taxonomy (GTDB): domain Bacteria; phylum Pseudomonadota; class Gammaproteobacteria; order Burkholderiales; family Burkholderiaceae_C; genus Alicycliphilus. The sequence goes on from JAFEER010000296.1 coordinate 13,951, forward strand.
CAACCCGCCCTACGTCCCGGCCGCCGACCCGCACCTGGCGGCGCTGAAGCACGAGCCGCTGTCGGCCCTGGCCAGCGGCGCGGACGGGCTCCATGACATCCGAACCATCATCGCCCAGGCACCCGCCCGGCTCGCCCC
>JAFEER010000297.1 GCA_018240985.1 Pseudomonadota bacterium
CAGTCCGAGTGAACTCGGACTGCTTCGTATCCTGTTCCATTCGCGCCTCGCCTTGAGTTGAGCCTCAAGGATACGGCAAATACTCATATTAAGTTAGCGCTTATGGGCTTTCGCCGGGATGACGGTCAACGCTTTGTTGCCGGTTCCATCACACCCGTGCCCGACGTTATTTGAGCCCCAGTCGCCGCGCCAGCTTGTGCAGGTTGCTGGCGTCCACGTCCAGCACGCGGGCGGCCTGGGACCAGTTGCCCTGGTGGCGATCCAGCGTGGTGGTGATGACCTGGCGCTGGCAGGCATCGACGGCGTCGCGCAGGGTGCTGCCGGCGGGCGCTGCGGCTGCGCTCGCCGGGGCGGGCGCGCTGGCGTTGCCCGCCGCCGGTGCGTCCAGCGCATCCAGATCCAGCAGGCCGGCCTCCAGCGTGACGATGGAGTTGCGGTCGGCGCCGCGGCTCAGTGCCTTCAGGGCGGCGCGGCTGATGACATGCTCCAGCTCGCGCACGTTGCCGGGCCAGCGGTAGCGGCGCAACGCATCCTGCGCGTCGGGCGAAAGGCGCAGGCTGCGCAGCCCCAGGCGGGCGCGGTTGAAGTCGAGAAAGCGTCCGGCCAGCAGCAGCACGTCGGTGCCGCGCTCGCGCAGCGGCGGAATCGGCACCGGGTAGACCGACAGGCGGTGGTACAGGTCGGCGCGGAAGGCGCCGCTGGCCACCTGCTCGCGCAGGTTGCGGTTGGTGGCGGCGATCACGCGCACGTTCACCCTGCGCGGGCGGTCGGCGCCCAGGCGCTGGATTTCGCCGTTCTGCAGCGTGCGCAGCAGCTTGGCCTGCACCGACAGCGGCAGCTCGCCCACTTCGTCCAGGAACAGGGTGCCGCCCTCGGCGGCCTCGAAGCGGCCGGGCCGGTCGCTCACGGCGCCCGAGAACGCGCCACGCACATGGCCGAACAGCTCACTCTCGGCCAGCGATTCAGGCAGGGCCGCGCAGTTGACATGCACCAGCGGGTGCTTGTGGCGCGGCGACTGGTGGTGCAGCAGGCGCGCAAACAGCTCCTTGCCGACGCCGGTCTCGCCCAGCAGCAGCACGGGGAGCTCGGAGGTGGCGACGATGCCCAGCTCGTGCAGCAGGCGCTTCAGGGCCGGGCTCTCGCCCACGATCTCCAGCTCGGCGCTGCCACCGCGCTCCAGCGACGCCAGGGCGGCGCCGCCATCGCCCTGCCCGGCGGCGCCCATGCGCAGCGTGCGCAGCTCCTGCTCCAGTCGCGCGACGCGGATCACGGACTCGATCATTGGCAAGGCTTGCGCCAGACAGCGGCGCGCGGTGCGGCCGAAGGTGCCGGTGGCAAGGGCGTCCAGCGTCAGCACGCCCCAGGGCCGGCCCTCGATGTGCAGGGCTGTGCCCATGCAGTCGTGCACCGGCAGGGGCTCACCCACCAGGGTGTCGAGCAAGCCGTCGTAGGGGTCTGGCAGGGTGCTGTCATGCTCGAAGCAGGTGACCTCATGGCGCGCCAGGATGGCCGCCAGACGCGGGTGCTGCCCGACGACGAAGCGCCGGCCCAGCGTGTCGCTGACCAGGCCGGTGACAGCCATGGGGCGCAGACGCTCTTCCTCCAGCCGCAGCAAGGCCACGGCGCCACAGCCAAACTGGGTGCGCAGCACATCCACCAGGCGCTGCAGGCGCACCGCCTGGGGCAGCTCTGAACCCAGATCCGCGCATAGGGACATCAATGCGGCGCAGGTTTCCTGCTCTTTCACGGTCATAAAAACCCTGTATTGGTAAATTTAACCAAATTTGATTCAGGTTAATTTTACCCACACCAGTGCAAACCCTTGATTTATTGCGGTGCAACAAGCTGGCACCAAAGTTGCGTTTAAGCCAGCGTTCATAGTGCAACGATGGAGGCCCTGTATGGGGAAGTACGCCAAGTATTGGTACACGCTAATAGGCATATTGATCGTCACCTTTAGCCTGCTGGGCTATTACGGTGCCGAGGTTTATCGCACCGCACCGCCCATACCGGGCAAGGTGCTGGTACAGGGCAGCGACAAGCCGCTCTACACCGAGGAGAGCATCCTGGACGGCCAGACCGCCTGGCAGTCGGTGGGCGGCATGCAGCTGGGCTCGATCCTGGGCCACGGCGCCTACCAGGCTCCGGACTGGACGGCCGACTGGCTGCACCGCGAACTCACCAACTGGCTGGAGCTGGCCGCCGAGCAGGACTACGGCAAGGCCTTTGCCGACCTGGACGCAGGCCAGAAGGCGGTGCTGCGCGACCGGCTCAAGACCGAGTACCGCAGCAACACCTTTGACAAGGCCAGCGACACGATGACCATCACGCCGCTGCGCGCCAAGGCCATCGCCGAGACGGCCGCCTACTACGACAAGCTGTTTGGCGACGACCAGTCGCTGCGCAAGTCGCGCGAGAGCTTTGCCATGAAGGAGAACACCCTGCCCAGCGCCGAGCGCCGCGCGCAGATGGCGGGCTTCTTCTTCTGGACGGCCTGGGCGGCCGCCACCGAGCGCCCCAGCGAAGTCGGCGGCGGCAATGGCGCCACCTACACCAACAACTGGCCGCACGAGCCGCTGATTGGCAACGTGCCAACGGGCGAGAACATGGTCTGGTCGATCATGAGCGTGATCATCATGATCGCCGGCGTGGGCTTCCTGGTGTGGGGCTGGGCCTTCCTGCGCGACCATGACGAGAAGGATCCCGTGCCGCCCGTCCATGACCCGCTGTCGCGCGTGGCGCTGACGCCCTCGCAGCGCGCCCTGGGCAAGTATCTGTTCCTGGTGGTGGCGCTGTTCTGCGCCCAGGTGTTCCTGGGCGGCTTCACGGCCCACTACACGGTGGAGGGCCAGACCTTCTACGGCATCGACATCTCGCAATGGCTGCCCTACGCGCTGGTGCGCACCTGGCACCTGCAGGCGGCGCTGTTCTGGATTGCCACCGGCTTCCTGGCCGCGGGCCTGTTCCTGGCGCCGGTGATCAATGGCGGCAAGGATCCCAAGTACCAGAAGATTGGCGTGGATGTGCTGTTCTGGGCGCTGGTGGTGGTCTGCGTGGGCTCCTTCATCGGCAACTACCTGACCATTGCCCATGTCATGCCGCAGGAGTGGAACTTCTGGCTGGGCCACCAGGGCTATGAATACGTGGATCTGGGCCGCCTGTGGCAGATCGGCAAGTTCGCCGGCATCGCCTTCTGGCTGGTGCTGATGGCGCGCGCCATCTTCCCCGCGCTACTGGCCCCCAACGGCCAGGACAAGAACCTGCTGGCTCTCTTGACCTCGTCGGTGGTGTGCATCGGGCTGTTCTATGGCTCGGGCCTGTTCTACGGCGAGCGCACCCATATCTCGGTGATGGAGTACTGGCGCTGGTGGGTGGTGCACCTGTGGGTGGAAGGCTTCTTTGAAGTCTTCGCCACCACGGCGCTGGCCTTCATCTTCTCCACCCTGGGCCTGGTGTCCTACCGCATGGCCACGGCGGCCAGCCTGGCATCGGCCTCGCTGTTCATGCTGGGGGGCGTGCCCGGCACCTTCCACCACCTGTACTTTGCCGGTACCACGACTCCGGTGATGGCCGTGGGCGCGTCCTTCAGCGCGCTGGAAGTGGTGCCCCTGGTGGTGCTGGGCCATGAGGCCTGGGAACACTGGCGCCTGCAGCACAAGACCGAGTGGATGAAAAGGCTGCGCTGGCCGCTGATGTGCTTCGTGGCCGTGGCCTTCTGGAACATGCTGGGTGCCGGGGTGTTCGGCTTCATGATCAACCCGCCGATCTCGCTGTACTACATCCAGGGCCTGAACACCACGCCGGTGCACGCCCACGCCGCGCTGTTCGGGGTCTATGGCTTCCTGGCGCTGGGCTTCACGCTGTTGGTGCTGCGCTATGTGCGCCCGGAGGTGCAGTTCAACGAGCGCCTGATGAAGACCGGCTTCTGGTGGCTCAACGCCGGCCTGGTGCTGATGATCGCCACCAGCCTGCTGCCCATCGGCCTGTTCCAGTTCCACGCCAGCGTGACGCATGGCCTGTGGTACGCGCGCAGCGAGGAGTTCATGCAGCAACCCTTCCTGGAGACGCTGCGCTGGGTGCGCACCTTTGGCGACCTGGTGTTCATCACCGGCGCCCTGTGCGTGAGCTGGCAGGTGGTGAGCGCCGTGCTGTTCGGCAAGCCGGCACCGGCCACCGCCAAGCCGGCCCTGGCTGGCGCGCGCCGCTAAGGCCCGCAGCTGGCGCTGCGCCCCTTGGGTGCGCAGCGCCGGCCAGCACTCGATAACTACGTTTTTAATAGCTTGCCGCGCTTGCTAGTCAAGCGCTTTGGCGGCAAATGACTCCATCGGCAAGGCCCACAAGGCACCTTGCTTTTCAGCCGGCATCGCGCCGGCTTTTTTTTCGCCCGTCATCCGGGGGGGCGCAGGCGGCGCCAACATGCTGGCCAGCGTGGTGTGCACCATTGCCACAGCTCTCGGGCTGGCAACTTTCGCTGACGAAGCGGGCTCCCGGCGCATTTATCATCGCAAACCCCCAGCCCTCACCCTAGAAAAATGACTGCCAGCGAAGCCCTTCCGACCCAGGAACAGGATTGCGACGTGCTCGTGATCGGCGGCGGCCCCGCGGGCGCCACGGTGGCGCCGCTGCTGGCGCAAAAAGGCTGGCGCGTGGTGGTGCTGGACAAAGACCGCCACCCGCGCTTTCACATTGGCGAGTCGCTGCTGCCGGCGAATCTGCCGCTGTTCGAGCGCCTGGGCGTGGCCGAGCAGATACGCACCATCGGCATGCACAAGCCGGGGGCGGAGTTCGTCTCGCCGCACCACGAACACACGCAGACCTTTTTCTTTGCCGACGCCTGGGACAAGTCCATGCCCAGCGCCTACCAGGTCAAGCGTGCGGAGTTTGACGAGGTGCTGCTGAACAACGCCGCGCGCCAGGGCGCCGAGGTGCACCAGGGCTGCAAGGCCACGCAGGTGGATTTTCAGGGCGACGGCAGCGTGTGCGTGACCGCCAGAAGCGACGACGGCAGCGAGCAGCGCTGGCGCGCGCGCTTTTTGATCGACGCATCCGGGCGCGACACCTTTTTGGCGAATCGTTTTCGCATCAAGCAGCGCAACCCGGTGCACAACAGCTCGGCGCTGTACGCGCACTTCCGCCATGCGCGCCGGCATGAGGGCAGCAACGAGGGCAACATCTCCATCCTGTGGTTCGAGCATGGCTGGTTCTGGTTCATCCCGATGACGGGCGGCGTGACCAGCGTCGGCATGGTCACCTGGCCGTACCACATGAAGAGCCGCAAGGGGCGCAGCCTGGAGCAGTTTTTGCAGGACAACATCGCCACCTGCCCCGGGCTCGCGCGCCGTCTGGAGCAGGCCGAGCGCATCACCCAGGTGGAGGCCACGGGCAATTTTTCTTATAGCGCCACACGCAACCACGGCGCCAATTATCTGCTGCTGGGCGATGCCTTTGCCTTCATCGACCCGGTGTTCTCATCGGGCGTGTGGCTGGCCATGCAGGGCGGCGTGATCGGCGCCGAGACGGTGGATATCTGCCTGCGCCAGCCCGAACGCGCGGCCCAGGCATTGCGCCGGTTCGACCGCGTGATGCGGCACGGCCCGCGGCAGTTCTCGTGGTTCATCTACCGCATGACGAATCCCATCATGCGCGACTTTTTCATGTACCCGAAGAACGTGCTGCGCGTGAAGGAGGCGCTGCTCTCCGTGCTGGCGGGCGACCTGTATGGCAGCACGCCCATCTGGCGCTCGCTGTGGGTGTTCAAGGGCTTGTACTACGCGGCCAATATCTTCCAGCCACGGCGCGCCTACATGGCGTGGAAGAAGCGCCAGCACAACATCCGCAAGGTCGATGATGCAGGGCTGTATCAGGCCTGATGCGCTGCCGCGGGGCCCGCTGCTGTGGCGGCTCTACGAGCGCGTGGCCATGGCGGTCGGCCTGGGCAGCCTGGGGCTGATGTGCGTGCTGTGGCTGCCGTTTGCGGCGCTGCTCTACCCGCTGCTGCCGCGCCGCGTGGGCCAGCGCCTGGGCCGGCTGGTCATCATGTGGAGCTTCCGCCATTACCTGCTGCTGCTCACGGTGCTGTGCGGCTGCCGCTTCGACCTGCGGGCGCTGGACGCGCTGCGGCGCGAGCGCGGCCTGATCATCGCCGCCAACCACCCGTCGCTGCTGGACGCGGTGGTGCTGGTGTCGCGCCTGCCCGACGCCGTCTGCGTGATGAAGGCCAGCCTGCTGGACAACCTGCTGTTTGGCTCGGCCGCCAGGCTGGCACGCTACGTGCGCAACGACGGCGCGCACCAACTCATCAAGAACGGCCGCCACAGCCTGGCCGAGGGCGCGCAGGTGGTGCTGTTCCCCGAGGGCTCGCGCACCAGCAATTTCCCGCTCGACGCACTCAACCCCTCACTGGCCGTGCTGGCCAAGCGCGCGCAGGCGCCGGTGCAGACGGTGCTGCTGGAATACTCCACGCCCTATCTGGGCAAGCACTGGCCGCTGTGGTGCCCTCCCGTGCTGCCGCTGACCTGCACCGCGCGCCTGGGGCAGCGTTTTGCGCCGCCAGAGGATCACCATGCCTTTACCGAGGTGCTGGAAAGCCATCTGCGTGCCGAACTTGGTTCCACCGTATGAGCTTGGGGCGCGTTGTTGCTCCCTCCCCCTCTGGGGGAGGGTTGGGGTGGGGGCTAGCGACAGTCGCTCATCCAACACCGCGCCCACCGCCAGCCGGCCCCCATCCCTGCCTTCCCCCAGAGGGGGAAGGAGTCACTGCCAGCGTTTGGCCCGTGCGGAACGCGGCTGAACTGTTGATCGCCCCATGAGCCCTCCCTTACCTTCCACCACCCACCTAGTCCTGATCCCCAGCTACAACCCCGGCCGCAACGTCATTGCCACGGTGCGCGCCGCGCGGGCGCAATGGAACCCGGTCTGGGTGGTGGTCGATGGCAGCACCGATGGCAGCAGCGACTGGCTGCAAGACCTGGCGCAGGGCGACCCTGGCCTGCACGTCATCGTGCTGCCCGCCAATCAGGGCAAGGGCGCGGCCGTGCTGCACGGCGTGGAGCAGGCGCGCGCCGCAGGCTTTACGCACGCGCTGACCATGGATTCGGACGGCCAGCACCCGGCCGACCTGATCCCCGCATTCATGATCGCATCACAAGAGCATCCTGCCGCCATGGTGCTGGGCAGGCCAGTCTTCGGCCCCGAGGCGCCGGCCCTGCGCGTGAATGGCCGCAAGGTCTCCAACGGCTGGGCCAATCTGGAGACGCTGTGGGCCGGCATTGGTGACTCGCTCTACGGCTTTCGCGTCTACCCCATAGCGCCGCTGATCCGCGTGATGCGCGGCCAGCGCTTCATGCGCCGCTTCGACTTCGACCCCGAGGCCGTCGTGCGCCTGTGCTGGGCCGGCGTGCCGCCGGTGAACCTGGACGCGCCGGTGCGCTACCTGAGTGCCGACGAGGGCGGCGTGTCGCACTTTCGCTATCTGCGCGACAACACGCTGTTGACCTGGATGCACACGCGCCTGTTCATCGGCTTCGTGCTGCGCCTGCCGCTGCTCATCTGGCGCCGGCTGACGGGGCGCGCTGCATGAGCACGGCCGAGCGCTTCCTCATCGCCATCACCCTGGTCTTCAGCCTGCCCTGGCTGGTCTGGCGCCTGGCGCGCACCGAGCGCTGGGCGCCGCTGGTGGTGGTGCAGATCATCGCCGGCATCCTGCTCGGCCCCGGCGTGCTGGGCCGCTGGCTGCCCGAGGTGCACGCCTTCGTCTTCACGCCCGAGGTGGGCCTGGCGCTGAACGGCATCGCCTGGTGGGGCGTGATGCTGTTCGTGATGATTGCCGGCGTGGAGCTGGACCTGCGCCAGGCCTGGACACAACGCCATGAAAGCAGCCTGGTCGCCGGCCTGGCGCTGGGCATGCCCATGCTGCTGGGCTGCATGGCCGCGCTGCTGTTGCTGCGCTGGCCGGGCTGGATGGGGCTGGCCGCACAGCCCTGGCAATTCATCACCGGCGTGGGCATGGCCTGCGCGGTGACGGCGCTGCCCATCCTGGTGCTGTTTTTGGAAAAGCTCGCGCTGCTGCGCCAGCCGCTGGGCCAGCGCATCCTGCGTTACGCCAGCCTGGACGACCTGGCCATCTGGGGCGTGCTGGCGCTCGTCGTCATGGACTGGACGCGCGTCGGCCGCCAGTTCGGCTTTCTGCTGGCCTTTGCCGCCGCCACCTGGCTGTTTCGCAGGCTGATGGCGCGCGTGGCCCAGCCAGACCGCTGGTTTCTGGCGCTCATATGGCTGGCGCTGTGCTCGTTTGGTGCGGACTGGGCCGGGCTGCACTTCATGGTCGGCGCCTTTCTGGCCGGCGCGGTGCTGGACGCCGATTGGTTTGAGCAGGTGCGCATGGACGCGCTGCGCCACCATGTGCTGCTGGTGCTGATGCCGGTGTTCTTCCTCTCCACCGGCCTGCGCACCAGCTGGACCATGGGCGGGCTGGACATGCTGCTGGCCGCCGCCCTGCTGCTGGCGGCCTCGGTGGTGGGCAAACTGGCGGGCGTGCACCTGGCCGGCCACTGGCTGCGCTGGCCGCCGGGCGAGGCGCGGCTGATTGGCTGGCTGCTGCAGACCAAGGCGCTGATCATGATCATCTTCGCCAACATCCTGCTCGACCGCGCCATCATCACCAACGCCAGCTTCACCGCCCTGCTGCTGATGGCAGTCTGCAGCACCATGCTGACGATTCCGATGGTGGAGCCGCTGTTGGCGCAGTGGCGGAAATATCAAAAAACATAGCTATCAACGCATGCTGTTTCAGCGGTTTGGCTTATTTTTATTGCACCACCCGAAGGTGTAGGAAATGGCGCATACACGCAACGCCTGAAACCCTTGTCAGTTGTCGCCTTTATGGCAACAATTGTCGCCTTATGAGCAACGCACAAGACGCCCTCGATCTATTGATTCCGGCCAACCGTCAGCGCGTGCTGGCCGCTTTGCTGCTGGAGCCGGGACGCAGCCTGCACTTGCGCGAGTTGGCTCGGTTGACTGGCAGCCATGCCGGCACACTCGCGCGCGAGGTGGACAAGCTGACCCAGGTCGGCCTGCTGCTGCGCAGCCTGCAAGGCAACCAGACCTGTTACTGCGCCAACGTGCGGCACCCGCTGTACCCCGAGCTAGCGGCCATCTTTCGCAAAACGCATGGCGCCGTGCCGCTGCTGCGCGCAGCCTTGCTGCCGCTGGCGGCAGACATCACGCTGGCATTTGTCTTTGGTTCGGTCGCCAGTGGCGCGGCCACCGAGCACAGCGACGTGGATGTATTGCTGCTGGGCACGGCAGATTTTGTGGCCGTAGTGCAAGCCCTGTACCCGCTGCATGAACAGCTTGGGCGCGAGGTCAATCCTGTGATCTGGTCACCCCAGGAGCTGGCCGCCAAGCTGCACGCAGGCGATGCGTTTGCGCGCGATGTGCTGAGCAAACCCAAGCTGTGGATACAAGGAGACGACGATGAGCTTGAGCAACTTACACGCCATTGGCAGGTTGCAGGCACAGCCGCCTGATCCGGCAGGCATAGCCAAGCTGCTGCAAGCGGCGCAGCAGAACCTGGCCGACGCGCGCATTGCCCAGGTGAGCAATGGCAACCGCTTTGACGCGGCCTACAAGTGCATCCTGCAATGCGCCATGCTCGGTTTGTGGGCCAATGGCTGGCGCACCTCCACCAACCAGCCGGGGCACCACCAGACGGCCATCCAAACACTGGATCAAACCCTAGTACTCCGTTCCACCAAAACATTGACATAAAATCGCGCCTTTGTCCGCCATGCGGCGTTGCAAATCCTCGCGATAGCTACGGCTATCACTGCGGTTTGCGCCTTGCCTGACGAACAAATGCATCGATTTCATTTCGTCAACATTTTGATGAAACGAAGTACTAGGCGTACCCAAGGCTGATTTGATCGTGCTGGACGCCTTGCGCCGCCAGCGCAACGTCAATGATTACGAGGGCGACCCGATTGCCGACGCTGCGGTCAATGCCTGTGTGCAAGCCGCTGAAAAATTGCTGCAACACACCAAGCATTGGATGCATGCGCAACATCCCGAGTGGGGATTGGTTTGACCTACAAAAACAATAGTAAAACGCGCTCCCAGATATGGCGCAAGACAGGGTAGTCTTGGGTTTGTTCTGGGCGTGCGTGCATGGGTTTTAGTATTAAATTAATAGCTTTTCGTGCTTTCTGGGTAAGCCATAGAGGCAGTTTTGATCCAAAATCACGCCATCCCGCCGTTGACCGAAACCACCTGCCCGGTGATGTAGCCCGCGCCCTCGGAGGCCAAAAAGGCCACCAGCTCGGCCACCTCCCCCGGCTGGCCGGCGCGCTGCATGGGCACCATTTGGCGGATGGCCTCAGGGCTGAACTGGCCTTCGGCCATGCCGCTGGCGATGATGCCGGGGGCCACCACGTTCACGGTCACGCCGCGGCTGGCCAGCTCCAGCGCCAGGGATCGGCTGGCCGCGTGCAGCCCGCCCTTGGCGGCGGCGTAGTTCACCTGGCCGCGGTTGCCGGCGACCGCCGTGACCGAGGACAGGTTGACGATGCGCCCCCAGCGCGTGCGCAGCATGGGCAGAGTCAGCGGCTGGGTGACGTTGAAGAAGCCGTTCAGCGACACATCCAGCACGCGATCCCATTGCTCACCGGCCATGCCGGCGAACACCGTGTCGTCGTGGATGCCGGCGTTGTTCACCAGCACCTGGATGGGGCCGTCTTCCAGCAGTTGCTCGATGGCCTGGGCGCTAGCCTGGCGGTCGGTGACGTCAAAAGCCACGGCCTGGGCGCTGGCGCCGCTGACATGCAGGCGATCGACCAGCGCCTGGGCGCGATCCAGCCCCTGGTTGGCGTGGACGATGACGTGCAGGCCGGCTTCGGCCAAACGCTCGCAGATGGCGCGGCCCAGGCCGCCGCTGCCGCCGGTGACCAAGGCTCGGCGGGGGGTGTTCGATACAGGTGTCATGGCAGTTTCAACTCGGCGTCGGCGTTCAGCACCACCGAAGCGCGGCCTTCGGCCAGGCTCTGCCCCGCGGCGCTGACGCTGAACTGGTAGAGGATGAGGGCGTCATCGCCGGACAGGCGCGTGACTTCGACATGCAGCGGCGCGGCGATGTCGTCCAGCCGATCGACATGCAGGCGCACGCTGCGGATGCTGGCCAGGTAGCCCACGCCCAGCGGCTGGGCATCGCCGGCCAGCAGCACGCCGTGCACGGCCATGGCCTGGGCGGCGTATTCCACGGCGTTGCTCGCGCCCAGGCGCCCTTCGGCGCGCAGCGGGTTATCGGGCGACTGGTGGCTGTTGGACTGACAGACGATGTGCTGCGCGTCCCAGGTCAGCACGCCTTCCAGCAGGCACATGCTGCCCTGGTGCGGGATGTGCGCGGCGATCCAGGCGTGGTCGGGCAGCAAGGTCGGCTCTAGCATGGTTGCCCCTGTGCTTCGATCTTCACGCCCAGGCTGTGGCCGGGCAGGTAGTCCAGCACCAAATCGGCACTGCGCCGCTGCGCCAGCGCCTGCAGCACCGGCAGGGCGCGCAGCGCAGGGTAGGTGTGGCGCAGGGCTTCCAGCTCGGGCTGTTCCATGGTGCTGGGCGCGTCCTGCATGCCGGTGGTGACTTGCAACTGCGCCAGCGATGCCGCGCTGCGCTCGGGCGACAGCAGCCAGGCCATGCCGGCGGCGTCGGGCAGCGGGCGCTTGGCGTGCAGCGGCTCGGGGTATTCGCTGTCGTAGGCGATGAGCAGGACGGGGCGGCGATCCAGCACCACCTGCGCCAGCGCATCGAGCAGGCCGGCGCCAAAGCTGCCGTCGTAGGCGCAGATCACCTGGCAGGGCGCCATGCTGCGCGTGGCAATGCCCCAGTAGCCGGCGGCGGCGTTGTGCACCGAGTTGTGAAAGCGCGTGGGCGAGATCTGGCGGTCGTCGCTGGCCAACTGCTCGCACAGCGCGTGGCAGTTGTGGCCGTCGGCGCCGGATGCGGTGAACACCGTCGCCAGTTGGGACAGGTCGGCGCCGGCCTGCGCTGCGGCCTCCTGCCCCAGCGCCAGCGCCAGGCGAATCACGCGGCTGGCGCGGCGGCGCTCGGCGGGCGGCAGCAAGGCGGGGGCGGGCAGCGCCGCAGGGGCGTTCTGCCAGGGCTGCTCGCCGCGCAGCACTGCGGCGGCTTGCGCCCAGTCGGGCAGGCCGGGAGCGATCAGGCCGATGCCGTCGAGCCAGGCCTTCAAGGGGCGATTGACTACAAAATTCATAGCTTCTTGCCCAATACCAGTGCGCAGTTGCTGCCGCCAAAGCCAAAAGAATTGCTGAGTACCGTGCGCAGATCGGCGCTGCTGCCTGCCAGGCGGTAGTCGAGCTGCATGGCCGGGTCGAGTGCCTGCGTGCCGGGGCTGCCGGGGATCCAGCCCTCGGTCAGCGCCAAAGCACCAATGACAGCCTCCACCGCGCCGGCAGCGCCCAGCGTGTGGCCGGTCGCGCCCTTGGTGGAGCTGCCGGGCACGCCGCTGCCAAACAGCGCCGCCATCGCCAGGCCCTCGGCCACGTCATTGGCGGGGGTGGCCGTGCCGTGCAGATTCACGTAGTCCACGTCCTGCGGCGCGAGGCCCGCCGTGCGCAGCGCCGCCTCCATCGCCAGGCGCGCGCCCAGGCCCTCGGGGTGCGGGGCGGACATGTGGTGTGCGTCGCTGGATTCGCCCGCGCCCAGCAGGTAGATGCCGCTGTGCTGCGCGTTGTCAGGCCGCTCCAGCAGCGCAAACGCCGCGCCCTCGCCGATGGAGATGCCGTCGCGCTGCGCGTCATAGGGCCGCGCGGGCTGCGTTGAGGTGAGCTGCAGCGAGGCAAAGCCGTACAGCGTCGTCAGGCACAGGCTGTCCACCCCGCCGACCACGGCCGCGTCGATGCTGCCCAGGGCCATCTGGCGCGCGGCGGCGGCAAACACCTTGGCGCTGGACGAGCAGGCCGTCGATATCGTCAGCGCCACGCCCTCCGCCCCAAGGTACTGGCGCACGAAGTCGGTGACCGAGAACGGGCAATGCGAGCCCTGGTAGCTCAGCGCTGCGGGCAGTGCGCCGGTGCTGGCGTCGCGCGCGCGGTAGGCGAGCTCGGTCTGCAGAATGCCCGAGGTGCTGGTGCCCAGGAACACGCCCACGCGCCGGCTGCCATGGCGCTGCACGGCGGCGCGCACCTGATCGGCAAAGCCATCGGTTTCCAAGGCCAGCTGCGCGAGGCGGTTGTTGCGGCAGTCGTACAGGGCCAGCGCAGCGGGCACTTGCACGGCATCGACGCCATCGACGGCGCCGATCCAGGTGGCGAGCTCTACCGATTCAAAGTCGCAGGGGCGCAGGCCCGAGTGGCCGGTGCGCAGGGCGGCGTGGTGCGCGGCCAGGCCACGGCCCAGGCAGGTCGCGAGCGTAGTGGCGGAAAGATGCAGGGGAAACACGTCGCTGAGTCAAGCAAAAGGATTTGATCTTAACTACCGGGCATGACGATCACTCAAGCCGCATGGAAGCGCGTCGATGCCAGAAAACATGGTGACAATAGGCACACAAAAACATACCATGCGAGGATGAAACCGTTTCGCTGGAACGCCGAAAAAAATGAAAACCTGCTGGCACTGCGGGGCGTTTCGTTCGAGCGCATGGTGGTTGCCATCGAATCAGGCGGTTTACTGGATATTGTCGAACACCCGAACCAGAAGAAGTACCCGAACCAGCAGATTCTGATAGTGGCGTGTGACGGCTATGCCTACCTGGTGCCGTTTGTTGAAGAAGACCGCTATTTCTTCCTCAAGACCATCATCCCAAGTCGCAAGGCGACACGCGATGTATTGCAGAAAGGAGCGCGAGATGCCGAAGATTGACCCGTATGAGCAAGAGTTGCTGGACGCTTTCGAGCATGGTCAGTTGCGCTCCGTTGCCAGCAAGGAGGCGTTGGAACGCTTCAAGGCCGCAGCGCGTGCCACTGCGCTGAAAGACCGCCGGGTGAATATCCGCCTGTCCTCTGCGGATCTGAGCGACATCCAGGTCAAGGCGCTGGAGGAAGGTGTGCCCTACCAAACCCTGATTGCCAGCGTGCTGCACAAATACGTGACCGGGCGCCTGTCGGAGCGGCCAGTTGTCAACACAGGAACTCCAGCCAAGCGTGTGAGCGGTTGAACCTAGATTCGGCAGTTGACCGCTTGCAACCTTCTGGAAAGCCGCATGGATATTGGCGTTCCCTGCTTCGCTGCCGCTCACCTGTTGGGTGAGTGCGCTACGCGCTCGCCTGCACCGCGCTCGCCGCACCATGCGGCGTTGCTCCTCCTTGCGGGCAGTAGCCCACTGCGTCGTCACGCCTTGCCTGGCACGCCGATCACGGCACTGGCGAGCGCGTTCAACTACCGAATCTAGGTTGATCAGGCGGCCCAGCTAACCGGCTTCACTTTGGCAAACAGCAGCGATCCTCCCATTGCGATCGCCGAAACGGCCGGCAAGGCGAAAGCGCGCGCTGGTCGCGTCCGCCACTGGGACGTGAAGGGTGACGCCACGTTCATGGAAAAACCTGGTGCATGGTGGCAGTGACGAGGCGGGCATCTGCCAGGCGCTGCGCCAGCAGGGGCAGCACCTGCGTGATGACCGGCTGGCCGTCGTCGCTCAGCGCCGCGTGGCCGTCGTGCAGCAGCAGGATGTCGCCGTCGGCCAGCTGGCGCGTCAGGCGCTGCAGGACGAGCGCGGCATCCGTTGTGCGCGTGTCGTAGCCGCGGCGCGTCCAGCTCGCCAGCTGCAGATCGAGGCGCGTGAGCACCGGGTCGAGAAATACATTGCGCAGCCCCGCCGTCGGGCGGAAAAAGCGCGGCGCCTGGCCGCTGGCGTCTTGCAGCACGGCCTGTGCGCGGGTGATGTCGGCGGCCAGGCGCCGCGGGCCGAACAGCGACAGCGCGTGCGAGTGGCTGTAGCCATGGTTCTCCACGCGGTGGCCCTGGGCGACGATGGCCCGGCACAGTGCCGGGTGGCGCTCGGCGCGGTGGCCGATGAGGAAGAAGCTGGCCTTGAGCCTATGCGCTGCCAGCAGGTCGAGTACGCGCGGCGTGACCTCTGGATCCGGGCCATCGTCAATGGTCAAGGCAATGCGCCCGCCAGCGCCCTCCAAGGCAGCCGGCAGGCGGGTGATGTTGGGCCCCAGCGCCTGCGAGCGCGGCAGCAGCCCCAGCGTGGTCACCAGCGCGTGGTTGGCCGCCACCGCGCCCAGCGCCCAGGGCCAGAGCGCGGGCACGGCCAGCACGCCGGCGGCGGCGCCCGCGTGCAGCAGGGCCGATCCGGCGAGCAGCGGCGCGGGGCGCCAGCGGCGCGGCATCAGGCCGCCCCCTGCCGGCGCGCGATCCAGGCCAGGGCGCTGCGCCACAGCGGGCGCCAGGCGGGCCAGTCATGGCCGCCGTCCCCCACATGGCGCTCGGCCTGGGGCAGCTGTTCGGCCAGCGCGGCCATGCCGGCGGCAAAGCGATCGTCCCGCCCCCAGGCTATGAAGCTGGCGAGCGGCGGCTGACCCGCGCGCAGGCGGCTCCACAGTTCAAACTCGGGGTCGGCCCGTTGTTCCGACGTGGGCTGCCATGACGCCAGGCCACCGGCGCGCGCGATGGCGTTGGTCGTCAGCCGGCTGCCCGAGTAAGGGGCGATCAGGCACAGGCCGGCCAGGCCCTGGGGCGCGCGCTGCGCCTGCAGCAGCGCCAGCAAGCCGCCGAGCGAGATGCCGGCGAGCCATAGCCGCCGGTACTGCCCCGCCAGCGGCGCCAGCACCTCGGCGGCAAGCAGCTGCTGCGCGTCGCGCTGGCCCGTGGGGTCGATGTGCAGATCCGGCACCAGCAGGTCGAGCGCCACGCCGCTGGCCTGCAGCAGCGCGGGCAGGCCGGCCTGCTCCACGTCCGCGGGGTGCATTTGCGCGCCGGGCAGCAGCACCAGCACATCGTTCGCCCTTAGAGGGTAATGGCGCTGTTCCATCACGCCGGCCTCTGAGGCGGAATCAACGCCGCCGCCACCAGCATGGCCAGCAGCACGCCGGGCGCCACGGTGCTGCCCAGCGCCTGCAGCACCGGCACGCGCGACAGCGCCAGCGCGCCAAAGCCGATGGCGGTGGTCAGCACCGCCGAGCCCATGGACAGCCAGACGTCGGGCGACAGGCCGCCGTCCATCTGGATCTGGTCGAAGAACAGCGCGTAGTTGGAGCCCACGGCCACGATCAGCAGCAGCCCGACCAGGTGCAGCAGGTGCAGGCGCACGCCCAGCAGGTGCAGGCCGGCCACGACCAGCAGCACGGTGACGCCCAGGGTCAGCAGCACCCGTCCCAGCCGCCGCGGGTCACGCAGCGTGAACGCCAGCAGCAGCGTGATGGCGGCCACGCCGCCCAGCGACAGCCAGATCGCCTGGCGCAGGTAGTCGCCATACATCTGCTCGAACTCGCCCTTGAGGTCGATGACCACCGCCGCGCTGCCGGCCAGCGCCTGGCGCAGCGCCTGCACCGGGATCTCGGCGTCGGCGCTGCCGGTGGGCGGGTGCAGCGGCAGCATGGCGCTAAAGCCCTGGGCGTTGTGCGACAGCAGCGCGTTCAAGGCCAGCGCCAGCGCCGTGCCGTCCAGATCCTTGGGTTGCAGCCAGGGCTGGTCACGCGCTGCGGCGACGGCGGCGATGAAGGGCTCCAGCCGCGTGGCGGACAGGGGCGCACCCTGCAGCGCGGCGGCCAGGCGCTGGCGCAGGTCGCCCGGCGCCGGCAGGGCGGCGACGCGCGCGGCCTGCGTGCGCTGGCTGGGCACGAAGCGCGCCGGGCTGTCAAAGCCGCCGATCAGGCCCTGATCCACCAGCGGCTGCAGGCGCGCGCCGGCGTCCTCGGCGCCCTGCAGCACGCTCTCCAACTCGGCGCCGCGCACCAGCACCAGGTAGCGCGCATCGGGCGCGCCCAGGTCGCTGCGCAGGCGGCTGTCGGCCTGCGCATCCTGCGCACGCACCATGGACAGGGCCGACAGGTTGTGGCTCCAGATGTCGCTGCGCTGCAGCGCCAGATAGGCGATGGCGAGCAACACCAAAACCAGCAGCGGCCAGCGCAGCCGCTGCGCGTGGGCCAGCCAGCCCTGCGTGCTGCGCGCGATCAGCCCCGGCGCGCCGACCTGCACGCCACGCTCGCCGACCAGGCGTGGCAGCACGAAGCGCGTCATCAGCGCCGCCGTGGCGACGCCCGAGAGCGCATACAGCCCGAGCTGCGCCAGGCCGGGGAAGCCGGCAAACAGCAGCGCGCCAAAACCCGCCACCGAGGTCAGCACGCCCAGGCGGATCGTCGGCCAGAAATGCGCGCGCCAGACAGAAAGCCCCACGCGGCCGGACTGGATGCAGAAGTAAATCGCGTAGTCCACCGCCTCGCCGATCAGCGCCGAGCCAAAGCCGATGGTGATGCCGTGCACGTTGCCAAATACCAGGCTGACGCAGACGATGCCGGCCAGCGCGGCCGTGGCCACCGGCAGCAGGCCCAGCGCCAGCGTGCGCGGCGAGCGGTAGACCCAGGCCAGCACCAGCGCGATGCCCAGCATGCCCAGGGTGGAGGTGCGTGAGACCTCGGTGCGCACGGTATCGCGCGATTGCACGGCGAACCTGCCGGGGCCGGACAGCACCAGCGTGAGGCCCTGCGCCTGCGGCAGCGCATTGAACAGCGCGTGCGCCTGGGTGATGGCCTGCTCCTGCCCGTCGGTGTCCGACCCTCCCGCCCGGGTCTGCGCCAGCAGCAGCGCGCGGCTGCCGTCCTGCGCGGCCCAGACGCCATCCGTGAGGCGCGGTTCGCTGCCCGGCTGCAACCGCGTGAGCACCTCCAGCACCTCGCCGGTCGGGTCTTGCAGCAGAGTAGGCTTGAGCAGCTGACCCATGGGCGACGAGATGATGTCGATGCTGCGATCGATCGCCGCGCGCAGCCCGGCCTCGGTGAAGCGCTCGGGCGTGACCGCCGGGCTCAGCTGGTAGCGCCAGCGCAGCAGAAAGTCGCGCTCGCTGGCCAGCGCGTCCATCTCGCCGTTCTGCACCGACTGAAACAGCTTGCTGTCCTTGAGCGCCAGGCGCAAGGCCTTGGAGGCTTGCGCGCGCCCGGCCTCATCGCCGCCCTCGATGGCCAGCATCAAGAGGCGCGAGACCGCCCCGTCCTGCAGCTGCTCGACCAGCACCTGCTGCTCGGTGCTGGGCTTGGACGGCATGAAAAACGACATGTCGGCCACGAAGCGGCCGTGCCAGACGATGGCCACGCCCGCGCCCATGGCCAGCAGCCACAACAGCAGGATGCGCAGGGGTGTGAACTTCATTCCGCGATCGGGGTGATGACCAGCTCGGAGCGGTCGCCGTCGGCCTGCTGGTATTCGATGCGCCGCACCTGGGCGCCGCTGCCGCGCACGGTGATGCGCGTGACCAGCGCCTGCAGCTCGCTGCTGGTGGGCAGCAGCAGCAGCGTCCAGTCCTTCTGGCTGCCGGAGAGCTCCAGGCGGTAGTATTTTTGTAGCGCCTCGCGGTTGCCGGACAAGGTGCTGCGCACACTTTCGATAAAAGCCATGGCCTCGGGGCGGCTGCCGATGTGCCAGGTCATGCTGTGGCCGTCACGCTCCACGGTGAGGGTGTTCTGCTCCAGCACCAGGGTTTCGCGGCGGGGTTTCAGGGTGTCTTTTTCCAGCCGGTCGGGGGGCGTGAAGCGCATTTCGCCGCTGGAGACCACGGGGGCGTCCAGCAAGGCCACATGGCGCGTCTCGACAAAACGCGCGCGCCCGCCCTTGAACTGGGCCAGCTCGCCCATCAGCTGGTTGATGTCAAAGGCGGCATGTGCGGCCAGCGACGCGCCGGCGCACAGCAGGGCGATGAAAAAACGCTTCATTCGGGTGTCTGCCAAAAATCGTAGAAGTTGAACCAGTTCCAGGGCGAGTCGCGCAGCGCGCGTGCTATGGCCTGTACATAGGCCTGTTGGGCTGCAGCCATGGCCGCGCTGCGTTCGCTGCGCGCGACGGCGCGGAAGTCCGCGATGCGCTCGAAGCGGATTTGATAGCGGTTGCTGCCCAAATACAGCCCGGCCATGAAGAACACCGGCCGCTGCAGCAGTACGGCCAGGCGCCAGGGCCCGTCGGGGAAAGGGGCGGCATCGCCCAGCAGCGGCAGTCGCGTGCAGGCGTCCTGCGCGCCCAGGCTGCGGTCGGCGAGCAGGCCCACCAAATTCCCTTGCTCCAGCCGGTCGCGCACGGCCAGCATGGCATCCACATGGCCCAGGGCAATCACGTCCTGCTGCAGCTCGGGCGCGAGCGCCGCCAGCGTGGCGTTCAGCTTGCGCGCGTTGTCCGGGTACATGGCCATGGCCACGCGCAGGTTGCCGCGCTCACGGCCCATGGTGCGCAGCACCTCGAAGCTGCCCAGGTGCGCGCCCATCAGCAGCGCCCCCTGGCCATCGGCCAGCGCGGCGTGCAGTTCGTCCGCGCCCTGCACTTCGACATTGAACTGTGCGCCCCGGCCCTTGAGCAGAAACACCCGGTCGTGGATGGTGCTGGCAAAGCACAGCACATGGCGGTAGCGCTCGGCCCAACGTGGCGGCCGGCCCAGCACCCGCGTCAGATAGGCGCGGCTGGCACGCGCCGCCTTGGGGGCGAGCAGCGTGAAATACAGCGCAATGCCGTACAGCACCAAGCGGCCCAGGCGGCGCCCGGCGGTGAGCGAAATCCACAGCATCAGCTTGATCACCCAGACCTGGCTGCGCTCGCCCTCCTGGGCCCAAGTGGCCGACTGGTTCACACCGCCTCCTGCTGCAGCAGGCCACTGGCGACCAGCGCGTCGCCGGCATGGATGGCAAAGCGCTGCGCGGTGTCTGACGTGGCCGTGAAGCTCCAGCGCAATACTTCCCCCGGCCCCACGGGGCGCAGAAACTTGGCCTGGGCGATGCACCAGCGCCGGCCCGGCGGCAAGCTGCCCGCCAGCAGCAGGCTGCGGTCGAGCAGCACCACGCCGGGCACGATGGGGCGGCCCGGGAAATGCCCGGCCAAGGCCGGATGGCCAGGGGGGACGCGCCACTCGGCGGATATCTCAGCGGACATGGCGCTCGTACAGGTCTTCCAGCGTGCTGCGCGCAATCTTGCCGGTGGCGTTGTGCGCGATGGCGTCCACCAGCACCAGCGGCCGCGGCAGGAAGATGGGGTCGATGCGCGTGCGCAAGGCGGCCAGCAGCGCGGCGCGCTCCACCCCGGGGGCGACGACGAAGGCCGTCAGGCGGCCGACGCGATCCACGCCGTCTTCCTGGGGCAAAAAGAAGGCCGCGTCCTGCACGCCGGGCAGCGCGCGCAGCTGGTGGTTCAGGTAGGCCAGCGAGGTGCGCTTGCCCGCCAGGTTCACCATGTCGGCGTGGCGCCCCTGCAGCGTGAAGCTGCCGCCGGCCTGCAGCGCGATGATGTCGGCCAGCGCGATACGCCCCTCCACATGTCCGTCGCAAGCCCAGGTGGTGTCGCCCTCCTGCTCCAGGCGCACGCCGGGCATCAGCTGCCACTCGGGGCCGGCTGTGGTGCGGCGCGTGGCCAGCTGCGAGGACTCGGTGGAGCCGTAGATCTCGAACACCGGCGCGCCAAAGCGCGCCTCCACCTGCGCGGCCAGTTGCGCATCCAGCGGCGCCGTGGCCGAGAGCCAGCGCGCCACCGGCGGCAGCTGCACGCCCGAGGCCAGCACGCTCGCCATGTGGTAGGGCGTGGTCACCACCATCGCCGGCGCGGGCACGGCAGCGAGTGCGTCGACCAAGTCCTGCGGGTAGAAGGGCTTGCCGCTCCAGAAGCTGCAGCCCCCGTGCAGTGCGAGCAGGAAGGTGGATTCAAACCCGAAGGCATGCTGCGCCGGCACCGTGCCGACCAGCACATGGGGCTGCTCCAGTAGCCCCAGCGCCACGGCCTCGGTGCGGCCGTTGACGGCCAGCTTGCCCCAGGTCTTGGCATGCGGCTGGGGCATGCCGGTGGAGCCGGAGGTGAACAGGATGGCCACCGTGGCATCTGCCGCAATGCACGGGATGGCGCTGCAGGGGCGCTGCGCCAGCGCGTCCAGCGCGGGCAGTGCGTGCCCCGGCAGCTCCGGCGGCAGCGGCGTAGGCGCGTCGGTAATGGCAATGGCGCCGGGGTAGTCCAGCGCCAGCTGGCGCAGCGTAGCCTCGGACTGCGACGAGGGCTGCAGGCTGACGCGGCCCGAGAGCGCGCAGGCGGCGAGCAGCACGGCATAGTGGTAGCGGTCTTCGCACAGGTTGACGAGGTGGCGGCTGGCTGGCAGCCAATCCGCCAGCGCCTGCGCGTCGGCGCAGTAGCGCGCCACGCTGACCGGCCCCTGCGGGCGCCAGGCGAGGGTGTCGTGCAGCGAGCGGTGGCTGACCAGGGGTAAGGCTGTCATGAAAGGCGATTCTGTGCAGAGGAGGATTGGCCACGCTGCGCCTGCCAGGCGCGCACCACGTCCTTGATGGCGGGGCGCTCCTCGGGCGCCAGCATGCGCCGGCGCAGCAGCATCTCCAGGCCGAAGAACAGGGCGATCAGCGGGCCAGTGAGCAGGTTGGCGTGCACCGACCAGACTTCGGCTGGCGCCCAGGCAAACAGCAGCGTGGAGACGAGTGCGTTGCCGGCCAGGAACAGCGCCCAGGCCAGCGTCACGCCGCGCGTATAGCGCTCAACCCGCGCACTCACCGGCCCCACGGCCAGCATGCGCGCCATGGCCGTGACCACGGGCTCGCGCCCCGGCGCCAGCGAGCGCGCAAAAAACACCGCCAGCGCCAGATGCGCGCCCAGGTGCTGCAGGTAGTACAGCCAGGGCAGATGGCCGCGCAGCCAGGCCCAGGTGAAGGCCAGCAGCACGGCAGCGGCCAACAGCAGTGCGCCGCTGGCGCGCAGCGGCCAGGGCGACTGCCAGGCGATCAGCAGCGCGCTAGCGGCCAGCGGCGCCACGGCGACGACGATGTGCAGGTCTGCCGGCCCGATGCCGCTGCTGGCCAGGTGGGCCGACAACGCCCACAACGCCAACAGCAGCGCGGCCAGCACGTTGCGCCAGTGGGTCATGGGCTTGGAGGCCGTGAACAGGCTCTCACTTGGTACGGTGCGCGGCGATGTGCGTGGCCAGCGCGTGCAGCGAGGCAAAGATCTGCTGGTTGTGCTCGTTGTCCGACTTGAGCTGAAAGCCGTAGCGCTTGGAGACGACGAGTGCGATCTCCAGCATGTCGATCGAATCCAGCCCCAGGCCGTCGCCGTACAGCGGCGCCTGCGGATCGATGTCGGCCGGCTGCACCTCCAGGTTCAGCGCTTCGACGATGAGGGCAGCCACCTCGGGCAGCAGGGTGTCGATAGGGGTCGTGGTCATGGGAAAAGCTCACTGGGAGGGCGCCTGGCGGAACGCGAGCACCGCGTTGCTGCCGCCAAAGGCAAAGGAATTGGACAGGGCCGCGCGCACGCGCGCGTTGCGCCGGCCCTCAAAAACATGATCCACGCCGGCGCAGGCCGAGTCCAGCCGCCCGGCCAGGTGCGCCGTGGGCGGCAGGGCCTGCTGGCGCAGGGCGAGCACCGTGGCCAGCGCCTCGATGGCGCCGGCGGCGCCCAGCAGGTGGCCGTGCATGGATTTGGTGGCGCTGACCGCCAGGCGCGGCGCATGCGCACCAAACACCTGCTTGATGGCGTCGATTTCGATCGGGTCGCCCTCGGGCGTGGAGGTGCCATGGGCGTTGACGTAGTCCACGTCTTCGGGCTCAAAAGCCGCTTCGGCCAGCGCCGCGCGCATGGCGCGCGCCTGACCGGCGGCGTCGGGGCGCACCAGGTGGCTGTGGTCGCAGCTGGCGCCATAGCCCACCATCTCGGCGTGGATGGTGGCGCCGCGCTGCTCGGCGTGCTCCCAGTCCTCCAGCACCAGGGCGGCGCCGCCCTCGCCCAGCACCAGGCCGGCGCGGTCTTGCGCAAACGGGCGGCAGGCCTGATAGGCGGCATCGCCCACGTCGGGCGAGAGCAGCTTCATCGCCAGCCAGCCCTGGGCCACGCCATAGGTTTGCGTGGCGTCGGAGCCTCCCGTCAGGATGAGCTTGGCGTCGCCCGCGCGGATGCGGCGGAACGCCTCGCCAATCGCCACCGCCGACGAGGCGCAGGCCGCCGTATGGCTGGAGCTGACGCCACCTAAAGCCAGCTGGATGGAGATGTGCGCGTTCACCGCATTGCCCATGCTCATCACCACCGACAGGGGCGAAATGCGCTGGCGGCCGTTGAGCCACATGTCCTTGTAGCCGCGCTCGAAGGTCTGGATGCCGCCCAGCGCCGTGCCCCACAGACAGCCCCAGTCGTCGCGCGATTCGCCCTCGGCAGGCTGGCGCGAGAGGCCGGCGTCAAGCCAGGCGTCAAACGCCGCCGCAAGCCCGAGCTGGGAGAAGCGCTCCATCATCGCCGCCAGCGGGCCGCCCAGGGCGGAGCGCGCGTCAAAACCGCGGCAGCTGACGAAGGGCATGGACAAGGGGCGCGGCACGTCGTCGGTCTGCAGGTGGTACACGGCCGACTCGCCCTGCAGCAGGCGCGCAAAAAAATCGGGCAGGTCGCCGCCATAGGGACTGACCAGCCCGAGCCCGGTGACCGCGACGCGCCGGGGCTTCATGGCTTGGCGGTTTTCTCGGCCAGCAGGCGGTCGATGATCTTCTGCATGTCGCCCACCGTGACGGGCACGGTCTCGCTGTTCTCGATACTGATGTCCAGGCGATCCTCGGCCTCGAACATCAGCTCGGCGATCATCAGCGAATCCACACCCAGGTCGGCCAGCACGGCATCCGGCCGCGCCTTGTCGGCCTCGACGCCAAGGCGTTCCTGGAGAAATTTGCGAATCAGTTCGGTGGAGTCCATGGCGTAGGGTCGCAAAAAATCAAGGCCGCAAGACCGCAGGGGAAAAACCCTGAATTTTAGCTGCTGACCTATATATGATGCAGCGCCGCCTTCTCTCGCCCCCGATGTACGCCGACAGCCCGCTTGCCGCCTCCGACCTGCCCTGGTACCGGGAGTTGGCGCGGCGCATGGTCTGCCTGTGGCCGATCAAGGGCGTGGGCACGACGGCCTTCATCACCCTGTTCTTTCACGCTTATTTCTATGTGTTGCATCGCCCTGCCGGCGCGGTCGTGACCATGCCGCTGACGGCGCTGGATCATTGGGTAGGCTTCTCGCCGCTGGCCTTTCCCGTCTATGCGTCACTGTGGGTCTATGTGTCGCTGCCGCCGGCGTTGATCGGCAACTTTCGCGGGCTGCTGCGTTACGGGGCCTGGATAGCCCTGTTGTGCCTGTTCTGCCTGGCGCTGTTCTGGTTCTTTCCGACCAAGGTGCCCCATTTCAACGTGGATTGGAGCGCCCATCCGAGCCTGGCGTTCTTGAAGGGCATGGACGGCGCGGGCAATGCCTTTCCGTCGCTGCATGTGGCGTCGGCGGTGTTTTCGGCGATCTGGCTGCAGCGGCTGTTGCAGGCCATGCGCGCGCCGCGCGGCTGGAGGCTGGCGAATGCGGTGTTTTGCACCGCCATTGCCTGGTCCACGCTGGCCACCTTGCAGCATGTGGCGCTGGACGCACTGGCCGGCGCTGCCGCCGGCGCGCTGCTGGCCTGGCTGTCGCTGCGCCGGCCGGGCAGGAGTCTGGCAGCGCCGGCACGCTGAGCCAGGCGGCTACAGGGCGCACACGCGCAGCACCTCGGCCCCGTAGGCCTCCAGCTTTTTGGCCCCCATGCCGCTGACGCCATGCAGGTCTTGAAGCGTGGCCGGGTTGCGCTCGGCGATGGCCGCCAGCGTGGCGTCGTGGAAGATCACGTAGGCCGGCAGGTTGTGCTCGCGCGCCACCTCGGCGCGCCAGGCCTTGAGGTTGATGAAGCGCACCTGCGCGTCCTGCCCCAGTTCGGCCGCGGCGGCGCTGGCCGGGGCGGCGCGGCGCTTGGCCTTGGGGGCCGCCTTGGCCGTGGCCTCGCGCAGCTGCACGGCCTGCTCGCCGCGCAGCACGGCGCGCGAGCCGGGCGTCAGGGTCAGGGTGTCGAAACTGTGGCCGGCCTCGGTGGCGACGCGGTGCACGCCCACCGCCCCCAACGCCAGCAACTGGCGCAGCACGCCGCGCAGCTGCTGCTCCGAATACTGCGCGCCCAGGTTGAAGGTGGACAGCTGATCGTGCCCAAACTGGCGCACCTTGTCGGTCGCCTTGCCGCGCACGATGTCCATCAGATGGCCCACGCCAAAGGTCAGGCCGCTGGCCGCGTGCACGCGGTAGATGGTGGACAGGAGCTTGCGCGCCGCGTCCGTGCCGTCCCACACCGCCGGGGGGTTCAGGCAGTTGTCGCAGTTGCCGCAGGCTTGCGATTCCTCGCCGAAGTAATGCAGCAGCCGCACGCGCCGGCAGTCCGTGGCCTCGGCCAGGGCCAGCAGCGCGTCCAGCTTGCCGCGCAGCACGGCCTTGAACTCCTCGGCCGCGTCGCCGTCGTCGATCATGCGGCGCTGGTTCACCACGTCCTGCAGGCCGTAGACCATCCAGGCGTCGGCCGGCAGCCCGTCGCGCCCGGCGCGGCCCGTCTCCTGGTAGTAGCCCTCGATGTTCTTGGGCATGTCCACATGGGCGACGAAGCGCACGTCGGGCTTGTCTATGCCCATGCCGAAGGCGATGGTGGCGACCATGACGATGCCGTCCTCGCGCAAAAACCTATCCTGGTGCGCCTGGCGCATGTCCGCCGGCATGCCCGCGTGGTAGGGCAGCGCGTTGATGCCGCCATCCTGCAGCGCCTGGGCCATTTCCTCCACGCGCTTCCTGGACTGGCAATAGACCACGCCGGCGTCGCCCAGGTGCTCGCGCGTGATGAAGCGCAGCAGCTGGGCCAGCGGCTCCTTCTTCTCCTCGATGCGGTAACGGATGTTGGGCCGGTCGAAGCTGCTCACGAACTGCCGCGCGGCAGGCAGCTGCAGGCCGTGCACGATGTCGGCGCGCGTCAACGCATCCGCCGTAGCCGTGAGCGCAATGCGCGGCACGCCGGGGTAGCGCGCGTGCAGCAGGTTGAGCTGGCGGTACTCGGGCCGGAAGTCGTGGCCCCACTGGCTCACGCAATGCGCCTCGTCGATGGCGAACAGCGAGAGCTGGCCGCGCGCATGCAGGTCGTCCAAGAGGCCGATGAAGCGCTCCGTCACCACGCGCTCGGGCGCGGCGTACAGCAGCGTGATCTCGCCGCGCGCCAGGCGCCGCTCCACGTCCAGCGTCTGCTGCCAGTCCAGCGTGGAGTTGAGAAACGCCGCCTCCACCCCGGCCTCGTGCAGCGCGCCGACCTGGTCGTGCATCAGCGCGATCAGCGGCGACACGACGATGGTCACGCCATGGCCGGCGTCGCGCCGCACGATGGCCGGCACCTGGTAGCACAGGCTCTTGCCGCCGCCCGTGGGCATTAGCACCAGCGCGTCGCCGCCCGCAACCACATGCTCAATGATGGCCTGCTGCGGGCCACGGAACTGCTCGTAGCCAAAGACGTCGTGCAGGACGAAATGCGCGGGGGACAAACCGATAACTCTCTTTTTTGATAGCTGCTTACGCTTGCCGGATAAGCGTTACATGCCGATTTGACATAAATACCGCAAAGCCTGGCGCAGGCGCGTATTGTGCGCCGCATCAACCATTCGCAAACCCTATCGATCAGTCCACCGATTGAATTTGACGCAAATGGTGAACGCGCCAAGAATGGCACGCACTGCAATCACGACAACGGAGACATGCCATGCAGATGTTGCTACGCGGCGCGCTTGCCGCCTGTGTGCTGGCCCTTTCGGCCACCACCGCCCTGGCCCAGGCCTACCCCAGCACCCCCGTCACCCTGGTCGTGCCCTTTGCGGCCGGCAGCGGCACCGATTCGGTGGCGCGCGCCGTGGCCGCGGGGCTGGCGGAGCGGCTCAAGCAGCCGGTGATCGTGGATAACAAGCCCGGCGCCAATGCCCAGGTGGCGGCGCAGTTCGTCGCCAAGGCCAAGCCGGACGGCTACACGCTGTTCATGACGACCAACACCTCGCACTCGGCCAACCCGGCGCTGTACAAGAGCCTGAAGTACGACCCGATCAAGGACTTCACGCCCGTGGCGCGCGTGGGCGAGCTGCCGTTTGCGCTGGCCGTGCACCCCGCCGTGCCCGCCAGGACGCTGGCCGAGCTGCTGGACTACGCGCGCGCCAACCCGGGCAAGCTGAGCTATGCCACGCCCAACAGCACTTCGCTGGTGGCCATGGAGAGCATCAAGCACATCGCCAAGATCGACGTGCTGGGCGTGCCCTACAAGTCCAGCCCCCAGGCCATGACGGATCTGGTGGGCGGCCAGGTGCAGGTGTACGTGGCAGACCTGGGGTCGGGCATGGGCATGCTGAAGACCGACAGGGTGCGCGCCCTGGGCATCACCACGGCCGAGCCCACGCCGCTGCTGCCGGGCGTGCCGCCCATAGGCAAGACGGTGAAGGGCTTTGACCTGACCTCGTGGAACGGCATCTTCGGCCCCGCGGGCCTGCCGCCTGCCGTGGTGCAGCGCCTGAACACCGAGCTGCAGGCCGTGCTGGCCGACAAGGCGCTGCAGGACAAGCTGGCGCTGATTGGTTTTCAGGTCTGGCCCAGCAAGACGCCCGAGGAGTTTGCGCAGTACGTGGGGCAGCAGCTGACGCACTGGCGCACGCTGATCCAGCAGGCAGGAATCCAACCCGAGTGAGGTACAAGCCATGACCACATCCCGCTACCTGGTGCGCGCTGCCAATATTCCCAGCTACCAGCCCGCCAACCACCACCACACCTTCAACCAGCGCCTGATAGGCCCCGAGACCGTGGGTGCCAAGCAGATGGAGGTGCTGCTGGGCACGCTGCACAAGGGCGGCGGCGCGCTGCCGCACGCCCATCCCGGCATCGAGCAGGCCTGCTACCTGCTGGAGGGCACGGCCCGCGCCTCGGTGGATGGCGAGGCCTTCGACATGCTGCCGGGCGACATGTGCTTCTTTCCGGCCGACCGCATGCACACCTTCGACGTCACCAGCGACACACCCGTCAAGCTGCTGGTGATCTACAGCCCGCCCTATGGCGAATCACCCGACAAGGTCATCCGGCCATGAACTTCGCACCCACCCCCGAGCAGGAACAGATCAAGGCCGCCATCGAGCGCGTCTGCGCGCCGTTTGACGCCGACTACTGGCTGAAAAAGGATCAGGAGGGCGGCTTTCCGCACGACTTCCACCAGGCGCTGGCCGATTCCGGCTGGCTGGGCATCGCCATGCCCGAGGAATACGGCGGCGCCGGCCTTGGCATCAGCGAGGCCGCGCTGATGATGCACACCATCTCGGCCACGGGCGCGGGCCTGTCGGGTGCGTCGGCCGTGCACATGAACATCTTCGGTCTGCACCCTGTCGTGGTGTTCGGCACGGACGAGCAGAAAAAGCGCTGGCTGCCGCCGCTGATCCAGGGCAAGGACAAGGCCTGCTTCGGCGTGACCGAGCCCAACGCTGGCCTGAACACGCTCAAGCTGCAGACGCGCGCCGTGCGAAGCGAAGGAGGCAAGGGCGACCATTACGTGGTGCATGGCCAGAAGGTCTTCATCTCCACGGCCCAGGTGGCCAACAAGATCCTGCTGCTGACGCGCACCCAGCCGGCGGAGGAATGCAAGGGCACCGAGGGCCTGACGCTGTTCTACACGGATCTGGATCGCAGCAAGGTCGAGGTGAGAGAAATAGCCAAGCTGGGCCGCAAATGCGTGGACACGAATCAGCTGTTCATCGACGGCCTGCGCATCCCGGTAGAAGACCGCGTGGGCGAGGAGGGCAAGGGTTTCAACTACATCCTGCACGGCATGAACCCCGAGCGCATCCTGATCGCCGCCGAGGCCGTGGGCCTGGGCCGCGCCGCCCTGGCGCGCGCGGCGGGCTACGCGGCCGAGCGCGAGGTGTTCGGCCGCCCCATCGGCAAGAACCAGGGCATACAGCACCCGCTGGCCGAGGCCTGGATGGACTTGGAGGCCGCGCACCTCATGGTGCAAAAGGCCGCCTGGCTGTACGACCAGGGCCAGAACTGCGGCGCCGAGGCCAACGCCGCCAAGTTCCTGGGCGCCGAGGCCGGCTACCGCGCCTGCGAGCGCGCCATCTTCACGCACGGCGGCATGGGCTACGCCAAGGAATACCACGTCGAGCGCTACATGCGCGAGTCCTGGATCCCGCGCCTGGCGCCGGTGAGCCCGCAGCTCATCCTGTGCTTTATTGCCGAGAAGGTGCTGGGGTTGCCGAAGTCGTATTGAGCCGCTTATCAGAGAGGATAGGCACCCAGGGTGTTTGCGCGCCTGGCGGGTCTTGTTTATACTTGTTTAAACAATGGAGGCCTGCCATGCACCCCGAATCCATCCTCACCCTCAAGCATTGGGGCAACAACCTGGGCGTGCGCCTGCCCGCGGCCATAGCCGGCGCGGCGCGCCTGCATGCAGAGCAGCGCGTGCGCGTGCTGGTCGAAGGCAAGCGCGTGGTGATAGAGCCGCTGGCGGACGAGCCCCTGAGCCTGGCGCAGCGCCTGGCCCTGTTCGACCCCGATCTGCATGGCGGAGAGGTCATGGCCGCCGGCGAACGCCTGGGGGCCGAACGGTGGTGACCCGCAGCGCGGGCCCCTGGATACCCGAGCGCCAGGAGGTGATCTGGCTCGACTGCAACCCCCAGGCCGGGCGCGAAATGCGCGACGTCCACCCTTTTCTGGTGCTTTCGCCGCGCGCCTTCAACGAACCCACGGCGCTGGTCATCGGCCTGACCATGACCACGGCGGCCTACAACGCCAGCAACCCCTTTGCCGTGGCTGCCGGCGTGGCCGGCGGACGCAAGGCCGGAGCCACCAGCTACGTGCTGTGCCACCAGCCCAAGTCCTTTGACTGGAAGATGCGCGGCGGCAAGCCGCACCCGCTGGGACGGGTGCCAGATGCGGCCTTCGCGCAGGTTCTGCTGGTGCTGGGCCAGATCATGCAGCTGGGGTAGCAGGTCGAAATCGTGGGCTACCGCCAGGAGAACAACATGGCTGAACTACTGGACGAAATTCACCCCGGTGAAATTTTGCTGGACGACTTTATGAAACCCATGGGCATCTCTGCGCGCCAGCTTGCTGCGGACATTGACGTGTCACCGAGCCGCATCAGCGATTTGGTCAATGGCAAGCGCCCGATCCCCGACGACACGGCCTTGCGGCTGGGCTTGTTCTTCGGCATGGAGCCGCGTTTTTGGATGAACCTGCAAACCAAGTACGACATGCGCATTGCCGACCGTACCTTGCACGAAAAAATTGCTTGATTAGAAAGCTGCCTCAGACTCCTTCCCCCTTTGGGGCTGAAGGCCGCGGCTCCAGTTCCGCCAGTGCGGAACTGGACTGCCTGAAGAGCGGCGGCGTCTCGCCGCCAGCACCGAGGCAGGGATGGGGGCTGGAGCGCCGGCATCTTGCCGGCAGCAACGCGCTAGCGTCGCTGGCCCCCACCCCGGCCCTCCCCCAGAGGGGGAGGGAGAAAGACAAGCCATCTGAGACTCGTTGCCAGTCAAGAAAAATTGCAGCCACGATTCGCGTCTTTCGGCAGAACGTCACGGCGTGAATCAGGTGGCCTCGCGTGTTGACGCGTCATCACTCCCGCGCTGCGGGTCTTTCTGGATTGTGCGGCGCCCTTCCTACAATCGGGCCCATGACCCTGCCCCACTACACCCGCGCCCAGCAGCTCCCCGCCATCCTCGAACAACGCATTGCCATCCTCGATGGCGCCATGGGCACCATGATTCAGCGCTTCAAACTGACCGAGGCGCAGTACCGGGGCGAACGCTTCAAGGACTTTGCGCGCGACGTGAAGGGCAACAACGAGCTGCTGTCACTGACCCGCCCGGACGTGATCCGCGACATCCACGAGGGCTATCTGGCCGCCGGCGCCGACCTGATCGAAACCAATACCTTTGGCGCCACCTCCATCGCCCAGGACGACTACGGTATGGGAGACCTGGCCTACGAGATGAACCTGGAGAGCGCAAAACTCGCCCGCGCCGCCTGCGACAAGTTTTCCACGCCCGACAAGCCGCGCTTCGTGGCCGGCGCGCTCGGCCCCACGCCCAAGACCGCCAGCATCAGCCCCGACGTGAACGACCCCGGCGCGCGCAACATCACGTTCGAGCAGCTGCGCGCGGCCTACCTGGAGCAGACGCTGGCGCTCATCAAGGGCGGTGCTGACGTGATCCTGGTAGAGACCATCTTCGACACGCTGAACGCCAAGGCCGCGCTGTTCGCCGTGGACGAGGCCTTTGAGCAGACCGGCGAATGCCTGCCCATCATGATCAGCGGCACCGTCACCGACGCCTCGGGCCGCATCCTCTCGGGCCAGACCGTCACGGCCTTCTGGCACAGCGTGCGCCACGCGCACCCGCTGTCCATTGGCCTGAACTGCGCCCTGGGCGCGGCGCTGATGCGCCCCTACATCCAGGAGCTGGCCAAGGCCGCCCCGGACACCTTCATCAGCTGCTACCCCAACGCCGGCCTGCCCAATCCCATGAGCGACACCGGCTTCGACGAGACGCCCGAGGTCACCAGCCGCCTGGTGCACGAGTTCGCCGCCGAGGGCCTGGTGAACATCGTCGGCGGCTGCTGCGGCACCACGCCCGACCATATCGGTGCCATTGCGCGCGCCGTGGCGCCGGTGGGGGCGCGCAAGCTGTTCCAGCTGGCCTGACGAGGCCACGGCCGCCTCCACACAGCGCACACAAAGGCGCAATAGGCCCGCAAGATTGCGCCCGCACACTGGCGGGCTGCACTTTCGGAGCCTTTTCTGTGATCAACCACGCCCAGCTGCTGGCCGACGAAGCCCAATACTGCTCGTTCGGCGACACCGTCCACTACGTCAACCCGCCCAAGATCTTCACCGGCTGCGAGGGCAGCTACATGTACGACGACGCGGGCACGCCGTATTTGGACCTGCAGATGTGGTACTCGGCCGTGAACTTCGGCTACAAGAACCAGCGGCTTGAGGCCAAGATGATCGAGCAGCTCAAGGAGCTGCCCCAGATCGCGAGCCAGTACCTGCACCCGACAAAGATAGAGCTGGCCAAGTTCATCGCCCAGGACGCCGAGAAGAAATGGGGCAACAAGGGCCGCGTGCACTTCAACGTGGGCGGCGCCCAGGCCATCGAGGACTCGCTGAAGGTGGTGCGCAACGCCAGCAACGGCAAGAGCCTGATGTTCGCCTTCGAGGGCGGCTACCACGGCCGCACCTTGGGCGCATCCAGTATCACTTCGAGCTACCGCTACCGCCGCCGCTTCGGCCACTTTGGCGACCGTGCGCAGTTCATCCCCTTCCCTTACCCGTTCCGCCGCCCCAAGGGCATGACGGCCGAGGAGTATGCGGACCAGATCGTGCGTGAATTCGAGCGCAAGTTCGAGAACGAGTACCACGCCATCTGGGACCCCAAGACCGGCCAGTGCGAGTACGCGGCCTTCTACGTCGAGCCCATCCAGGGCACGGGCGGCTACGTCGTGCCGCCGGCCAACTTCTTCAAGGGCCTGAAGAAGGTGCTGGACGAGCACGGCATCCTGATGGTGGTCGATGAAATCCAGATGGGTTTCTGGCGCACCGGTACGCTGTGGTCGGTGGAGAACTTCGGCATCAAGCCCGACGTGCTGGTCTTCGCCAAGGCGCTGACCAATGGCCTGAACGCATTGAGCGGCCTGTGGGCACGCGAGGAGCTGATCAACCCCACGATCTTCCCGCCGGGCTCCACGCACTCCACCTTCGCCGCCAATCCGCTGGGCACGGCCCTGGGCCTGGAGGTCATGAAGATGACGCACGAGGTGGACTTCGGCCGCCAGGTGCGCGAATCGGGCGCCTACTTCCTCGAAGGCCTGAAGGAGCTGCAAAAGCGCCACAAGGAGATCGGCGACGTGGACGGCCTGGGCCTGGCGCTGCGCGCCGAGATCTGCACCGAAGACGGCTTCACGCCGAACAAGGCGCTGCTGGACAAGATGGTGGGCATCGGCCTGGAAGGCGGCCTCGACTACCAGGGCCAGAAACGCGGCCTGGTGCTGGACGTGGGCGGCTACTACAAAAACGTGATCACCTTCGCGCCCTCGCTGATGATCACGCGCCCCGAGATCGACGAGGCCATGCTTCTCCTCGACCAGCTGCTGACCCGCGCCAAGGCTGCCTGAACGGCGCATGGCGACGGAGACCTTCCGCAACCAGCTCGAACCCGACGGCCTGCTGCACCAGTTCGCAAACCACCCGCCCGAGGGCTTTGCACCGCTGCGGGACTGGCCGGCGCCGGCCTTCACGGCGCCGTTCGACCTGCTGACCACCGCAGACGACGCGCTCAAGGCGCGTCTTTTGTCGTTGCCGGGGGGCCGCTGGCTATCGCGGCGCCTGCGTCTCACCACCGACTTCGTCGGCACCACGGTCAGCGAATACGCGCCGTTGCCGCGCGGCACCCCGGCGGCGCAGCAGGCCGGCGCGCTGCGCCAACGCGCGGGCAGGACCATGCTGACCATCGTCAAGGATCTGCCGCAGGACTCGCCGCTGCTCGCGGCCGAGGACAACGAGCATGCGCAGGCATTGGCACAGGCCTTGCAGGACAGCGGCTTCATCCTGGTCGAAGGCCAGGCGCTGGCCTATGTGCCCATGGACTTCGCCAGCCTCGATGAATACCTGTCGCACCTGTCCAAGAGCCGGCGCAGCAACCTCCGGCGCAAGCTCAGGAGCCGCGCGCGGCTGCACATCACGCGCATTCCCACGGGCGCGGCCTTTGCCGATGACGCGCTGGTCGATGGCTACTACGCACTGTTCGAGGCCGTCTACGAGCAGAGCGAGATCCACTTCGACAAGCTCACGCGCGGCTTCTTCGCCGGCCTGCTGCGCGACGCGGGCAATGGCGGCATGGTCTTTGAATACCGCGACGGCCCAAGCGACGCGCTGCTGGGCTGGAACCTGTGCTTCGAGCACGCGGGCCGGCTCATCGACAAATACATCGGCCTGTCCTACCCGGCCGCGCGCGAGGCCAACCTGTACTTCGTCAGCTGGATGGTGAATCTGGAATACGCGCTGGAGCGCGGCCTCACGCACTATGTGGCCGGCTGGACCGACCCCGAGGTCAAGGCCCAGCTGGGCGCCAAGTTCACCTTCACGCGGCACGCGGTGTTCATCCGCAACCCGCTGCTGCGCGCGCTGGGCCGGCGCTTTGCCGGGCATTTTGAAAGCGATCGCCAATGGAGCGAACAGAGCTGAGCGCCGGGCGCCCCGTGGTGCTCGATGTGGACGGCTCCGTCGGGCCGCTGCCCGGCGAGCTGCGCCTGCCCCTGCAGCCGTGGCAGGAGGCCGTGCGTTTTGGCTGCGGCCTGGCGCGCTTTGCACGGTTCCGCGCGGCGCTGCAGCAGCAATTGCCGCAGGAGCATGGCACGGTGCTCATGGGCAGCGGCGATTTCCATCACCTCTCCTGGCCGCTGATAGAGCGCTGCATCGGCCAGCAAGGATTTACGCGCGCCCGGCCGCTGCGCGTGGTCGTGCTGGACAACCACCCGGACAACATGCGCTTTCCCTGGGGCGTGCACTGCGGCTCCTGGGTGCGGCGCGTGGCACTGCACCCGGCCGTGGCGCACGTGCATGTGGCGGGAATCACCTCGGGCGACATAGGCCGCGCACATGCCTGGGAGAACTACCTGGCGCCGCTGCGCGCGGGCAAGCTGAGCTACTGGAGCGCCGGCGTCGATACCGGCTGGGCGCGCCGCGTGGGCGCCGCGCCGGCCTTCCGCAGTTTTGCCAGCGTAGCCGAGCTGACGCAGGCGCTGGCCGCCATGCTGCGCGCCCAGCCGCAGGCCACCTACCTGAGCATAGACAAGGACGTGTTCGCGCCCGAGGTGGTGCGCACCAACTGGGACCAGGGCCAGATGCAGGAAGCCGAGGCGGCGCACATCATCGAGGCCCTGATCGGCCAGATCGTGGGCAGCGACATCACCGGCGATGTATCGTCCTGGCGCTACGCCACCTGGTGGAAGCGGCTGCTGTCGGCCGGTGACGGGCAAGATACGCAGATTGACGCCGCCACGCTGGCCGACTGGCAGGCCGGCCAGCACGCGCTGAACGCCGGGCTGGTGGCACGGATTCAAATCGGGAGCGACCCATGATCGACGCCTTGCTGGAACGACTGTTGCGCCGCGCCTTCACCCCGCTGGTGCGGCGCGGCCAGCTGGAGGTGGTGCTGCCCGCGGGCCGCGTGCTGCGCTTTGGCGACGGAGGCGAGCCTCAGGCCCGTATACGTTTTGCCGATCGCAAGGCGCTGCTGGCGCTGCTGCGCGACCCGGACCTGAACTTCGGCGAGATGTTCATGCAGGAGCGCCTGATCGTGGAGCTGGGCACGGTCTACGACGTGCTCGAACTGGTGCTGCAGGACGCCCGCAACGCCCCGGTGCCGCTCAGCGTGCGTGTGCTGGACGCCTGGCGCATGCGCCTGCGCTCGCTGCTGCAGAACAACCTGCCAATGAAGTCACGCGCCAACGTGGCGCACCACTACGACCTTGACGACAGGCTGTACCGGCTGTTCCTGGACTCGGAACGGCAGTATTCATGCGCCTATTTCGAGCGCGGCGACGAGACGCTGGAGGAGGCCCAACAGGCCAAGATGCGCCACATCACGGCCAAGCTGCTGGTGGAGCCGGGCCAGCGCGTGCTCGACATCGGCTGCGGCTGGGGCGGCCTGTCGAGGTATCTCGCCGAGGTGGCCGGCGCCGGCCATGTGACGGGCATTACCCTGTCGCCCGAGCAGCTGGGCGGGGCGCGTGAGCGCGCGGCACTTTCGCCGCGCGGCGAGCGCCTCGAATACCGGCTGGAGGACTACCGCGACACGCGCGGGCCGTTCGACCGCATCGTCTCGGTCGGCATGTTCGAGCATGTGGGCCGGCGCTTTCACGACGCGTTCTTCCGCCAGTGCCGCAAGCTGTTGGCCGAGGACGGCGTGATGCTGCTGCATTTCATAGGCAACAGCGACCGGCCCGACTTCAACAACCCCTGGATCGAGAAATACATCTTCCCCGGCGGCCATATCCCGTCGATGTCCGAGTTCACGCCGGCCATCGAGCGCGCCGGCCTGGTGATCTGCGACGTCGAGGTGCTGCGCCTGCACTACGCACAGACGCTGCGCATCTGGCGCGAGCGCTTCCTGCTGCACCGCGCCAAGGCCGCGCAGCTATACGACGAGCGCTTTTGCCGCATGTGGGAGTTCTACCTGTCGATGTCGGAGACGGCCTTTCGCTACCAGGACATCGCCGTCTTCCAGCTGCAGCTGGCGCGCCGCCAGGACGCCGTGCCGCTGACGCGTGACTACATCGCCGAACGGCGCGCGGCGCTGCTCAGGCGCGAGCAGCGGCTTTCCTGAGAACAAAGCACCGCACCAGGCCAACCCACCTGATGAGGCGCTTGCCTCAACTGCCCGTCATTCCGGCGAAGGCCGGAATGACGTCGTGATGTATGCCACGCCCTCTCTGAGACATGTCGCCAATCAGGCAAATACAGGCTGCAACGCTTATCCATCAAGCGCTGACAGCTGCAAAATTTGCAGCAAACGCGCAAACCGCAGCTCATCCAGCCAAGGGCTGTTGCTGATGGCCACGAGCCGGGCCGCCCAGTCGCGCGCTTGGGTTACGCGGTCATGGCGGGCGGCTGCCAGCACATGGCCGTAGCGGCCATAGTCGGGCAGCGCATGCACGAAGGGCAGCGACAGGCCCAGCCCCGCGCCCCAATGCGCGTGCATGAGCGCATCGCGCGCGCCGGGGCTGGGCAGGCGTAGCAGCAGCACGGGCCAGACGCCACGCGTGCCGGGCACAAAGTCACCCACCGGCTCCAGGCCGGGTATGGCGGCCAGCCGCGCCATGCGTTTTTGCGCCTGGCTTGCCAGCCGCGCCTGAAAGCGCTTCAGCCGATGGAGCGCGCGCCGGCCCACGCGGCGGCGCCAGGCGCCCAGGGGGTGGCGCGGAATGGTGCCGGCAAAGTCGTCGCCCGCGGCCCGTACCCAGTCGCCCTGCGCCAGCGCCGAGCGCAGCGGCCGGCCGTAGGCCAGGCCCAGCCTGCGCGGCCGGTACAAGAACGCATAGCCCAGCAGCTCGGCGCTGCGGCGCAGCTCCCAGGCCAGGCTGGCGCGCACCGTGGATCGGTTGGCCTGCTGCAGGGCGGCGCGCAGGCCGGCGTCGCGCGCCAGCAGCACGCCACCCTCGAAGGTGGTGAGTCCCTTGCCCACCGCCAGGCTGTAGAAGCCGATATCGCCCTGCCAGCCCACGGGCTCGCCATGCACGCGCGCGCCCAGGGCCTGGGCGGCGTCCTCGATCACATAAGCGCCCACGGCGCGCGCGCACTCCAAGGCTGCGGCTACATCGGCCACGCGGCCGCACAGGTGCGTGGGCAGCACGGCCAGCGTGCGCTCGCTGCACAGGGCCCGCAGTTGCTCGGCGTCCATGTCCGGCGCGTCGTGCCGCAGGTCGCACAGGCGCACCTGCAGGCCGCTGGCCGCAATGGCCAGCGGCACCAGGGGGCAGGTGTAGGCGGGGATGACGACCTCGGTGCGCGCGGGCGCCAGGCGTTTCAGTGCGGCCAGCGCCACCATCAGGGCCGAGGTTCCCGAGCATTCGAGCTGCACCGCCGGCACGCCCAGCCATTGGGCCAGCGCGCCCGCCAAGTCGGCGCTGCCCCAGGGCCGCAGGTCGGACGCGATGAGCGGCAGGCCTGCCGTGGGCGGCACCATGGGTTCAGCCATGGCGCGCGGCATCCGCCAGATGGGCCGCGCCCGCGCTGGCCGAGCCGGCGCCGGGGTTGCCGCCGGCGTGGCCCGCTGCGTCGTCGTCCGGCGGGGCCGCGCGCGTCTCGCTGACCGCCAGGCAGGCGATGCCGGCAACGATGAACAGGGCGCCGATGATCTGCGGCGCGCCGATCTGCTCGTTGAACAGCCAGTGCGACAGCGCCATCACCGACAGCAGCTCCAGGTGCGAGGCGGCGAACGCCGGGCCTATGGGCGCGTGGCGCAGCAGCGTCATCCACGAGAAGAAGGCGCCGATGTAGCCGACGAAGGCGCCGTAGATCCAGGGCTGGCCGAACACGCGCAGCAGCCAGGCCGAAGAGAATTCCAGCGGCAGCGCGCTGTCGCCGGCCAGCTTGAAGCTGAGCTGGGCCAGGGTGTCGAAGGCCATCAGCACCAGAAAGCCGATCAGGTAAAAGCGTTTCATTTCAACCTAGATTCGGTAGTTGAACGCGTTCGCCAGTGCCGTGATCGGCGTGCCAGGCAAGGCGTGACGACGCTGCGGGCTACTGCCCGCAAGGAGGAGCAACGCCGCATGGTGCGGCGAGCGCGGTGCTGGCGAGCGCGTAGCGCTCTCACCCAACAGGTGAACG
>JAFEER010000298.1 GCA_018240985.1 Pseudomonadota bacterium
CCGGCAGTGGTTCCTGCTGCCACCCGAGCGCGGTGCCAGGGGCGTGGTGACCGCGCCCGTCCAGCTGTCCATCCGCCAGGCGCGCGGCCACGGTGATGGCGTGGTGGCCAGCGCGCAGGGGTTCGGCGACCGCAGCGCCGCCGAGGGCCTGAAGGGCGCGCGCATCTTCATCGCGCGCTCGGACTTTCCGCCCTTGCCCGAGGGCGAGTACTACTGGGTCGACCTGATCGGCCTGCCGGTGCGCAACCGCGAGGGCGTGGCGCTGGGCGAGGTGGTCGATCTGATGTCCACCGGCCCGCAGCAGGTGCTGGTGGTGCGCGAAGCGCAGGGCGAACGTCCGATCGAACGCCTGATTCCCTTCGTCGACGCCTATGTGGACGAGGTCGATCTGCCGGCGCGGCAGCTGCGGGTGGACTGGCAGCCCGACTACTGAGGTTTTTTGGGCGGCGGTGCGGGGTTGACCTGCACGAAGATTTCGTTGGGCCGCACCATGCCCAGTGCGGTGCGTGCCTTTTCCTCGACCGTGCCCAGGCCCGCCCGCAGGTCGGCGACCTCGGACGCGAGCTGGTCGTTGAGCACTTTGGCCTTGGCGTTGGCGGCCTGCTGCTCGGCCAGCGTGCGCTGCAGCCCCGCCACCTCGGGCAGGCTGCCGCGGCCGAACCACAGCTGCCCGTGCACCACCCCCAGCAGCGCCACCAGCACGACCGGAACGATGCGTTGCGCCATGTCTGCCTGTGCTGTGGGGTGCGGCGCGCGGCGGGCCGGTGCCTCAGCGCAGGTTGTAGAAGGCCGCGCGGCCGGGGTACTGGGCCATGTCGCCCAGGTCTTCCTCGATGCGCAGCAACTGGTTGTACTTGGCGATGCGATCCGAGCGGCTGAGCGAGCCGGTCTTGATCTGGCCGGCGTTGGTGCCCACGGCGATGTCGGCGATGGTGCTGTCCTCGGTCTCGCCCGAGCGGTGGCTGATGACGGCCGTGTAGCCCGCGCGCTTGGCCATTTCGATGGCCTGGAAGGTCTCGGTCAGCGTGCCGATCTGGTTGATCTTGATGAGGATCGAGTTGGCGATGTGCTTGTCGATGCCTTCCTTCAGGATCTTGGTGTTGGTGACGAACAGGTCGTCGCCCACCAGCTGCACCTTGTCGCCCAGGCGCTCGGTGAGCGTCTTCCAGCCGTCCCAGTCGCCCTCGGCCATGCCGTCCTCGATGCTGATGATGGGGTATTTGTCCACCCAGGTGGCCAGCATGTCGGTCCATTGCTGGGCGCCGAGCTTCAGGCCGCCTTCGCCTTCCAGCACGTACTGGCCGTCCTTGAAGAACTCGCTGGCGGCGCAGTCCAGGCCGACGGCGATCTGCTCGCCGGCGCTGTAGCCGGCGGCCTCGATGGCCTGCAGGATCAGCTGGATGGCCGCCTCGTGGTTCTCGACGCTGGGCGCAAAGCCGCCTTCGTCGCCCACGGCCGTGCTCATGCCCTTGTCGTTGATGATCTTCTTGAGCGCGTGGAACACCTCGGCGCCCCAGCGCAGGGCCTCGCGAAAGCTGGGCGCGCCCACCGGGATGATCATGAACTCCTGCAGGTCCAGGCTGTTGTTGGCGTGCGCGCCGCCGTTGATGACGTTCATCATGGGCAC
The DNA here is from genome assembly GCA_018240985.1 of Pseudomonadota bacterium. Lineage (GTDB taxonomy): Bacteria > Pseudomonadota > Gammaproteobacteria > Burkholderiales > Burkholderiaceae_C > Alicycliphilus. The sequence continues at coordinate 1,628 of JAFEER010000298.1, forward strand.
GGGCAGCTGGCAGCCGTTCATGCCGCCGAAGTAGCGGTACAGCGGCAGGCCGGACTCCTCGGCCGCCGCGCGGGCCACGGCCATGGACACGGCCAGCATGGCGTTGGCGCCCAGGCGGCTCTTGTTCTCGGTGCCGTCCAGCTCCAGCAGGGTCTTGTCGAGGAAGGCCTGCTCGGAGGCGTCCAGGCCCAGCACGGCCTCGGAGATCTCGGTGTTGATGTGCTCCACGGCCTTGAGCACGCCCTTGCCCAGGTAGCGGCTCTTGTCGCCGTCGCGCAGCTCGATGGCCTCGCGCGAGCCGGTGGAGGCCCCCGAGGGCACGGCGGCGCGGCCCATCACGCCCGATTCGAGCAGCACGTCGCATTCGACGGTGGGGTTGCCGCGGCTGTCCAGCACTTCGCGGCCTACGATGTCAACGATGGCACTCATGGTTTTCCTTTGTGATGCGGAGATTCAGGGAATTCAAAAAAACGGTCAGGCCAGCATTTGAACGGCAAATGCCCGCGCTGAGTCATTCACTGGCGGCAATAACTGTTATGCGATGCACGCGCCCAGGCCAAAAAATCAGGCGGAAAAATGGTCTTCGAGAAAACCGTTTTTCTTGGCGATGGTGTCGAGTGCCACCAGGGTTTCCAGCAGCGCGCGCATGTGCTGCAACGGCACGGCATTGGGCCCGTCAGACCAAGCTTCAGCGGGCTTAGGGTGCGTTTCCATGAAGAAGCCCGCGACGCCCACGGCAGCGCCGGCGCGCGCCAGCACCGGCACCATCTCGCGCGCCCCACCGCTCACCGCGCCCAGGCCGCCGGGCTTTTGCACCGAGTGCGTCACGTCGAAAACGACAGGAGCGCCGGAATTGCGCATTTCGGCCAGGCTGGTCATGTCGGCCACCAGGTTGTTGTAGCCAAAGCTCACGCCGCGCTCGCAGGCCAAAAAGCGGTCTTCGGACAGCCCCACCTCGCTGGCGGCGGCACGCGCCTTGTCGATCACGTTCTTCATGTCCCAGGGCGCGAGGAACTGCCCCTTCTTGATGTTCACAGGCTTGCCGGACTGCGCCACGGCGCGGATGAAGTCCGTCTGGCGGCAGAGAAAGGCCGGGGTCTGCAGCACATCGACCACGCTGGCCACCTCGGCCACCTGGGAGGCATCGTGCACGTCGGTCAGGATGGGAACTTGTAGCTGGCGGCGCACCTCGTCCAGAATCTTCAGTCCAGCATCGATGCCCACACCGCGCTTGCTGGCGCCGGAAGAGCGGTTCGCCTTGTCGAACGAGCCCTTGTAGATCAGCGGCACGCCCAGCTGCGTGCAGGCCTCCTTGAGCTGGCCTGCCACGTCGAGCGACATCTGCAGGCCCTCGATGGAGCAGGTGCCGGCAATCAGGAAAAAGCGTTGATCCAGGCCAACGTCGAAGCCGCAGAGTTGCATGGTGATTTACGCCTTTTGATGTGCCTGTTGGTGTGCCTGTTGGTGCGCAATCGCCGCCTTCACGAAGGCGTTGAACAGCGGATGCCCGTTCCAGGGCGTGGACTTGAACTCGGGGTGGAACTGCACGCCGATGTACCAGGGGTGCACCTTGGTGGGCAGCTCGACGATCTCGGTCAGGTGCTCGCGCTGCGTGAGGGCCGAGATCACCAGGCCGGCCGCGCGCAGCCTGTCCAGGTACTGTACGTTGGCCTCGTAGCGGTGGCGGTGGCGCTCGGTGACCACGTCGCCATAGATGCTGTGCGCCAGCGTGCCCGGCTGCACGTCCGAGCTTTGCGCGCCCAGGCGCATGGTGCCGCCCAGGTCGGAGTTCTCGTCGCGCGTCTTGATGCTGCCGTCCTCGTCCTTCCACTCGGTGATCAGGGCGATCACCGGGTGCTTGCAGTGGGCGTCGAACTCGGTGGAGTTGGCGCCCGCCAGGCCCGCCACATGGCGCGCGTATTCGATGGTGGCCACCTGCATCCCCAGGCAGATGCCCAGGTAGGGCACCTTGTGTTCGCGGGCGTAGCGCGCGGTGCTGATCTTGCCCTCGACGCCGCGCGAGCCAAAGCCGCCGGGCACCAGGATGGCGTCGTAGTCGCCCAGATGCTCGGCCGCGTTGGCGTCGGTGATGGTCTCGGAGTCCACATGCGTGATCTTTACGCGCACATGGCTTTGCATGCCGGCGTGCTTGAGCGCCTCGTTGACCGATTTGTAGGCGTCCGACAGCTCGACGTACTTGCCCACCATGGCGATCTGCACCTCGCCCTGCGGGTGTTCCGTCTCATGCACCAGCGCGTCCCAGCGCTTCAGGTTGGCGGGCGGGGTGTTCAGGCGCAGCTTGTCGCAGATCAGGCCGTCCAGCCCCTGCTCGTGCAGCATGCGCGGCACCTTGTAGATGGTGTCCACGTCCCACATGCTGATCACGCCCCATTCGGGCACGTTGGTGAAGAGCGAGATCTTTTCGCGCTCCTCGTCGGGCACTGCGTGCAGGGCGCGGCACAGCAGCGCGTCGGGCTGGATGCCGATCTCGCGCAGCTTCTGCACCGTGTGCTGGGTAGGCTTGGTCTTCAGTTCGCCGGCCGCTGCGATCCACGGCAGGTAGGTCAGGTGCACGAAGGCCGAGTTGTTGGGGCCCAATTTCAGGGACAGCTGGCGCACGGCCTCCAGGAAGGGCAGGGACTCGATGTCGCCCACCGTGCCGCCCACCTCGCAGATCGCCACGTCCACGGCGTCGCTGCTGCCGATGCCGGCGCCGCGCTTGATGTATTCCTGGATCTCGTTGGTGACATGCGGGATGACCTGCACGGTCTTGCCCAGATAGTCGCCGCGGCGCTCCTTCTCCAGCACGCTCTGGTAGATGCGGCCGGTGGTGAAGTTGTTGGTTTGCTTCATGCGCGTTTCGATGAAGCGCTCGTAGTGGCCCAAATCCAGGTCGGTTTCGGCGCCGTCGTCGGTCACGAAGACTTCGCCATGCTGGAACGGGCTCATGGTGCCCGGATCCACGTTGATGTAGGGGTCGAGCTTGATCAGGGTGACCTTGAGGCCGCGCGATTCGAGGATGGCAGCCAGCGACGCGGAGGCGATTCCCTTGCCCAGGGAAGACACCACGCCGCCGGTGACGAAGACAAATTTGGTCATGTCTTAGAAGGGGGTGAGGGCAGGTGGTTGTGCCACCGGCCGAAAGCCGATCCGCGGTCGGCGCATGATCGGTTCAAACGCATGATTTTACTGTGCCCAACTGCTGGCGCTCCCGACCCCGGCGGGGAGTGGAGTTCTCGCCGTATGGGCAGGGGCATGTCAGGAAGCGAGCGGCCATGCCGGCAGCGCCTTGTGCGCGGCAGCGGTGCTACATTGCCACCCCATGACGGAACTCGCTGGCAAACACATCGTCCTGGGCCTGAGCGGAGGCGTGGCCTGCTACAAGAGCGCCGAGCTCACGCGGCTGCTGACCAAGGCCGGCGCCACGGTGCAGGTGGTGATGACCGAGGCGGCCGAGCAGTTCATCACGCCCGTGACCATGCAGGCCCTGTCCGGGCGGCCGGTCTATGCCTCGCAGTGGGATGCGCGCGAGGGCAACAACATGCCCCACATCAACCTGAGCCGCGCGGCCGATGCGATTTTGATCGCGCCCTGCAGCGCCGACTTCATGGCGCGCCTGGTGCAGGGCCGGGCCGACGAGCTCTTGAGCCTGATGTGCCTGGCGCGCCCGATCGAGCGCGTGCCGCTCCTCATCGCTCCGGCCATGAACCGCGAGATGTGGGCCCACCCGGCCACGCAGCGCAACCTGGCGCAGCTGGCGCAGGACGGCGCCCAGGTGCTGGGCGTGGGCTGCGGTGACCAGGCCTGCGGCGAGGTAGGCGACGGCCGCATGCTGGAGGCCGAGGAGATCTTCGAGGAACTAGCGGCGTTTTTTGCGCCCAAGCTGCTCGCCGGCCAGCGCGTGCTGATCACGGCCGGCCCCACCTTCGAGGCCATAGACCCGGTGCGCGGCATCACCAATCTGTCATCCGGCAAGATGGGTTTTGCCATTGCCCGCGCCGCGCGCGCGGCTGGCGCCGATGTCACGCTGGTGGCCGGCCCGGTGCACCTGGCAACGCCGCGCGGTGTGCGGCGCATCGATGTGCGTTCTGCACAAAATATGTTTCAAGCGGTTGAGGGGCAAGCGCAAGCAGCTACCGTGTTCATAGCAACTGCAGCGGTCGCCGACTGGCGCCCGGCCAACTCTGCCGAGCACAAGATCAAGAAGGACGGCTCGGGCCAGGTGCCCACGCTGGCCTTTGTCGAAAACCCGGACATCCTGGCCACGGTTGCGCAATCCGATCGTGCACGCTCTGGCGCGCTCTACTGCGTGGGCTTTGCCGCCGAGAGCGAGCACCTGCTCGCCCACGCCAGCGCCAAGCGTGCGCGCAAGGGCGTGCCGCTGCTGGTGGGCAATATCGGCCCGGCCACCTTCGGGCAGGACGACAACGCCCTGCTGCTGGTCGACGCCCAGGGCCACCGCGAGCTGCCGCGCGCCTCCAAGGCCGAGCTGGGGCGCCAGCTGGTGCTTGAGATCGCACGCCGCCTGCGTGCCATGTCTGCGCCATGAATGCGCCTGATCCCAGGCTTGGCGACTACCGCGAGCCGCCCGATGGCGACTACGCCAGCTATGTCGAGCGCCTGCTGCAAAGCCACGCCGCACCGGGCGCCGTGCAGCCGCCCTTGGCGCAGCGCAGGCTGGGTGTGGTGGTAAAGAATGCCAGGCCTGCCGCAGCCACAACCGATGCTGCCGCCATCGAGCAGGCGCAACGCAAGCGCGCCGCGGGCATGAAGCTGCTCGCCCGGCTGGCGCTGCTGCCCTGGATTGCGTTCGTGCTGCTGATGTGGTTTGCACCCGCGCTGCTGCCCTTTGCGATAGGGGCCGTGGTGGTGGGCGGCATCGCTTACGGCGTATGGAAGTCCAAGCTCGGCCCGCCGGGCGGCAAAAACTGATTCCCAAGCACCATTGTTCTTATGAAGATAGACGTCAAAGTTCTCGATCCGCGCATGGCAGACCAGCTGCCCGCCTATGCCACGCCAGGCAGTGCCGGGCTCGACCTGCGTGCCTGCCTGGATGCGCCGCTGGAGCTCGCTCCCAATGCCTGGCAGCTTGTGCCAACGGGCATCGCCATCCACCTGAAAAACCCCGGCTATGCCGCGCTCATCCTGCCGCGCTCGGGGCTGGGGCACAAGCATGGCATCGTGCTGGGCAACCTGGTGGGCCTGATAGACAGCGATTACCAGGGCCAGCTCATGGTCAGCGCCTGGAACCGCAGCGAGCAGGCCTTTACCCTGCAACCCATGGAGCGGCTGGCGCAGCTGGTCGTCGTGCCCGTGGTGCAGGCGCAGTTCCAGGTGGTCTCGGATTTTCCCGCCAGCACGCGCGGCGAGGGCGGCTACGGGTCTACCGGCAAGCATTGAGGCGCAGGACGGCCGACAGCTGACCCCCGCTGGAACCATTGCCGCGGCGTCGCAATCCAACAGCTTGCCGCGTTGCATCGACCGGCGGTACGTCTGTACGGCCGGGGATACATGTTTCAGGCCGACTGAGGAGTGATTCCATCATGTTTCGCCATTTGCGCCTTGTGACCCTGGTTGGATCGGCATGCCTGGCAGGCATGCTGGCCGGCTGTGTCTACTATCCCTATCCGCACCCTGCGTATGCCTATGCGCCCCAGCCGGTGCCGGGCTATGCCGGCTATCCCGACCAGCGCGGCGTCGAGTTCGGGACGGTGTCGTACATCGAGGGCCTGCAGGCACCCAACCGCACCACGGGCCTGGGGGTCATCCTGGGTGCGGTCGTCGGTGGCGTACTGGGTAACCATATCGGAGGTGGTGCAGGACGTGCCGCCACTACCGCCATCGGCGCTGTGGGCGGCGCCGTGGCCGGCAATGCCATCGAAGGGCGGGGTGCGCCACCGGCATACGCGGCCTTCCGCATCACCGTGCAGCTAGACCAGGGCGGCCAGCGCGTCTACCAGGTTCCCTCACCCGGCGCACTGCGCCCGGGCGATCGGGTGCGCCTCTACGAAGGGCAGATTTCGCGCCTGTAATGTGGGTGCAGAATCAGTGCAGCAGGTTGCTGCCCGGGGCCTGGGGCTGGATGCGGAAAAAACCTGTGCCGGCGCTGCCGCGGCCGATTTCCTCCTCGGTCGCCTCGCGCACGCCATGCACCTTGAGCTTCAGGCGCAGCGCAATGCCGGCCAGGGGGTGGTTGCCGTCCAGCACCACATGCTCCGGATAGATCTGCGCCACGGTGTAGAGCGCGTCGCGCGGTGCCTCGGGGTTGGTGCCATCGGGCAGGGCCGTGCCCTCGAAGGTCATGCCTTCCTCGATGTCGTCGGGGAATAGCCGGCGCGGCTCCAGGAACAGCAGCTTGTCCTGGTAGTCGCCAAAGGCGTCCTCGGGCTCCAGGTGCAGCGCCAGCTCCGCGCCCACGCCATGGCCCTGCAGAGCCTCTTCGATGCGCGCCAGCAGATCGTCGCCGCCGACCAGAAACTCCACCGGATCGTCGAGTACGTCCAGTTCGTCGCCCAGCGTGTCCTTCAAGACCCAGGTCAGGGCGACCACACATTGTTCAGTGATTTCCATAGGACAATTGTCGCAGTTCACTGCCTTTCGGCCCGTGCGGCCCGCCTTATTCCATGGATGTACAGCAAGCATTGCCCCTGCTCGGGGGGCTGAGCCCGGCGCAGTTCATGCGCCGCCACTGGCACAAGAAACCGCTGCTGGTGCGCCAGGCGATTGCCGGCTTCAAGCCGCTGCTCTCGCGCGCCGAGCTGCTGGAGCTGGCCGGGCAGGAGGGCGTGGAGTCGCGCTTCATCCAGGACAAGGCCGGCCAATGGGTGTTGCGCCATGGGCCGCTGGCGCGCCGCTCGCTACCGCCCCTGTCCACACCGCGCTGGACGGCGCTGGTGCAGGGCGTGGATCTGCACCACGACGGCGTGCACGCCCTGATGCAGCAGTTCCGCTTCGTGCCGGAGGCGCGGCTCGATGACCTGATGATCAGCTACGCCACCGATGGCGGCGGCGTGGGGCCGCATTTCGACAATTACGACGTGTTCCTGCTGCAGGCCCATGGCCAGCGGCGCTGGCGCATTGGCCGACAGAAGGACAAGACCTTGCGCCCTGGCCTGCCGCTGAAGATCCTGGCGGCCTTCGAGCCCGAGGAGGAGCATGTGCTCGATCCCGGCGACATGCTCTACCTCCCCCCCGGCTGGGCGCACGACGGCATTGCCGTGGGCGAATGCATGACCTACTCGATCGGCTTTCGCTCGCCCCATGGCGCGCAGCTGGCCCACGAGGTGCTGCAGCGCATGGCCGATGCGGCGGCCGACGATGAGGGCGCCATTTACCGCGACGCGCAGCAGCCCGCCGTGGCCGGGCCCGGCGCCATTCCGGCCGAGCTGCAGGACTTTGCCCGCAAGGCCGTGCAGCGCGCGCTGGCCGAGCCGCAGGCGCTGGAATGCGCGCTGGGCGAGGCCTTGACCGAACCCAAGGCTAACGTCTGGTTCGAGCCGGGCGAGGCCCGCGGCATGCTGGAGCGCATCAGCCTCGACCGGCGCACGCGCATGATGTACGACGACAAGCATGTCTTCATCAACGGCGAGAGCTACCGCGCCGCCGGGCGCGACGCCACGCTGATGCGGCGCCTGGCCGATGCACGCGCGCTTGCGCCGCGTGACCTGGCGCGGGCCAGCGACGCGGCGCTGGAACTGCTGTCGGCCTGGTGCGAGGCGGGCTGGGCGCATGCCGTCTGAGCTGGAGCAGCCCCCGTTTGCATTGCCGGGCGGCCGCTTCGAAGGGCGGGGCGCCTTCCAGCAATTGGTGCGCGATGCCCTGGCCTGCGCTGCGCAGGAAGGCTGGCGCGAGCTGATTCTCTGCGATGCCGACTTCCATGACTGGCCCCTGGGCGAGCGCGCCGTGGCCGAGTCGCTGCAGCAATGGGCGCGCAGCGGGCGGCGCCTGACCCTGCTCGCGGCCGACTATGGCGAGCTGCAGCGGCGCCACGCGCGCTTCGTGCAGTGGCGCGTGCGCTGGGATCACATCATCCAGTGCCGCCGCGCCGGCGCGGCGGATCCACAGGATCTGCCCAGCGCCATCTGGTCGCCGCAATGGGTGTTGCAGCGCCATGATCCGTTGCGCTGTAGCGGTGTCACCGGCACCGAGCCCGAGCGGCGTGTATTGCTGCGCGAGGCCATCGATGAATGGTTGGATCGAAAGAGCACACCTGGCTTTTCCGCGTCAATCTTGGGTTTGTGACAGTTGTGCGCTGTTGTAAAAAACATCGCGGTTTCTTCGCGTTATCCACTATTGACGAAAATTTTCTATAATCGCGGGCTGGTATCGCACCTGGTGTTTGCTTTATATCAAGCAATGCATCGTCGTCGGGTCTACCGCTGCAAGAGGCGGGTGTCGCGGCTTTTCATGACCATCCATTGTCCCCATAGGAAACTGAAATGAAGAATTCCGTCGTTCTGGCTGCCCTGATTGCTGCCGCTGCCCTGGTTGCCTGCGGCAAGAAGGAAGAGCCCGCTCCGGCTCCTGCACCGGCCCCCGCCGCCGTCGAAGCTCCCGCTCCTGCACCTGCTGCTGAAGCCGCCAAGGAAGCCGCTGGTGCTGCCGTAGACGCTGCCAAGGACGCAGCCGGCTCCGCCGCCGAAGCCACCAAGGACGCAGCCACCGCTGCCGCCGACGCTACCAAGGAAGCCGTAGACGCCACGGCCGACGCTGCCAAGAAGGCCGCTGACGCTGCTGCCGAGGCCGCCAAGAAGGCTGCCGAAGCTGCTACGTCCAAGTAAGCCGAGCGCAATCCGGGCGAAATCCGGGCCTTTTGGCCCGGTAAGGCCCACAAAAAAACCCCGGTCATTTGCCGGGGTTTTTTTTTGTGGGCGCTGTGCTTCTTACTTCAGGTCGTCGGCTAGTACGCGCACGATGCGCTCGGCGTTGGCCGAACTCTCGGGCGCGCCGGTGGCATTCAGTACCGAGACCGTGCTCTGGTTGCCCTCGCTGCGCACCACGATGCGGTACTTGAGCGGAGCGCTGGCCTCGCCCGAGCCTGAGAACAGCTTGCTGAAGAAGCCCTTCTCCTTCTTGTCGGCGGGCGCCACATAGCGCACGAAGTACACGCCCTGGGTGCGGTCGCGGTCTTCCACCGTGAAGCCGGTGCGATCGAGCGACACGCCCACGCGGCGCCATGCGCGGCCAAAGCCTTCGTCCATCTGCACCACCGGCACGTTGTTCACCGTGGCCATGCGCGCGCCGGGCGTCACAGGCACGGGGGCGGCTGCGGCGGCCTTGGCCTGTTCCTCGGCCGCGCCGAGCTTGACCATCAGGCGGCGCAGGAATTCGGTCTCCAGCTCCGGATCCACCGGACGGGGTTGCCAGATGGTGCTGTCCTTCTGCTGGGTGCTGTAGACCTCCTGCATGCCGCGATGGGTGATGAAGATCTCGGTGGAGCCGTCGGTCGTGCGCTCCAGGCGGGTGCGGAATTTGTCGCGCTCGCCGGTGGAGTAGAGCGAGTCGAACACCTTGCCGATGGTGGAGCGGATGATGTCCTGCGGCAGCTTGGCGCGGTTTTCGGCCCAGTCGGTTTCCAGGATGCCGAGCTTGGGCTGCTCCAGGGTGAAGACGAAGCCGTTTTCCAGCCAGAAGTCGCGCACCGGATCCCACAGTTTGTCTATGGGGCGCTTCACCACCAGCCAGCGCTGGTTGCCGTCACGCTCGATGCGCACGTCGCCCATGGACTGGGGCGCGGCATTGGCGGCGCCACGCGGTTGCTGCGCCTGGGCGGTCTCGAAGGCCGCGGCCGACACGGCGCCGCCGGGCACGTTGTAGCGCGTTTCCTGCGACAGCTGGTTCAGGTCGGGGGGCACCTCCAGTGTTGCGCCCTTGGTGGCGCTCTTGTAGTTGATCTTGTCGCTCTCCAGCACGGAGCAGGCGGACAGGCTCAGGGCAAGGCCCAGCAGGCCCAGGCGGGTGGTACGTTTCACGCGAAATTCCTTATGGATGCCATGGCAGCCGGGCAGGCCCAGCCGACGGCGCGGTGTCGGTCAGGCGTTCGAAGGCAGCAGGCCTGCGGCGCGCAGGGCGGTCTCGACCACGGCCTCGTTGCCCTGGGCCAGCGGCGTCATGGGCAGGCGCATGGTGCCGCCGCACAGCCCCATGCGGGCCATGGCCCACTTGACGGGGATGGGGTTGGCCTCGACGAACAGCTGCTTGTGCACCGGCAGCAGCTGGAACTGGATCTCCATGGCGCGGCGCGCATCGCCGGCGATGGCGGCCACGCACAGCTCGTGCATCAGGCGCGGCGCCACGTTGGCCGTGACGCTGATATTGCCCTGGCCGCCGCACAGCATCAGGGCCACGGCCGTGGGGTCGTCGCCCGAATACACGGCAAAGTCCTTGGGCACGTCGCGAATCAGCCACTGCGCACGCTCGATGTTGCCCGTGGCCTCCTTGATGCCAATGATGCCGGGCACCTGCGTCAGGCGCAGCACGGTCTCGTGGTGCATGTCGGCCACGGAGCGTCCGGGCACGTTGTACAGCACCATGGGCAGGTCGCCCGTGGCCTCGGCTATTGATCGGAAGTGCTGGTACTGGCCCTCTTGCGTGGGCTTGTTGTAGTAGGGCACGACCTGCAGCTGGCTGTCGGCGCCGACCTTCTTGGCGAACCTGGCCAGCTCGATGGCCTCGGCCGTGGAGTTGGCGCCGCAGCCGGCCATGACGGGCACGCGCCCGGCAGACTGCTCGACGGACACGCGGATGATCTCGCAATGTTCATCCACGTTCACCGTGGGCGACTCGCCCGTGGTGCCCACGACGCCGATGCAGTCGGTGCCTTCCTGGATATGCCAGTCGATGAGTTTGCGCAGTGTGGGGTAGTCCACACTGCCGTCGTCGTGCATGGGGGTGACGAGGGCGACGGTGCTGCCGGTGAGGGTGGCGCTGGAAGAGGTCATGTCCGCGGTCGAAAACGGTAAAAGAGCATTTTAACTAGCAAGGGCTGCAAAGCGGCAGCCGCAAAGGTCTGGCAGGTGACAGTGGCTCGCGCACGGCGGCGATGCGCTGCACGAAGCGCGCGGGCGCGTCCAGAAAACCGTCCTCGTAGGCCACTATGCGCAGACTCTCGCAGGCGCGCAAAAGTTCACCGGGACGCAGCAGGAATTCGGGCCGCGCGGGCCGTCCCACGGTCTCATTGCCCAGCGCAAAGGTTTCGTACAGCAGCACGCCGCCCGGCGCCACGCTGCCCACGATGGTGGGCAGCAGCGGACGCCACAGGTAGTTGGTGACCACCACGCAGTCAAAGCGCCGGCCGGGCAGGGGCCAGGGGCCGGTTTCGATGTCGGCGCATATCGTTTCGCCCAGGTTTGCTGCTGAATTAATAGCTTCCAGCGCTTTGTCTACGCCCGCTACAGGGTGATTTCTTTCAAAAAACCAGCGGATGTGCCGGCCCTCGCCGCAGGCCACGTCCAGCACGCTGCCGCCCGCGGGCACCAGGTGCGTCCAGCGCCGGATCCAGTCGGACGGGGCCATCTGGCCGTGCATCAGAAGCAGGACCAGACCTGGTCGGCCAGCGTGCGCATGAATTCCGGCTGCAGGTACAAGGCGAACACGGCCAGCAGCACGATCAGCGCTGCAGCATATGCCAGCCAGCGTTTGTGTGCGGTGCGCATGTTCAGGCCGCCTGTGGCACGGGCCGGGCAATCGCGCCCTCGCGCACCGGCAGGTTGATCAGGCCGGCGGCCACGCCCAGGGCAATGGACAGGTACCAGACGACGTCATAGCTGCCGGTGGTGTCGTACAGATAGCCGCCCAGCCAAACGCCAAAAAAGCTGCCGATCTGGTGGCTGAAGAAAACGAAGCCGCTGAGCATGGACAGATGCTGCACGCCAAAGATCTGCGCCACGGCGGCATTGGTGACCGGTACGGTGGACAGCCACAGCGCCCCGATCACGGCCGAGAACACATATACCGACATGGGCGACAGCGGCACCAACAGGAAGATGGTGATGGCCACCGAGCGCGTGAAGTAGATGAAGGCCAGGATGTGGCGCTTGGCCATGCGCTGGCCCAGCGAGCCCGCGATATAGGTGCCGAACACGTTGAACAACCCGATCAGCGCCAACGCGTAGCTGGCCACCTGGGGCGCCAGGCCATGGTCGCGCAGGTAGCTGGGCATGTGCACGCCGATGAACACCACCTGGAAGCCGCAGACGAAGTAGCCCGCGGTGAGCAGCAGAAAGCTCGGATAGCGCAGCGCCTCAGAAAAGGCATGGCCCGCAGATTGGGTGCGTTGTAACCGCGCGCTGCCGTGAAAGCCGGGCTCGCGCAGGCCGAAGGCCAGCGGCACGATCAGCAGCACCATGGCCGCGAGCACCAGCAGCGCGTTCTGCCAGCCCAGCTGCGCGATCAGCTGGCCCTCCAGCGGCATCATCAAAAACTGCCCGAACGAGCCCGCCGCCGCCGCCACGCCCATGGCCCAGGAGCGCCGCTCGGCCGAAATCTGCCGCCCCAGCACGCCATAGATCACGGCATAGGTCGTGCCCGCCTGGGCCGCGCCGATCAGCACGCCCGTGGTCAGCGAAAACACCAGTGGCGTGGGCGACAGCGCCATGCCGGCCAGGCCCAGCGCGTACAGCAGGGCGCACAGAACGAGCACGCGAAACGCGCCGAAGCGGTCGGCCATCATGCCGCCGAAGATGCCAAAAATGCCCCAGGACAGGTTCTGAATGGCCATGGCCAGGGCGAAGGTCTGGCGCGTCCAGCCCATGTCCTGCGTGACCGGCTGCAGCCACAGGCCAAAGCCGTGGCGAATGCCCATGGACAGGGTGACGATGGTGGCGCCGCAGATCAGTACCTGCGTGATCGAGAGCTTATGTGTCGGGGGCTGCATGATGGTGGGATTAGAAAGCAGTTGCTGGATCGGTTACGCAGTGGCACCGTGGCAGGCGCCATGGCGGCGGGCCTGGCGCTCGGCTTCGAAGCATTCGCCGATGCTGGCCTGGGTGTCTCTGGGGCCAAACGGCTCATGGCATTCGGGGCAGATCAGCTGCAGGCCAATTTCGTGGCCGCACTGGCGGTGGGTGATGACCATGGCCGGGGCGGCTTGCGGCTCCAGCCCGCCCCATTTCTCGCCCCAGGCCTTCAGGCTGAGCAGCAGCGGATACAAATCCAGGCCCTTGGGCGTCAAGCGGTATTCGTGGCGCAGGGGGCGCACGCTGTAGGGCTGGCGGCTGACGATGCCGTCGCCCTCCAGGCGCTTGAGGCGTGTGGACAGCAGGTGTGACGACATGCCTGTCTGCACCTGAAATTCCTCAAAACGCTTCACGCCGAGGAACAGCTCGCGCACGATCAGCCCCGTCCAGCGATCGCCGACGACAGCCAGCGTGCGGGCGACGGGGCATACGCTGTCGCCCACTTGCGTCCAAGCCATATTGCATTCCTTCAAAAATTGAAGTGACTATAACGCATCTCAGGCCCACATGCACAGGGCCGGAGCGCCGGCATCTTGCCGGCATCGACTCGCGAGCGTCGCTGGCCCCCACCTTTGGGGCCTGGTCATGCCTCGTCGTCCTGTGGGCCTGTGATGCGCCATGGGTGGTGTCGGCGTCCTGGGTTTATGTCCAGTCATACAATCCGCGCCCATGGCAGTCAAACCCACCACCCCCCCCGCGTATTCCGAAGGCTCGATCCGCGTCCTGAAGGGCCTGGAGCCCGTCAAGCAGCGCCCGGGCATGTACACCCGCACCGACAACCCGCTGCACATCATCCAGGAGGTGCTGGACAACGCCGCCGACGAGGCGCTGGCGGGCTTCGGCAAGAAGATCAAGGTCACCCTGCACCAGGACGGCTCGGTCAGCGTGGAGGACGATGGCCGCGGCATCCCGTTTGGCCTGCACCCCGAGGAAGGCGCGCCGGTGGTCGAGCTGGTCTTTACCCGCCTGCACGCGGGCGGCAAGTTCGACAAGGGGCAAGGCGGCGCCTACAGCTTCTCGGGCGGCCTGCACGGCGTGGGCGTGTCGGTGACCAATGCCCTGTCAACCCGGCTGGAGGTGGCGACGCACCGCGAGGGCCAGCTGGCGCGCCTGGCCTTTGCCGCGGGCGACGTGGTCGAGCCGCTGGTGGCGCGGCCGCTCGAAGCCGGCGAGCGCAAACAGGGCACGACGGTGCGCGCCTGGCCGGACGCCAAATATTTCGAATCCAGCCAACTGCCGCTGGGCGAGCTCACGCACCTGCTGCGCAGCAAGGCGGTGCTGATGCCCGGCGTCTCCGTCACGCTGGTGAATGAAAAGACCCGTGAGCAGCAGACCTGGCAATACAAGGGCGGCCTCACGGATTACCTCACGCAGACCCTGCCGGCAGACCCGGTGATCCCGCTGTTCGAGGGCGAGGGCTTTGCCGATGCCGCCAGCGACAGCTTTGCCGAGGGCGAGGGCGCAGCCTGGGCCGTGGCCTTCACCGAAGACGGCGCGATCGTGCGCGAGAGCTACGTCAACCTCATCCCCACCAGCGCCGGCGGCACGCATGAAAGCGGCCTGCGCGACGGCCTGTTCCAGGCCGTCAAGGGCTTCATCGAGCTGCACAGCCTGTTGCCCAAGGGCGTCAAGCTGATGCCCGAGGATGTGTTCGCCCGCGCCAGCTACGTGCTGTCGGCCAAGGTGCTCGATCCGCAGTTCCAGGGCCAGATCAAGGAGCGCCTGAACTCGCGCGACGCCGTGCGGCTGGTGTCCAGCTTCGTCAAGCCGGCGCTGGAGCTGTGGCTGAACCAGCATGTGGACTACGGCAAAAAGCTGGCCGAACTCGCCATCAAGGCGGCGCAGACCCGGCAAAGAGCAGGCCAGAAGGTGGAGAAGAAAAAAGGCTCGGGCGTGGCCGTGCTGCCGGGCAAGCTCACCGACTGCGAAAGCCGCGACATAGCGTACAACGAGGTCTTTCTGGTCGAGGGCGACAGCGCCGGCGGCAGCGCCAAGATGGGCCGCGACAAGGAGACGCAAGCCGTGCTGCCGCTGCGCGGCAAGGTGCTCAACACCTGGGAGGTCGAGCGCGACCGGCTGTTTGCCAACACCGAAATCCACGATATTTCGGTGGCCATCGGCGTCGATCCGCATGGGCCGAACGACGAACCGGATTTGAGCGGTCTGCGCTACGGCAAGGTCTGCATCCTGTCTGACGCCGACGTGGACGGCGCGCATATCCAGGTGCTGCTGCTCACGCTGTTCTTCCGCCACTTTCCCAAGCTGATCGCCGCCGGCCATATCTACGTCGCGCGCCCGCCGCTGTTTCGCGTGGACATTCCCGCGCGCGGCAAAAAGCCCGCCGCCAAGCTGTACGCGCTGGACGAAGGCGAGCTCGAAGCCATCCTGGATAAAGCCGCCAAGGACGGCGTGGCGCGCGAGAAATGCCAGATCAGCCGCTTCAAGGGCCTGGGCGAGATGAACGCCGAGCAGCTATGGGACACCACCTTGAACCCCGACACGCGCCGCCTGTTGCCGGTGCAGCTGGGCGCCCTGGGCTTTGACGCCACCGAGGCGTTGATCACCCAGCTCATGGGCAAGGGCGAAGCCGCCTCGCGCCGCGCGCTGATGGAGCTGCACGGGGATGCGGTGGAGGTGGATGTGTGAGGGATGTCGGCTTCGGGACTCGTTTGCTGGCGATTGACGATACTAACGAACTGCGATAGTATTTGCCATGGCGATTAAATCCTTTGCCGACGCCGATACCCAGGCGCTGTTTGGGCAGCAACGGGTTCGCCGCTGGGTGAACATTGAAGCCGTCGCCCTGCGCAAACTGGCCATGCTCAACCGCGCCGCCGTGCTGGACGATTTGCGTATTCCGCCCGGCAACCGCCTGGAGGCGCTGCAGGGCGACCGCAAAGGCCAGCACAGCATTCGCATCAACGACCAATGGCGCGTGTGTTTTGTCTGGCAAGGCGGGCACGCCACGCAAGTGCAAATCGTGGATTACCACTGAAAGGAGTACGACATGACTACCAAAATCGCATGGCCGCACCCCGGCGAAATCCTGCTGCATGAATTTTTGGAGCCCATGGGCCTGACCCAGTACCGATTGGCCAAGGAAATCGGGGTCTCGCAGCGCCGTATCGGCGAGATCGTGGCCGGTGCACGCTCCATCACCGTCGATACCGGGCTGCGGTTGTCTAAATTTTTTGGCACGTCCGATGGGTTTTGGACGGGCTTGCAGTTCGACTACGACGCCGCCACCGCCAAGGAGCGCATGGCCGATGTGCTGGGGCGTATTCGGCGGTATGAGCATGAAGCAGCCCACTAAACAAATCCCGCACTTCGCCCAGCACCTGCTCGATTCGATCAAGGCGGCAGCCAATGCGCGCGACGTGCCCTACCAATCCTTGATCAAGGTGTGGTTGCAGGAAAAGCTGCATGGGTAACTGTTTGGAGAGGCCGGGCGGTGATCACAAAGGCCATGCGCATGAAGCCGCGCAAGGTTGCTGCGGATGTGTAAATTAGCTATTTTGTACAAAACGGCTAAAATAAAGCCTCTATTTTCAGGAGTGCAGCATGCTACAAGTCACCTCTGCTGACGCGCAAAACCGCTTTGGCCAGTTGCTGGAGATGGCCCAGCGCGAGCCCGTGGCCATCACCCGCCATGGGCGCACGGCGGGCTATGTGATTGGCCCGGCGGACATGGAAATTTTGCTGGCGGCGCGCGGTAGACAAGCGCTGGTGAAGCAGGATTTGGATGCCTACTTTCGCAGCCTTGATGCCGTTCGAGTGCCTGGCGCCCCCGTGCTCACAGAGGAAGATATAGCCCGTGAAATCAAGGCTGTCCGTGCACAGCGCCGCCGCGCACAGAGTGAGGGTGCATGAGTGCTGGTCTGAGCGTGGTGCTGGACACCAACGTACTGGTCAGTGCCGCGTTGTGGCGCCATTCCACCCCGGGGCAAGTGTTTGAATGGGCCGCTGGTGCTGGCCGCTTGGTGGTGTGTGAAGCCAGCTTGCAAGAGTTGTACAAGGTGCTGCAACGCCCCAAGTTCGACCGCATCGCAGCGCGGGCGCAGCGCTTGGCCTTTGTCGATTTGGTACGCACCCACGGCCACCCCGTGGAGCCACAAAGCCAGCATCACCGCGCCGTGCAGGGCGCCTGCCGCGATGCAGACGACGAGCTGTTTCTGGCTTTGGCCCTGTCGGCACAAGCCCAAACAATCGTCAGCGGTGACGATGATCTGCTGACCCTCCATCCCTGGCGCGGCATCACGATCTGTACGCCGGCGCAATACCTGGAGCGCGCACGGTGAGGCATACATCGCCGCCCCGGTATTGCCCCCTCTCCCCCTGGGAGAGGGCTGGGGTGAGGGCCGACGATCTCAAAAAATATAAACAATTTGTGCCTCTAACGCTTGCTGCATAAGTGCGAGCAGCTATAAAAACAATAAAAAAAACCAAGCTGGCAAAAAGCCCACGCAAAAAAGATCAACCCGCCGGAGGATTCCTTGTCTGCCATCCATGACTTGATCGCCCAGATCAGCGACCTGCGTCTGCGCGTGGTGCTGCCCAGTTTCAAACCCACCACCATGATGGCTGTAGTGTGAGCAGTTGAAGTAGATAGGTTGCAGCAGGAGGAAAGTGCGATGGACGGTCGTAACAGCGTTGTTTCGGGCATCAGAGACAACCACTCACGTGGGAGGGTGTCCGGCTTTCTAGCCGAAAAGATGGCTGCAGGCAGCACGCTTTCAGTTGTGTCCGCCTACTTCACCATCTATGCCTACGACGCCCTGTCGAGTCAGCTCGATCAGATCGAACATCTGAACTTCCTGTTCGGAGAGCCCCGTTTTATCGCTTCACTTGATCCGGACAAGACCGACAAGAAGGCTTTCAAAATTGAGGATGAGGGCTTGGAACTCGCCAACCGCTTGCAGCAAAAAGACGTCGCGCGTCGCTGCGCCGCATGGCTACGTGACAAGGTCGATATTCGCTCGGTTCGCCAGGCCAATCTGCTGCATGGCAAGCTCTACCACATTGATGACAGCCGGCGCGAGCACGCCCTGATTGGCAGTTCCAACTTCACCCGTCGCGGCCTGGGCTTGTCCGAAACGCCCAATATCGAACTGAACCTTGTCGTCGATGGCGACCGTGATCGGGCAGACCTCAAGCAGTGGTTCGATGAAATCTGGGGTGATGAAACGCTGGTCGCCGATGTCAAGGCAGATGTACTGCGCTACCTCCAGCAGCTTTATGTCGATCACGCGCCAGAGTTCATCTACTTCAAAACGCTATACCACGTTTTCGAACGCTTTCTGTCTGGACAAGAGGCAGACGCAGCGCTGTTTGACCAGACCGCGATCATCGACACCGAAATCTGGAAAGCCTTGTTCGATTTTCAGAAGGACGGCGTCAAAGGCGCCATCCACAAGATCAACGAGCACAACGGCTGCATCCTTGCCGACAGCGTGGGCCTGGGCAAGACCTACTCAGCGCTGGCGGTCATCAAGTATTTCGAACTGCGCAACCATCGGGTGCTAGTGCTGTGTCCCAAGAAGCTGCGCGACAACTGGACGACCTACCTCGCCCAGAACAACAGCGAACTCAACCCCTTCGTCAAGGATCGTTTCGCCTACACCGTTCTTTCGCACACCGATTTATCGCGCGACAGCGGCCGGGTGGACGGCGTCGATCTGACAACGCTCAACTGGGGCAACTTCGACTTGGTCGTCATCGATGAGTCGCACAATTTTCGCAACAACACCAAAGGCAAGTACGACGAAGACGGGCTCCTCATCCGCAAGAGCCGCTACGAGCGCCTGATGGACGACATCATCAAGGCGGGTGTCAAGACCAAGGTGCTGCTGCTCTCAGCCACGCCGGTCAACAACGACCTCAAGGACTTGCGCAACCAGATGTACTTCGTCACCGAAGGCCGCGACACCGCCTTCGCGCAGGACCTGGGGATCCCAAGCGTCAAGGACACGCTCACCGCTGCCCAGAAGACCTTCATGGATTGGGCCAGGCGTTCCGGAGAGCGCGATGCCAGTGCCTTGATGGAGCGCCTATCTGCGGGCTTTTTCACCCTGCTGGACGAGCTCACCATCGCCCGCTCACGCAAGCACATCAAAAAATACTACCGTGCTTCGATGGCGCAGATCGGCCAGTTTCCCAAGCGCCGAAAGCCAGAATCCGTGTTCTCGGAGATCGACCTCAAAGGCCGATTCCTCTCCTACGACAAGCTCAACGACGAGATCGACAACTACCAGCTCTCCATCTTCAAACCATCCAAGTACGTGCTGGACCAATTCAAGCACCTGTACGCAGACGAACGCGTCAAGAACTTCAGCCAGGAGCGCCGCGAAACCTTCCTCATCGGCATGATGAAGGTGAACTTCCTCAAGCGGCTGGAGAGTTCCGTGCGCTCGTTCGCCATCACCATGGAGCGCACCGTCAGCAAGATTGAAACACTGGAGGAGCGCCTCAAGCAATTCCAGCAACACCAGGCCAACGCAGCGCAAGACGTGCAGACCGACCTGTTTGCCGATCAGGCAGAAGAAGACGAAGAACTGGCCGAAGCCTTTGAAGTCGGCTCCAAGCTCAAATACCGCATGGAGCATATGGACGTTGCCGCCTGGCTGGCCGATCTGGCCACCGACAAGCAGCAACTCGCACTGTTGGCCGATGCGGCCCAGGCCGTGGACGCCGCGCGCGACGCCAAGCTGGCCGAACTCAAGCGCCTGATCGAGCACAAGGTGCATCACCCCAGCACCAACACGTTGGGCAAAAGCAACCGCAAAGTCATCGTCTTCTGCGCGTTTGCTGATACCGCCGCCTATCTTTTCGAAGAGCTGCAGGGTTGGGCGCGCAACACCTTGGGCATTCACATCGCCCTGGTATCCGGTGGCGCACGTCCCAACCGCAGCACCTTCGGCAACGAAGCGTTTAGCCACATCCTCACCAACTTCGCCCCGCGTGCCAAGCAGCGCGCCAAGATGAAGGCCATGCCGCAGGATGGCGAAATCGACCTGCTGATTGCTACCGACTGCATCAGCGAGGGCCAGAATCTGCAGGACTGCGACACCCTCATCAATTACGACATCCACTGGAACCCGGTGCGCATCATCCAGCGCTTTGGCCGCATCGATCGCATCGGCAGCCCCAATGCGGCCATCCAGCTCGTCAACTTCTGGCCCACGCCAGACCTGAACAAATACATCAACCTCAAGAACCGCGTCGAGGCGCGCATGGCGCTGGTCGATATCGCCGCCACGGCGGAAGACAACATCTTGCAAACCGAAGATTTGGAAGAGCTCATCAAGCAAGACCTGCGCTACCGCGACAAGCAACTGCTGCGGCTCAAGGATGAAGTGCTCGATCTGGAAGATTTCAATGAGTCCGTCGCTCTGAATGAATTCACCCTGGACGACTTCCGCATGGAGCTGGCCACCTACATCGAGGCCAACCGCGAGAAGCTTGAAGAGGCGCCGTTCGGCCTGTATGCCGTGGTGCCGCCGCATGCGCAGTACAGCACCATCCAGCCCGGCGTCATTTATTGCCTAAAGCAACGTATCGACGCCGCCGGCAACGAAGCGGTAAACCCACTGCAGCCGTACTTTCTCGTGTACATCCGCGACGATGGAGAAGTGCGCTACAACTTCACCGCACCCAAGCAGGTGCTGGAAATCTTGCGCAACGTGTGTCAGGGCCAGACTGAACCGCACGCCGCGCTGTGCAAGCTGTTCGATGAAGAAACCGTCCACGGGCAAGACATGGGCCGCTACAGCACGCTGCTGGACAAGGCCGTGGCCGCCATTGCCGTACAGTTTGGGCGCAAGAATGCAGGCAACCTGTTCACTGGGCGGGGTGGCAAATTGCTGGGCAGCCAGAACACCATCAAAGCCAGCACAGACTTCGATCTCATCACCTGGCTGGTCATCCGGCAGACCACCGCCTCGAAAGGGGGCGCAGCATGACCGACAAGCGTATCAGTGCGCCACCAGAGCCCGGTTTTACCGACATCGCGCAACTCATCAGCGCTGCCCGCCAGCGTGCCGTGCAGGCGGTCAACACCACGCTGATTGAGCTGCATTGGCAGATTGGCCAGCGCATCAGCCAAAAGATCGCTGCTGCCGAATGGGGCGATGGCGTGGTCGATCAACTCGCTCGTTACTTGGCGCAAACCCAACCGGGGCTGCGCGGCTTTACCCGCCGCAACCTGTTCAGGATGCGGCAGTTTTACGAGGCGTATGCCGACCCTGAAATTGTCTCGGCAGTGCTGACACAATTGCCCTGGACGCACCACCTCATCATCCTTAATCAAAGCAAGCGCCCTGAAGAACGCGAGTTCTACCTACGGCTGGCAGTGCAAGAACGATGGAGCAGCAGACAACTGGAGCGCCAGTTCAAAGCCGCTCTGTTCGAGCGTGCGGTTTTGAGTCCACCAAAAGTGTCAGCACTGCTGACACAAACCCATCCAGATGCCGCCACCGTCTTTAAAGACAGCTATCTGCTTGAATTCCTGGGTCTGCCCCAAAACCACGCCGAGGTCGACCTGCACCGCGGCCTGCTGCTGCAGCTCAAGGACTTCCTGATCGAACTGGGGCGAGACTTCTGCTTTGTGGGCAGCGAATACCCGGTGCAGGTCGGTGGGCGCGACTTTGCGCTGGACTTGCTGTTTTTCCATCGCGGCCTCAACAGCCTGGTCGCCATCGAGCTGAAGGTCGGGCGCTTCGAGCCGGAATACCTAGGCAAGCTCAACTTCTACTTGGAAGCCCTGGACAGGGATGTAAAAAAGCCGCACGAGCACCCGGCAATCGGCGTGCTGCTGTGCGCCAGCAAGGATGACGAGGTGGTGGAGTACGCCCTGAGCCGCAGCACCGCGCCCGCCCTAGTTGCCGACTACCAAACCCAATTGCCCGACAAAGCCCTGCTGCGCGCCAAGCTGCATGAGTTTTATCTACTGCACAGCCAGGCGCTGAATGAGAGCACCGATAACAAACCTCTATGAGCACCAACACTGCCGTCAAAAACAGCATCAGCCAGCATCTTCAAGCAATAGCCACCAAGTCCTTAGCGCAAGGCGCCACCGACTTCTTGGTAGCACTGGGCTACCGCAGCGACAAGACCGCCGACCTCGGCAATGATGCTGAAACCCTGCTGGGCAACATCGAGCAGTTCCGCCCAGACCTCGGCGCCATCAACCGCGCCAAAGTACACGCCAGCCGCTGGAAGTCCTGCACCTTCCTGTTCCAACTCAGCAACGACGAAATTCCTTCGCTGGCTCTAGGTCAGTTGCCCTTGGGTGCTGAAGAAAAACTAGCGCAAGGCCAGATCGAGTCCTTCGTCTTCCTCGCGCTCGACCTGCAAGGCGAAGGCTGGTCACGCGGCCAACTGGCCACCATCACGCGCGAGCTGAACAAGCGTTTCCCCATGCCCGCCATCATCCTGTTCCGGCAGGAAGGGCTGTTTTCGCTGGCAGTGATTGACCGCCGCCAGAATCTGCGCGATGCCAGCCGCGACGTAATTGAAAGCCGCATCACCGTCATCAAGGACGTGCGCCTGGCCAGCCCGCATCGCGCGCACATCGACATCCTCGCCAGCCTGGCCCTGCAAAACCTGGGCGACAAGCGCCGCCCCGGCAACTTTCGCGAGTTGTACGACGCTTGGGTTGCCACCCTTTCCACCCAGAAGCTCAACAAGGACTTTTATCAGCAACTGGCCTGGTGGTACCTGTGGGCCACCAAGGAGGTGGACTTCCCCAAAGGCGGCGGGCCAGACCGCAACGCCATCGGCGTCATCCGTCTGCTCACGCGCTTGATCTTTGTCTGGTTCATCAAAGAGCGTGGCCTGGTGCCCGAAGCCCTGTTCGACCGGGCAGCACTCCAAACCCTGCTCAAACAAGCGCCAGATGCCGCGCCGGATGACAGCAACTACTACCACGCCATCCTGCAAAACCTGTTCTTTGCCACCCTGAACCAGGAAATGGGCGCCGAACGCCGCTGGGCCAAAACCGGCAGCGGCATGAAGGGCGACTACCTCATCTCCCTCGTTTACCGCTATCAGGATGCCTTCCAGCATCCGGACAAGGTGTTGCAAGACAGCTTTGCCTCCGTGCCCTTCCTCAACGGCGGCCTGTTCGAATGTCTGGACGAGCAACTCACCGAAGAAGACCTTGCCCGCCGCCCAGAACTGAAAGAGCTGGTGGTGCAGGAAGGCAAGGGCTGGGTGCTGCGTGTCGATGGCTTCTCGCGCCGCCCCGAGGCGCAAGCGAAGGTGCCGAACAAGCTCTTTTTCGGCGGAACCGAAGACGCCGCGCTGAACACCGAGTTTGAAACCAGGGGCAAACGCTACCCAGTGCAGGGCCTGATCGACCTGCTGGACAGCTACAAATTCACAGTGGACGAAAACACGCCGCTGGACGAAGAAGTGGCGCTAGACCCGGAGCTGTTGGGTAAGGTGTTCGAAAACCTGCTGGCCAGCTACAACCCCGACACCAAAACCACAGCGCGCAAGCAATCCGGCAGCTTCTACACCCCGCGCGAAGTGGTGGACTACATGGTGGACGAGGCGCTCATCGCCTACTTCGCCGGCCATCTGCCTGATGGAGAGCAGCGCGAGCGGGACTTGCGCCAACTGCTCTCCCACGCCGATGCCGAAGTCAATTTCAGCCCAACCGAAACCGATGCACTGGTCACGGCCATCGAGCAACTCAAGGCGCTGGACCCGGCCTGCGGCTCCGGCGCCTTTCCCATGGGCATTCTGGCCAAGCTGTTCGTGGCGCTGCAAAAGCTCGACCCCGACAACCACCGCTGGCGCGCGCAAAACCTCAGCCCTCTGGAGCAGCGCCTGGCCCTGGCCAAGAAAACGCCCGACCCCGTGCAGCGCGACGCCGAAATCGAAGACGCCGAAGCCGCGCTGCAAAAGCACAAAAAAGACTTTGCCGACTCGGCCTACGCCGACTACACCCGCAAGCTCTACCTGATCGAAAAGTGCATCTTCGGCTCCGACATCCAGCCCATTGCCGTACAGATCGCCAAGCTGCGCTTTTTCATCGCCCTCATCGTCAGCCAGCCGATTGACAAGGCTAAACCCAATTACGGCATCACCGCGCTGCCCAATCTGGAAACCAAGATCGTCGCCGCCAACACCCTGTTTGGTGTGCCACGCCACGGCGCGCAAGGCTCGCTGCTGGACGACCCGGCCATTGCCGAGAAAGAGGCCGAGCTGCGCGACGCCAACGCCGCCTACTTCACCGCCCGCACCCGCGCCACCAAAAAGCGCCGCAAAGAGAAGGTGCAAAAACTGCACGAGGAACTGGTCGCCCTGCTGCAGCGCGACGGCTTCGTCACCGCGCGCGACGCCGAGCGCATGGCGCGCTGGAACCCGTTTGACCAGAACCGCTTTGCCGACTTCTTCGATGTGGAATGGATGTTCGGCATGCCACGCGCGGCCGACCATTCCGAAGCGGTGTTTGACATCGTCATAGCCAACCCGCCCTATGTGCGGCAGGAAGAAATCAAGGACTTGAAGCCGCTGCTCAAGGACGTGTACCAATACGAGTGCTACACCGGCACGGCCGATCTGTTCGTCTATTTCTACGAGCGTTCGGTCAAGCTGCTCAAACCCCACGGCGCGCTGTCCTTCATCACCTCCAACAAGTGGTACCGCGCCAAGTACGGTGAAAACCTGCGCCTGTTCATGGCCACGCACACACGGCTCAAAAACATCATCGACTTTGGCGACGAGGCCGTGTTCACCGCCATTGCCTACCCCACCATCGTCATCGCCACGCGGCGCGAGAGGCCGCTGAACCCGGCACCTGCCAGCGATCAGGTGCGTGCCTTGAATTGGGCGCAGACGCACCCGGTGGAGGAATTTCCGGCGGTTTTTCAGGCCGAGGCTTTTGCCGTGCCCCAAGCCGAACTCAAGAAAGAAGGCTGGCAACTGGAACCACCGGGCAAGCGTGCCTTGCTGGCGCGCATCCGCAACGCGGGCACGCCCTTGGGGCAGTATGTGAATGGCCGGTTTTATTACGGCATTAAAACCGGTTTGAACGAAGCCTTTGTCATCGACGGTGTCACTCGTGCGCGGCTTGTTGCCGAAGACCCAAAGTCTGCAGAAGTCATCAAGCCGTTTTTGCGCGGGCGCGATGTGAAGCGGTGGGGTGTGGAATTTGAAGACCAGTACCTCATCAAGATCGAATCGTCCGAAAACGTGCCGCACCCTTGGAGTGGCAAGAAGGATGCCGAAAAGGTGTTTGCCAATTGCTACCCGGCAATTCATGCGCACTTCCAAGATTACCGGCAGGCAATGATTGACCGCTACGACCAGGGGAAATACTTCTGGGAGCTGCGCGCTTGCGTTTATTGGCAGGAATTCGAGCAGCCAAAAATCGTCTATCCGGACATCTATTTGCACCAAAGTTTCGCGTGGGACACAGAGGGCTACTACGCGGCCAACACCTGTTACTTCATTCCAACCGAAGAGCGGTGGCTTACGGGGGTTCTCAACTCTTCGCTGATCGAGTGGTTCTACGAGCAAATTGCGAACCGAATCCAAAATGGGTATCTGCGAGCATTTTCAGACTATATGAAGCAGGTGCCCGTTTCGTCGGCAACGGCAGAGCAAAAACTGCTGGTGGATGTTGGTGTTGGTGCTGCCTTGATCGGGGCTGACGTGAGATACGAGCAACTCATCAACGGCCTCGTCTTCGAACTGTTTTTCCCGGAAGACCTGCACGCCGCGAACATCCGTCTGTTCGACGCCTGCGAGCAGGCCGGTGTCGGCAAGCTGGCTGACTTGCAGGGCGACGCGCTGGCCAAGGCAGCGCAAAAGCTGGCCGCCACCCTCTTCGCCAACGACCACCCCATCTACGCCATGCTGTTTGACCTGCAGGCGTTGGAGGTGGTGCGCATCATCGAGGGCAGGGAATGAGCGCACAGTCGCCTGCGCCGCTCGCAGCACCAGCGGCGCCCACAACGCCGCTGCGCATCAAGTGCCTCTCGCTCACCGACTTCCGCGCTTTCCCTGGCCAAGCGCAGGCGGATTTCAACCTCGATGGCAACAATCTGCTGGTCTATGGCGAAAACGGCGCGGGCAAATCTTCGCTGTTTCACGCGCTGGGCGGCTTCTTTTCCCTTAAGCCGCCTCAGGCCTTGCGCGAGCACAAAAACGTCTTTTCTGGGCTGCCCGATACGGATTGCAGGGTAGCGGTCAAATTTTCCAATGGTGATGATTGGGTCGAATGGACCACGTCTCGGCATCCATGCATATCGACTGCGCGTAGGCCAGCCGGAAACTGGTATAGCTTTGCTTTTGGCAATGCCGACTCGCGCGCCATCTCCACGGCACAGCGAGCCAGCTTCCTTGACTACCGCGCCTTGCTGGACACCAACTACAAGCAGGGCAATGGCCCGATCAACCTGTTTGACATCGCCGTGGAACACCTGCTGCGTGACTTTCCCGTCGCCACAGCGGGCGGCACGTCCACCACTATTGGCGCGCTATGGGATGCTGTGGTTCGCAGCAAGCCGGGCAAGCACACCAACGCGGCACTGACCCGCATCAACCAGTCCTGCGTTGATTTCAATACCGCCTTTCGCGGCGCGTTTCCCGTACTGGTTCCGCTCGTCAACGAGCTGATGCAATTGCTGGGCTGGAAGGATGTGGAGATCAAAGGTTTCAACACCCCTGGCCTGACCTACAACAACGCGCGCCTGAAACAGAACCGGGCAATCGACGGGCAGAAGCTGGAACCCGAGCTGAGCTTCCGCAACCACCCGCTGCGAACGCCGCAGTTGTTCCTCAACGAGGCCCGGCTCTCGGCCTTGGGGCTGTCCATCTACCTCGCCGGTCGTCTGGCCTGCACGCCGACAGCCACCGCAACCGCGCTCAAGCTGCTGGTGCTGGACGACGTGGTGATTGGGCTGGACTACTCCAACCGTTTGCCGCTGCTGGATGTGCTGAACAGCCAATTCGCCGATTGGCAGATCGTGCTGCTCACCCATGACCGAAACTGGTTCGACCTGGCGCGCTCGCACCTGCCTGAGCCCGGCTGGAACTGCGTGGAGGTCTATGAAGGCGATGGCGCGGCCACGGCGCCCATGCCCATCATCCGGCCCACCCAAAACCGACCCGCACGCGCCTTGCTGGCAAAAGCCAAGGAATTGATTGCCACGCCCTATGTGGAAGCCGCCGCGAACTACACCCGCCAAGCCTTTGAGCTGGGGGTGCGCGCAGCCTGCGAGCTGAAGAAGATTGAGATGCGCTACACCACCGACCCCAAGGCGCATCAGGCGCAGGATTTTCTGGACAAGCTCATAGGCTGGACGGCAACAGGCAGCGTGAAGCAGGCCGATTGGGATGCTGCGCTGGCACGGCTTCGGACGTTGAAGAACGTGGTGATGAACCCGTATTCCCACCCTGATGCACCCAACATCCCGAAAGCGGAAGTCGAGCAGGCCATTGGTGCAGTAGAGATATTTCTAGACTTGGCAGCAAAGAAATGAAGAAGAACACCGAACCAGCCTGCCCAGCATCGAGCAGATCGAAAGCGAATTGCAATGGGTGGGCAATGCCTTGTGTGACATCAAGACACTACCCGAATGGAGATTTGAATGTTTTCTGCCTGTAACGCTTGTTTGACAAGCGCAATAAGCTATTTATTTTCAAGCATGAAAGACATCGTTGAACTCGACCTGTTCGCCTCCGATGCGGATGGCGCCCCCTGGCGAGCTACGCGTTTCGCCAATGGCAGACGGCTGTGAATTTGAGCCGCCGCTTGGAGCACAAATGATTTTTGCCGCTGCCAACGGTTGGGGTGGCGCACAGGATGGCCCGCCATGACCGATCAACCCATCTCCCTCGTGCCCTTGCCGCAAGGCTACGCCGACTGGCTGTCCGAGCTGA
Source organism: Pseudomonadota bacterium (assembly GCA_018240985.1). Classification (GTDB taxonomy): domain Bacteria; phylum Pseudomonadota; class Gammaproteobacteria; order Burkholderiales; family Burkholderiaceae_C; genus Alicycliphilus. The sequence goes on from JAFEER010000298.1 coordinate 29,476, forward strand.
AAACCCGCATCCACAGCGCCCAGCAGCGCGCCGCGCTGGCGGTGAATCGCGAACTGGTGCTGCTGTACTGGCAGATCGGGCGTGACATTCTGGCGCGCCAGACCGAGCAGGGCTGGGGCGCCAAGGTGATCGAGCGGCTGGCGCATGACTTGCATACTGCGTTTCCGCAGATGAAGGGATTTTCGCGCGCCAACCTGATGTACATGCGCGCGTTTGCACAGGCGTGGCCTTCGGAGGAATTTGTCCAACAGCCTGTTGGACAATTGCCCTGGGGACATAACCTGGTGCTGCTGTCCAAGCTGAAGTCGGCAGACGAACGCCAGTGGTACGCGGCCAAAGCGATTGAACACAACTGGTCGCGCAACGTGCTGGTGATGCAGATCGAAACCCGCCTGCGTGAGCGCAGCGGCGCGGCGGTTACCAATTTTGCGCAGCGCCTGCCGCAGCCCCAATCCGACCTGGCGCGCGAGTCGCTCAAAGACCCCTACCGGTTTGATTTTTTGGGCCTGACGGATGAAGCGCAGGAGCGCGAGATTGAAAACGCCCTGGTGCGGCACGTCACGGAATTTTTGCTGGAGCTGGGTGCGGGCTTTGCTTTTGTCGGGCGGCAGGTGTTGTTGGACGTGGGCGGGGAGGAGTTCTTTATCGACCTGCTGTTCTATCACCTCAAGCTGCGCTGTTACGTGGTGATCGAACTCAAGGCAGGCAAGTTCAAACCCGAGCATTTGGGGCAGCTGGGTTTTTATCTGACCGCTGTCGATCGGCAGGTGAAATCTGAGCAAGACGCACCCACCATCGGCCTGCTGCTGTGCAAGAGCCAGAACAAGGTGGTGGCCGAATATGCGCTGGGCGACAAGACCCAGCCCATGGGAGTGGCGGAATACAAGCTGATCGAATCCCTGCCCGCCGAGCTGCAAACCAGCCTGCCCAGCATCGAGCAAATCGAAGCCGAGTTGCAGGGGGTGGGCGAGGCGCCGCCGTCCACGCATCCTTCCTAGTGAATGAATATTCGAATGTTTTTGGCCTCTAGCGCCCACCAGTAAAGCGCAATAAGCTCTTATTTTTGAAGCATGACAGACACTCTTTCCCTTGAATCTTCGGGCCCCGCCGCCGCCGACGACAGCCTCGGCGGCTACGCCCAGCGCGCTTATCTGGAATACGCGCTCAGCGTCGTCAAGGGCCGCGCCCTGCCCGACGTGTGCGACGGCATGAAGCCGGTGCAGCGGCGCATTCTGTATGCCATGGATCGCATGGGCCTGTCCTACAGCGGCCCGAACAGCAACACGCCGGCCAAGCCGGTGAAGAGCGCGCGCGTGGTGGGCGATGTGCTGGGGCGCTTTCACCCGCATGGCGACCAGTCGGCCTACGACGCGCTGGTGCGGTTGGCGCAGGACTTCAACCAGCGCTATCCGCTGATCGACGGCCAGGGCAACTTCGGCTCGCGCGACGGCGATGGTGCGGCGGCCATGCGCTACACCGAGGCGCGGCTGTCCAAGATCACCACGCTGCTGCTGTCCGAGATCGACATGGGCACGGTGGACTTTCAGCCCAACTACGACGGCAGCACGCAGGAGCCCTGCCAGCTGCCGGCGCGGCTGCCGTTTGCGCTGCTCAATGGCGCGAGCGGTATCGCCGTGGGTTTGGCGACCGAAATCCCCAGCCACAACCTGCGCGAGGTGGCCGATGCCTGCGTGGCGCTGGTGAAGAACCCGCAGCTGCCGGATGACGAGCTGTTCACGCTGATTCCCGGCCCGGACTACCCCGGCGGCGGGCAGATCATCAGCGCTAGCAGCGACATCCAGGACGCCTACCAGAGCGGGCGCGGCAGCCTGAAGGTGCGCGCGCGCTGGAAGATCGAAGACCTGGCGCGCGGCCAGTGGCAGCTGGTGGTGACCGAGCTGCCGCCCGGCGTGTCCACGCAAAAGGTGCTGGAAGAGATCGAGGACATCAGCAACCCCAAGGTCAAGACCGGCAAGAAGGCGCTCACGCAGGAGCAGACGCAACTCAAGGCATCGATGCTGGCGCTGCTCGACGGCGTGCGCGACGAGTCGAGCAAGGACGCGCCGGTGCGCCTGGTCATCGAGCCCAAGACGGGCAAGGTGCCGCAGCAGGACTTGATCACGGCGCTGCTGGCGCACACCAGCCTGGAGACGTCCGCGCCCATCAACCTGACCATGGTGGGGCTGGATGGCAAGCCGGTGCAGAAGTCGCTGCGCCAGATGCTGCAAGAGTGGATAGCGTTCCGCCAGACGACGATTACGCGGCGGAGCGAATACCGGCTGCAGAAGGTGCTGGATCGCATCCACATCCTCGAAGGGCGGCAGCTGGTGCTGCTGAACATCGACGAGGTGATCGCCATCATCCGCGCCAGCGACGAGCCCAAGGCGGCGCTGATGGAGCGCTTCAACTTGAGCGACCGGCAGGCCGAGGACATTCTGGAAATCCGCCTGCGCCAGCTGGCGCGGCTGGAGGCCATCAAGATCGAGCAGGAATTGAAGGAGCTGCGCGAGGAGCAGGGCAAGCTGGAGGACATTCTGGCCAACCCGGCATCGCTGCGGCGCCTGATGGTCAAGGAGATCGAAGCCGACGCGAAGCAGTTTGCCGACGCGCGCCGCACGCTGATCCAGGCCGAGAAGAAGGCCGTGGCCGAAGTCAAGGTGGTGGATGAGCCCACCACCGTCGTGGTGTCGCAAAAGGGCTGGGTGCGCACGCGCCAGGGCCATGGGCATGAGGCCGCGGCCTTTGCCTTCAAGGCCGGCGACGGGCTGTATGCCACCTTTGAATGCCGCACCGTGGATCAGCTCATCGTCTTTGGCAGCAACGGCCGCCTGTATTCGGTGCCCGTGGCGCAGCTGCCGGGCGGGCGCGGCGACGGCCAGCCCATCACCACGCTGATCGACCTGGAGGCCGGCACGCAGGTGCGGCATTACTTCGCCGGGCCGGCGCAGGCCACGCTGCTGCTGGCGGGCTCGGGCGGCTATGGCTTTGTGGCGCAGGTCGAGCACATGGTCTCGCGCAACAAGGGCGGCAAGGCCTTCGTGTCGCTGGCCGAGGGCGAAACCCTGTGCGCGCCGTCGCATGTGGCGGGCACCAGCGGCAGCCAGCCGCTGGCGGATGCCAGCCATGTCTGCTGCGCATCGGTGGGCGGGCGCATCCTGACCTTTGAGATGGCTGAGCTCAAGACCATGGCCAATGGCGGGCGCGGCCTGCTGTTGATCGCGCTGGAGGACAAGGACAGCCTGGCCGGCGCGGCCGCCTATACGCGCAGCATCCGCATCACGGGCCTGGGCCGCGGCGGCAAGGAGCGCGAGGAGCAGCTGGAGATCCGCAGCCTGAACAATGCCCGGGCGTTGCGCGGGCGCAAGGGCAAGGCGGCAGACCTGGGCTTCAAGCCGGCGGCGGTGACGCGCGTGGAGTAGAGGCAAGAGGGAAGGCGAGCGGGGCCGCGCATCGATCCAGCGATCGCGGCACAATACGCGTCCGCGGCAGCCTCTGGCGCTGCGCGCGCCAACGGCTCGCACGTGCTGCGGCAACCATCCCCCTTTCCATCATGCAAACCTGGCAAGACTTCAAGCACCAGTACCTGGTGCGTTTCTGGTCGCCCGTGCCCGCCGTGATTGCGGCCGGAGTGCTGTCGGCGTATTACTTCGGCATCACCGGCACCTTCTGGGCCGTCACGGGCGAGTTCACGCGCTGGGGCGGCCATGTGCTGATGTTCCTCGGCGTGGATATTTCGCACTGGGGCTACTTCAAGCTCATCGGCATGCAGGGCACGCCGCTCACGCGCGTCGATGGCGTGATGATCATCGGCATGTTCACGGGCTGCATGGCTGCGGCGCTGTGGGCCAACAACGTCAAGCTGCGCCTGCCGCAGCACCGCATCCGCATCGCGCAGGCGGTGCTGGGCGGCATCATTGCCGGCTTTGGCGCACGCCTGGCCATGGGCTGCAACCTGGCGGCCTTCTTCACCGGCATTCCGCAGTTCTCGCTGCATGCCTGGTTCTTTGCCATTGCCACGGCCATCGGGTCGCTGGCCGGCGCCAGGGTCAGCATGTGGCCGATGTTCCGCATCCACGTCAAGCTGCAGAGGGTGAGCGCGGCCCAGCCGCTGGCGCAGCATGCGGCCCAGGCCCAGCGGCGCTTTCGCATGGGCATGCTGCTGCTGGGGGCGTTTCTGCTCTGGGCGCTGTCGATGGTGCTGAGCGTCCCTAAGCTGGGCTTTGCCGCGCTGTTCGGCCTGGCCTTCGGCCTGATCATCGAGCGCGCCCAGGTCTGCTTTACCTCGGCATTCCGCGACCTGTGGCTCACCGGGCGCACGCAGATGGCCAAGGCCATCATCATCGGCATGGCGGTCAGCGCCATTGGCGTGTATGGCTACGCCCAGCTGGGGCTGGAGCAGAAAATTTTCTGGGCCGGGCCAAACGCCGTCATCGGCGGCCTGCTGTTCGGCTTTGGCATCGTGCTGGCCGGCGGCTGCGAGACGGGCTGGATGTACCGCGCCGTCGAGGGACAGGTGCATTACTGGTGGGTGGGCCTGGGCAATGTGCTGGGCTCCACGCTGCTGGCCCTGGTCTGGGACGACCTGGCGCCGGTGATTGCGCTGGACTACGACAAGGTGAACCTGCTCAAGCTGTTTGGGCCGCAGGGCGGGTTGCTGGTCACCTACGCGCTGTTGGCGCTGGCACTGGCCCTGGTGCTGGCGTGGGAGCGGCATTTCTTCCGCCAGCGCAAGCCGGTCACCAGCAGCCAGGGCGCCACCGCCTGATACCGGAACCAGGAACAAGCATGTCTCACAACGCCACCGAAACCTACATCCCCACCTACCGCCTGGACATGATGGGCGAGCCCTGTCCCTACCCGGCCGTGGCCACGCTGGAGGCCATGCCGCAGCTCAAGCCGGGCGAGATCCTGGAGGTGGTGTCCGACTGTCCGCAGTCGATCAACAACATTCCGCTGGATGCGAAGAACCACGGCTACGAGGTGCTGTCCATCCAGCAGGACGGGCCCACCATCCGCTACCTGATCCGCCGCTGAAAGGACACGCCATGGCAGCACAGAACATCGTCATCCTGATTCACGCCGCGCCCCATGGCAGCGAGCGTTGCCTGTCCGGCCTGCGCGTGGCGGGGGCACTGGCCGGGCGCGGCGACATTGCCAGCGTGCGCGTGTTTTTGATGTCGGACGCCACCGTCGCGGCGCTGCCGCACCAGAGCGATGGCGCGGCCAACATGATCAGCGCACTGGTGCAGGAGCTGGTGGTCGCCGGCTGCCCGGTGCTGCTGTGCAAGACCTGCGCTGCCGCGCGCGGGCTGCTGCAGCTGCCGCTGATGGAGGGGGTGGCGATTGGCACCTTGGCAAACTTGGGCGACTGGGTCGTCGAGGCCGACAAGGTGCTTACTTTTTAAGAGCTGCTTGCGCAGGACGGATAAGCGTTTCAGTCCAATTCGACAATCATTTCAATCTCCACGCAGGCGCCCAAGGGGATCTGCGCCACGCCAAAGGCGCTGCGCGCATGCTTGCCCTTGTCGCCAAACACTTCGCCCAGCAGCTCGCTGGCGCCGTTGGTGACCAGGTGCTGCTCGGTGAAGTCGCCGGTGGAGTTCACCAGGCTCATCAGCTTCACGATGCGCTGCACGCGGTTCAGGTCGCCGCCGGTGGCGGCATGCAGCGTGCCCATCAGGTCGATGGCCACGGCGCGCGCGGCCGCCTTGCCTTCCTCGGTGCTGAGGTTCTTTCCCAGCTGCGCCGCCCAGGGTTTGCCGTCCTTGCGCGCGATATGGCCGCTCAAGAACAGCAGCTTGCCGGTCTGTACATAGGGCACGTAGGCGGCGGCGGGCACTGCCACCGGGGGCAGGGTGATGTTGAGTTCCTTCAGCTTGTCGTAAACGCTCATGGCAGTCTTTCAAATCTCGTAGAACGGGGAGGGCGCATACCTTAGCATGCGCCCATGTTGGCGCAGCAGTCGCGTGGAGATGGTGCCGGCACGGCCCTGGCCGCGTCGGTGCCCCTGCCTGCGCGGCGTGACTGGCCACTCTCTGCCGCCTTGGTCGGCGCCGTGCTGGGCGTGGCGCTGCAACTGCAGCAGGCGCAACTGTGGCCCTGGCCTGTCTATGCGGTGTTGTTCGCGGCCGGCCTGTTCGCTGCACTGGGGGGGCAGCGGACAAGAGCCCGCTGGCATGCGGCGGGCTTGCTGTTCGTCGCCGCTGCCTTGCTGTACGGCCTGTGCGGCCTGCGTGCCACGGCCTTTCTGGCCGATGCGCTGGATGCGCAGCTGGAGGGGCAGGATCTGCAGCTCACCGGCGTGATCGCCGCCATGCCGCAGTCGCGCGAGACCGGGCTGCGCCTGCGCCTGGCGGTGGAATCGGCGCGGCGCGATGGCGTGCCGGTGCGCCTGCCGCCGCTCATCGACCTGTCCTGGTACGCCAGCGGCCTGGGCGATGAGGGACAGACCCAGGCACCGCCCACGGTGCATGCGGGCGAGCGCTGGCGACTGACGGTGCGCCTGAAGGCCCCGCATGGCGGGCGCAACCCGCATGGCTTTGACTACGAGCTCTGGCTGTGGGAGCAGGGCGTGCAGGCCACGGGCTATGTGCGCACCAGCCCCAGACTGGACGCGCGCCACGGCCCGCCCGAGCGCCTGGCCGCCACCTGGCAGTACCCGGTCGAGCAGCTGCGTGAGAAGGTGCGCGATGCCATCCTGCGCCAGCTCGCCCCCGGGGCCGATTCCGCCGCGCAGCGCGCCATGGGCGTGGTGGCGGCCCTCGTCACGGGCGATCAGCGCGCCATCGAGCGCGCCGACTGGGATGTGTTCCGCGCCACGGGCGTGGCGCATCTGATGGCGATATCCGGCCTGCACATCACCCTGTTCGCCTGGCTGGCCGCTGCCGTCATCGGCCAGGCCTGGCGGCGCTCGCCGCACCTGTGCCTGGCCCTGCCTGCGCCCACGGCGGCGCTGGTGGGCGGCGTGCTGCTGGCCGGGGCCTATGCGCTGTTCAGCGGCTGGGGCGTGCCGGCGCAGCGCACCGTGTGCATGCTGGCCACGGTGGCGCTGCTGCGTCTGTCGGGGCGGCGCTGGCCCTGGCCGCAGGTCTGGCTGCTGGCCTGCGCCGTGGTGCTGCTGGCCGATCCATGGGCCCTGCTGCAGGCCGGCTTCTGGCTCAGCTTTGTCGCCGTGGCGGTGCTTTTTGCTAGTGATACAGGAGCTGCTGGCGCACGACCAGCAAGCGTTTTTGGGCGATTTTTAGCCCTGTTGCGCGAGCAATGGGTGGTGACCGTGGCGCTCACGCCGCTCACGCTGCTGCTGTTCGGCCAGGTCTCGCTCGTCGGCCTGCTGGCCAATCTGCTGGCCATTCCATGGACGACCCTGGTGGTCACGCCGCTGGCGCTGCTGGGCGTGCTGGGGGCGCCACTGTGGCAGGCGGCGGCCTGGTGCGTAGAGTGGCTCACGCTGCTGCTGCAGTGGCTGGCCGGCTGGCCCTGGGCGCAGATCGCGCTGCCCCTGGCGCCGCTGTGGGCCGGCATGGCAGCCGTGGCCGGCGGCGTGCTGCTGGCGCTGCGCCTGCCCTGGGGCTGGCGCGCGCTGGGCCTGCCGCTGCTCCTACCCGCGCTGTGGTGGCAGGCGCCGCGCCCGCCGCCGGGGCAGTTCGAGCTGTTGGCCGCCGATGTGGGCCAGGGCCAGGCGGTGCTGGTGCGCACGGCAGGCCACGCGCTGCTCTACGACGCCGGCCCGCGCTACCACCAGGACAGCGATGCCGGCGAGCGCGTGCTGGTGCCGCTGCTCCGCGCTCTGGGCGAGCGGCTGGACTTGCTGCTGCTGAGCCACCGCGACAGCGACCACACGGGCGGCGCCGCGGCCGTGCTCGCGGCCCAGCCCCAGGCGCGGCTGTTGGCCTCGATCGAGGCCGATCACGCCCTGCAGGCGCTGCGCCCCATCGAGCACTGCGTGGCCGGCCAGGCCTGGCAGTGGGATGGCGTGCGCTTCGAGGTGCTGCACCCGCCGCCGGCCGGGCCAGCCGCCAGCGCCGGGGCGCGTCCGCCCAAGACCAACGCCCTGAGCTGCGTGCTACGCATCACGGCGGCGGCTGGTGCATCCGCCCTGCTGGTCGGTGACATCGAGCGCGCCCAGGAGCAGGCATTGCTGGCCGCCGGCGCGCCCCTGGCGGCAAACCTGCTGCTGGTGCCGCACCATGGCAGCAAAACCTCGTCCAGCGAGGCCTTCATCGATGCCGTGCGCCCCCAACTGGCCCTGGTGCAGGCCGGCTACCGCAACCGCTTCGGCCACCCCGCGCCCGAGGTGGCGGCGCGCTATGAGGAGCGCGGCATCGCCCTGGTGCAATCGCCGCATTGCGGCGCCGCGCGCTGGGCGTCGGATGCGCCGCAGGCGGTGCATTGCGAGCGCCAGACGGCGCGTCGCTACTGGCACCACCGCTTGCCAACAGACTGAAGCTCAATCCGCCGGCAAATCTTGCGCGCGCTACCGGTTCGAGTGGTTCGTCTTCTCGAGCTCAGTGCGCACAGCGCCAGCCTCTCGCCTGAGTAGAGACGCCAGATATTCCATGCGCGGAACCATCCGTGAGGCAATGGATGAGATGGACAGGGCCATGATCGGCAGCCCGTGCCGATTCAGTATGGGTACCGCCAGCGAGAGAACTTCGGGAACGCGTACGGTGCTTTTGAAAACATAGCCATCTGTTTTGGCTTGCCGGACGATCGACAGCAATTCCTCGATGGGCAGCTCCTCTGCGACTTTCAATCGCGGGGCGTTTTCATGGAGGATGGTTGCCACGTCGTGATCGGGCATGGCCGACAGCATCGACAGGCTTGCTGCACCAGTGCCCAGAGGCCGGCGCTGGCCGACTTCCATGACGAGCGCGCGCACCGGATAGGCGCCTTCTGCCCGATCGATACAGACACAGTCGGGCCCGCTTCTCGAATACAGAAAGGCGACATCTTCCGATTCATGGGCGATGCGTCGAAGCGCTGCGCTCCCTGTCTGCCGCATGTGGGCCGGGCGTCGCGCCGAGAGCCCGAGTTCATAAGCCAGGCGCCCGAGTCGATAGTGACGAGTGCCGGGATCCTGTTCGACCATCTCTTCAAGTACCAGGCGCCTGAGGATGCGATGCACGGTGGGACGTTGAAGACCCACACGATCGGCCAGAACATAAGCGGCGCTGCCGTCGCGGTGTCCTGACGCGATGGCCTTTAACAGTGCCATGGCGCGCGCAATGGCCTGCGATCCATCCTGCTTGCCCTTGCCGGTTGCGTCCCTTGTCATCTATATCTCCTGAATCCACATAGTGGATTTGTAATGGATTGACCACCATTCAATCGGCATAGCATAGACCGATGGATGGATTTTGTCGGCGATCAGTTGAATCAATGCGCTGAAATATTTGACGTCCTGGGTTGGCAATTTGGTCGTGTTTTGGTTTGGGAGTGATGGTGAAAAAGCTTGTATTGATGGCAGGAGACGGGGTGGGTCCAGAAATCATGGCGCAGGCCGCAAAAATTGTGCGCTGGCTGAAATCGAATCGTGATCTCAATATAGATATCAGTGAGGTTGAGTATGGGGAGTCCTACTTCAGAAAAGAAGGAAAGATCATCTCGGAGGGTGGGCTTGCGCAATGCGATGCTGCCGACGCGATACTGTTTGGCTCCATTGGTGGCGATTATGTTACACAAGTGCCGCCGGATGAATGGGGCCAGACCAGGCTGACGGCGCTGCGAAAGCGGTTTGGTTTGTTTGCGAATATTCGACCCGTCCGGCCATTTCCTGAGCTTTACGAGGCTTCCTCGCTCAAGAGGGAAGTTATCGATGGCGTAGACCTGATCATAGTCCGAGAACTCATTGGAGGCGTTTATTTTGGCAAGCCCAGGGGTATCGAGAGAACCCCGCAAGGGTGCCGGGCGGTGGATACGCAGGTCTACACGAGTGAGGAGATCAGGAGGGTCGGGCGCGTGGCATTCGAACTGGCGAGAAGTCGGCGCGGCAAACTGTGTTCGGTCGATAAATCGAATGTGATGGAAACGGGAAAACTCTGGAGGGAAGAGATTGAACATCTCGGAAAAACCGAGTACCCGGATATTGAATTGACACACCAGCTGGCTGACAACTGCGCGATGCAGCTGGTGAGAAGGCCTGGCCAATTCGACGTGATAGTGACGGACAATTTGTTCGGGGACATTCTTGCCGATTGCGCTGCCATGATTACAGGATCGCTGGGGATGCTGCCTTCGGCCGCATTGGCGGATATTGGCGAAAATATTGGGCGCCCCGCATTGTATGAGCCAGTGCATGGCAGTGCCCCGGACATCGCCGGAAAGAACATCGCCAATCCCTTGGCCATGATTCTTAGCTTGTCATTGGCCCTTAGGTACTCAATTTTCAGTCCCAGGCATGCGGAATTGGTCGAGCGTGCCGTTCGGGACGTGCTGGCCAGGGGGGTTAGAACCAAGGATATTTCCAAGGACGGTGTCGATTTTGTTGATACCGAGCAGATGGGTGATGAGGTGCTGGCCAGCCTGTCTGGATGCTAAATTAATTCAACCAATAATGAATGGCGTGGGCTGGATTTGAATCGGGTCTCTCTAAAATTCTGGTATTGACTTGAGTCGGGATGTTTCAATTTTTAAATATAGGAGATTAAGCCAATGAATGGAGCACAGGCACTTGTGCAGACCCTCCTGAGCAGTGGTGTCGAGGCGTGTTTTGCCAATCCAGGGACGAGCGAAATGCACTTCGTGGCGGCGCTCGACCAGAGCGTAGGGATGAAATGCACGCTCGGCCTGCATGAAAATGTAGTCACCGGCATGGCAGATGGTTATTTCAGAGTCGCACGAAAGCCGGCCTGTACGTTGCTGCACTGCGGCCCCGGTTTGGCGAATGGACTGGCGAACCTGCACAACGCGCGCCGGGCTTCCAGCGGCATCGTCAACATCGTAGGAGACCAGGCGACCTATCACCGGCAATACGACGCGCCGTTGACCAGCGATACGGAGAGCCTGGCCCGGGCAGTTTCTGGTTGGGTCTGTACATCGTCGGACGCGGCCGATGTCGGTGCCGACGCCGCGCGAGCAGTGCAAGCTGCCAATGCTCAGGGTGGACAGGTCGCAACGCTGATTTTGCCGTCCGACGCATCCTGGAGCGAGGGTGGAATTGTCGTGTCGCCTTTGTTGCCGATCGCACCCGCACCGATTGAGGCGGAGGCCCTTGAGGCTTGTGCCGCCTTGCTCAGGAGCGGCAAGAAGGTGCTCATCCTCCTGGGGGGCAACGCCCTGACAGCCGACTGCCAAGAGGCGGCCTGGCGGATTGCCAAGGCGAGCAATGCAACGATATTGGCGGAATACTCCCCCGCCTTGGTGGCCAGGGGGTGCGGGCGCCCGCAACTCGAAAGAATCCCTTACTCCATTGATCTTGCCGTGGAGCGGCTGAAGTCGTTCGAAGGTCTGATTACGGTCAACGCCAAGGCCCCTGTCAGCTTCTTTGCGTATCCCGGCAAGCCGTCAGTCCAGTACGCGCCCGGCACCCAGATTGCCTCGTTGTCCGACCAAGGCCAGGATCCGCTGCAGGCCTTGCACGCATTGGCCGATGAACTGCGTGCGCCAGTGGTATCCATGCCGGATCCTGGGCCTCGGCCGCTCGCCGCACGCGGAGCCATTACTTCGGAAGGCGTCGCCCAGACCTTGGCTGCGCTCATGCCGGAGAACGCCATCGTCTCCGATGAAAGCATTTCCTTCGGCAGAAATTTCTATCCCTTTTCACACGCTGCACCGCCGCATGATTGGCTGCATTTGACCGGCGGAGCCATCGGCGACGGATTGCCGGTTGCCACGGGCGCGGCGATAGCTGCAGGAGGCCGTCGTCGGGTGATCAGCCTTCAGGCGGATGGTTCGGCCTTGTACACCGTGCAGGCGCTGTGGACGCAGGCCAGAGAAAAACTGCCATGCACGACGATCATTCTGAGCAATAGGAAATACAACATTCTTATTGGTGAATATAAAAATGTTGGAGCAAAACCGGGTCAAACGGCAATGAGCATGCTTGACCTGTCGGATCCGAATATCAGCTGGGTGAGTATTGCGAAAGGCTTTGGCGTTGAAGCCGCTAGCGCTTCCAGCTTGGAAGAGTTGGCAGATCTGCTGGCCCATAGTTTCTCTCTTGATGCTCCCTTTGTGATCGAACTGCAAATTTTCTAAAATATAGGAGACAAATATGTCGATGATGCATATTTCGCGACGTTCATTTTTGACAAGCTCCGCAGTGATGGCTGGACTTTCGAGCCCGCTGGCGGTGTTTTCCAGGGATGCATGGCCGACGAAGCCGGTAAAGTTCGTCGTGACCGTAACGCCAGGAGGTTCACCCGACATAGTGGCACGGGCCTTTGCTCAATACTGGTCTAGTGTCCTGCCCCAGCCGGTGACGGTGGAGAACAGGCCTGGTGGCATGGGCATGATTGCCATGCAGTACGTGGCCACATCGCCTCCGGACGGACATACGATCTCCATCGGGGTGCATAGCCAGGTTGCGCAGGCCCCCATCATGTTGAAACGGCCCGCAGTCGATGTGAATCGAGACTTGAAGCCTGTGGCAGCGTTCTACACGGGTGCATCTCCGGCGTGCGTTCACAAGGACTTCCCAGCCAAAACCATGCGCGAGGTGGTCGAGATTGCCAAGAAAAGAGTCGTGAACGTCGGCAACTATTCGCTGGCGTCCACCTGGCAATTGATGCTGACGGAAATCATGAGGGAAACGGGCGCGAAGTTCAACATCGTGACCTACAAGGGGACGGGGCAGATGCTGCAGGATCTCATGTCCGGCGTGCTGGATATGGGCGCGGGCTCATTGGGTGGAATGATGCCGGGCATTGATTCCGGACGCATCCGGCCCATCGTCATCATCACCAACCTAAAATCGGACAAGCTCCCCGGGGTTCCGATTTGGGCGGATGAGGGCTTCAAGGGCCCCGTTTTCAATGATTTGCGCGAGACGAATCTTCTTCAGGTGCCGGCGCAAACGCCCCAGTGGATTGTGGATCGGCAGGTCGAACTCCTGAAGGAGGGTGTTGAGAAATCCGAGGCAGTACGCGCCGCGTTCAACAGTCTTGGCTTGACCTCGGACTATATGTTCTCTGGTGCTGCGCTGGACGACATGATCAAGGTCTACCGCCCTACCATTCAGCGGTTGACGAAGGAGCTGAACCTGACACCCCAATAAGCAAGGCATTAAATGCAATGGGGCGTAAATACCCGGAGGGAAAGCGCTGGAAGCTATGAACTCGACAGAAGTGGGGGCCAGCGACGCTCACGCGTCGATGCCGGCAAGATGCCGGCGCTCCAGCCCCCATCCCAACCTCGGTGCTGGCGGCGAGACGCCGCAGCTCTTCAGGCCGTCCAGTTCCGCACTTGCGGAACTGGAGCCGCGGCCTTCAGCCCCAAAGGGGAAAGGAGTCTGAGGCAGCTTGCTAATCAAGTACATGTGATCTCGGCCATCGACGCTTGCCCGAGCTACAAACCCTGGCTGGACGAGAGAGCAACGGTCATGCTCACCCGCCAGCCCTCTCCGACTGCGCCGATGCCGAGGCAGAGGCCGCTGGGCGCTGCGCGACTGGCGGGTTGCGGAAGGCCGATTCGCGTTGGGCGCGCAAGTCCTTCGCATCGGCAATGCT
>JAFEER010000299.1 GCA_018240985.1 Pseudomonadota bacterium
CGGTAGGCCACGTCGATGGTGATGCCCTGCTCGCGCTCGGACGACAGGCCGTCGGTGAGCTGCGCCAGATCCACCTCGCCCGAGCGCGTCACGCCCGCCAGGTGATCCTGCAGCACGGCGCGGCTATCGACCAGCAGGCGGCCAATCAGCGTGCTCTTGCCGTCGTCCACGCTGCCGCAGGTGATGAAGCGCAGGGCGGAGATATGGCCGGTTGTGGCGTTTGCGCTTGCTGGCTCAGCGGCAGCAGCTATAGATGTGAGAGTGGTCATCGTGTTCAAAGTTGTGCGTTGTGCGATGAGCGATGAGCGTGGGGGAGTTGGCGCAAAACGCTCAACGCACCACGCTCGACGTGCGATCAGAAGTAGCCATCCTTCTTGCGCTTTTCCATGGAGGCGTCGCTGGTCTTGTCGTCCATGCGCGTGGCGCCACGCTCGCTGACCTCGGCGGCCAGGGTTTCCAGCACGATCTCGGCGGCGCTGGCGGCGGGGCTCTCGACGGGGCAGGTGCAGGTGATGTCGCCCACGGTGCGAAAGCGCACGGTGCGGGTTTCAATCTGCTCGCCAGCCTTGGGCGGTGTGAGCGGCGTGACGGGCACCAGCAGGCCCCGGCGCTCGACCACCTGGCGCTGGTGCGCGTAGTAGAGCTGGGGCAGGGCGATGGCCTCGCGGTCGATGTACTGCCACACGTCCAGCTCGGTCCAGTTGCTGATCGGGAAGACGCGGAAATGCTCGCCCGGGGCGATGCGGGTGTTGAACAGCGTCCACAGTTCCGGGCGCTGCGCCTTGGGCTGCCATTGGCCAAAGCTGTCGCGGTGGCTGAAGATGCGCTCCTTGGCGCGGGCCTTTTCCTCGTCGCGGCGCGCGCCGCCGATCAGCGCGTCGAAGCGGAATTCCTCGATGGCCTCCAGCAGCGTGACCGACTGGTGCACGTTGCGGCTCTCGCCCGGGTGCGCCAGGCGCACCGTGCCGCGCGCCATGGAGTCTTCCACGCTGCGCACGATCAATTCGGCGCCCAGCTCCTGGGCGCGGAAGTCGCGGAAGTCCGTCACCTCGGGGAAGTTGTGGCCAGTGTCGATCATCAGCAGCGGATACGGGATGCCGCCACCGCTGGCCTTGGTGCCGAAGGCCTTTTCGGCGCATTTCAGCATCACCAGCGAATCCTTGCCGCCCGAGAACAGCAGGGCGGGGCGTTCAAAGCTGGCGGCGACTTCGCGCAGGATGAAGATGGTTTCCTCTTCCAGCGCGTCCAGGTGGCGGTTGCTCAGGTGGTTGAGCACTTGGGGGTCAACGCGGGCGTTCATGGGTTTTCCATTCAAATAAGCGGTCTCAGGCTGCTGGGAGCGCCGGCATCTTGCTGGCAAGATGCCGGCGCTCCAGCCCCATTCAGTGCGCCAGGTGCAGGCCGCATTCGCGCTGCTCCTCGCCCTTGGTGGGGTCTACGTAGTCAAAGTTGTTGGGCAGGCCGTGCAGCTCGCAATACTGGTACAAGTCCCTGGACGACCAGTGCAGCAGCGGCGCCACCTTGATGAGGCCATCGGGGTTGATGCTCACGGGCTGCATCTGCGCGCGCACGGCGCTGTCGCTGGCGCGCAGCGCCGTGAACCAGACCTGGGGCGCGGTCTCGCGCAGGGCGCGGGCAAAGGGCTCCAGCTTGACCTCCTGCGTGAAGGCGGCGTGGCGCGGGTCATCGAGCGCGGGCGTGGGGCCCTCGACCGCCTCGCGGTGCGCGCGCGAGCGCAGCGGCAGGTAGATCTTGAGGTTCAGCCCCAGCTGCTGCGTCACCGCGTCGGCGTAGCGGTAGGTGGCCTCGGTGTTGTAGCCGTTGTCCATCCACACCACGGGTACGTCGGGCTGCACGCGGGTCACCAGGTGCAGGATCACGGCCTCGAAGGGGCGGAAGTTGGTGGTGACTATGGCCTTTTTATTCAGACCCAGTGCCCATTGCACCAGCCCTTGCGCGTCGTGGCCGAGCTCGGCGTTGATGCGCTCCAGGTTCAGGTCGTGCTTGCTCATGCGGCCTCCAGCAAGGCGGCCTCGCGCGCAAACAGCGGGCGCGGCTCCAGCACATCGCCCTGGTAGAAGGCGGCATAGCGCGCAAACTGGCGCTCGGCCGCGCTCGCGTCAACGCCCTCGGCCAGCACGGCGCTGGTGAAGCCGCTGCGGTGCATGTGCACCAGCTGGTCGATCAACACGTCGCCCGTGGCACGGATGTCGCCCGTGAACTTGTAGCGGCGGCGCAGCAGCACGGCCTGGCTGTAGGCGCGGCCGTCGGTGAACTTGGGGAACTGCAGCTCGATGCGCTCCACGCCTTGCAAGGCACCGCTGGCGGCCAGGTCGGCGAGTTCGGCGTCGTTGGCGATTTGCAGGGTGTTTTCGGCCTCAAGTGGCGTGGATGCTGCGTTAAAAGCTATGATTTTCATGGTGAAACTCCAAATCTTCAGGCGTGGCTTTCTTCCAGGCGCGGGTGGCGTGCGGCGTTGGCGGCAGCCTTGAAGGCCTCGTGCCCGGCGCGGCGCAGGGTGTCGATGAAATGCTCTTCCGGCAGGCGCTGTGCGCGGTAGCTGTCCAGCAGTGCTTCGATCACGTCCGGCACCTCGGCGGCGGTGAACGCGGGGCCCACCACCTTGCCGCCAATCGACGGGCCGGAAAGCGCCGTACCGTCCGCGCCGCCCAGCGTGATCTGGTACCACTCCTTGCCATCCTTATCCACGCCCAGAATGCCGATATGGCCGCTGTGGTGGTGGCCGCAGCTGTTGATGCAGCCGCTCATGTGCAGGTCGATGGGGCCGATGTCGAACAGCTCGTCCAAGTCCTGGTAGCGCTCGGTCACGGCGTGGGCGATGTGCAGCGAGCGCGCATTGGCCAAGGAGCAAAAATCCCCGCCCGGGCAGGCAATCATGTCGGTCAGCAGGCCGATATTGGGCGTGGCCAGGCCCAGCTTGCGCGCGGCCTCGTACAGCGCGGGCAGGTCGGACTCGAACACCCAGGGCAGCAGCAGGTTTTGCTCGTGCGTCAGGCGCGCTTCGGCGGCGGAGAACTTCTCGGCCAGCTCGGCCAGCGCCTCCATGGTGGCGGCGTCGGCGTCGCCGGGGGCAAAGCCCGCGCGCTTGAAGGACAGTGTCACCGTCTTCATGCCGGGCAACTGGTGGCCGCGCACGTTTTGCGCGATCCAGCGTTGGTAGAGCTGGCCCTTGGGGTCTACCTTGCTTTCCAGATTGGCGGCTTTCAGTTCGGGGATGACGAAGTGGCTGGCCACGCGGTCGAACTCGGCCTGGGTGATGCGGTGGGGTGCACCGTCCAGCTCCACGATGGCGGCATATTCCTTCTCCACCGCGTCGATAAACGCCTGGCCTTCGCTTTTCACCAAAATCTTGATGCGCGCCTTCCACTTGTTGTCGCGCCGGCCATAGCCGTTGTAGACGCGGATGATGGCTTCGATGTAGTTGAGCAGCTCGGCCCAGGGCAAGAATTCGCGCACCACGCTGCCGATGATGGGCGTGCGCCCCATGCCGCCGCCCACCAGCACCGTAAAGCCGACCTCGCCGGCCTCGTTCTTGAGCGCCTGCAGGCCGATGTCGTACCAGCCGATGGCGGCGCGGTCTTCCTTGGCGCCGTTGAAGGCGATCTTGAACTTGCGCGGCAAGTAAGAAAACTCGGGGTGCAATGAGCTCCACTGGCGCGTGATCTCGGCAAACGGTCGGCAATCGACGATGCCGTCCTCGGCAATGCCCTCCCACGCGTCGCAGGTGATGTTGCGGATGTCGTTGCCGCTGGTCTGGATGCCGTGCATGGAGACGCTGGCCAGCAAGTCCATCACGTCGGCGGCCTTGGACAGCGGAATCCAGTTGAACTGGCAATTGGTGCGCGTGGTGAAGTGGCCGTAGCCATAGCGCAGCTGGGGTGCCAGCAGCGTGGCGCCGGGCTGAGAGGCTTCGAGCGCATCCTGTGTGGCCTGCGCCTGCGCCAGCAGCTCGGGCTCGGGCCGGTCGTATTCGCGCGCGATGTGGGCCAGGGTGCGCAGCTGCAGGCTGCTGACCTCGCCATAGGGCACGGCAATGCGCGCCATGGGGGCGTAGCGCTGGATGTACCAGCCGTTTTGCAGGCGCAGCGGCAGGAGCTGGTCATCCGTCATCTCGCCGCGCTCCCAGCGCTCCAGCTGGTCGCGGAACTGCTGCGCGCGCAGCTTGACGAATTGCTTGTCGAAATCGGTGTACTGATACATGAAAGGTCGCGGGATGCTGGAAACATTGCACCGCCGGGGCCTTGAACGACACACCCAGCAGCGAGGATGGTCGGGACTGTAAAAGCCAGCCTTATAAAAACAAACGAATATTTAGTGCTGCATATATACAATTTTTAATATATGCAACGCAACTTTCCGCCTATAACCGCTCGGTGCCCATGGCGCGCGCCAGCTTGGCCTCCAGCGGCAGGGGTTCGCCCATCAGGCGCGCGGCCAGCAGTTCGGCGCACAGCGCGGCCCGGGTCAGGCCGCGCGCGCCCATGGCAGTGCTGACCCACAGGCCTGGCAGGTCGTCAGACACCGGCCCGACGATGGGCATGCGGTCGTGCGCCGTGCAGCGCACGCCCGCCCAGGCACGCAAGTCCTGCCCACCCTCAAAGGCCGCGCGCAGCGTGGGTGCGGCCGTTGGCAGCAGGGCCTGCAGGCGTTGCCGGTTGCTGGCGTGGCCTGCCGCCTCCTCGGGGGCCGTCATGGGCAGGTGATCCAGGTCGCGCTCAAAGGTCGCACCGACATACCAGGACAACCCCCGTTCGCAGGGCACATGGGCGATCAAGTGGCCGTTGCCGTTGACGGCAAAGGGCGGCAAGCCCTGCGCCTGGGCTGGCTGCAGGCCCCAGGAAACCAGGCCGCGCACCGCCTGCAGCGGCAGCTTCTCATGGTGCAGTGGCGCCAGCAGCGCATTGCAGGCCGGGCCGGCGGCCAGAATCACCAGCTCGGCCTCGGCCAGGGGGGCGCCGCTGCCGTCCAAGGCCCGCCACAGGCCGTCGGCATGGCGCTGCAGCCGGGCCACGGCGCTGTTGGGTTGCCAGGTGATGTCGGGTTGCTGCAGCAGTTTGGCGATGAAGCGCGCCGGTTTGACCCAGCCCCCGCGCGCGTGCCAGCAGGCGCTGGCGTCGGGCGGCAGGCCGGCGGCGGCCAATCGCTCGGCAGCGGCGGCTTGGCTCCAGTCCGCGCCGGGGCCGCTCTGCCAATCGACGGGCAGGCCCAGCTGGCCGGCCGGGCGGCGCTCCAGCACGCCGTTGGGGTTCCAGTCCACGCCCGCCTGCAGCAGTGCGCCCGATTGCTGCAGCATGGCGCGCGCGCCGGCGCGCGAGAGGCGGGCAAACAGGTTGTCGTCCGGCGAGAGGTGCGGCGCAAACAGCCCCACCGGCAGGCCGGAGGCGCCAGCGGCAGGCGTGTTGGCGGCATCCAGCACGGTCACCTGCCAACCGCGGCGCGCCAGGCTGGCGGCGGCGCTGGCGCCGGCCAGGCCCGCGCCCAGCACCACGCAGCGGGCCGGCTGGGGAAATGCGGGCGCCTGGCGGCTGGTGCGCGGCTCCCAGTGCGGGTCAAAGCGTGCCTGCAGGTTGTCGCGCTTGGGTGCCAGGCCCGGCACCTTCTCGACCACGAAGCCGCATTGCGCGAGCGCGTCGCGCACGCTGCGCGCCACCGTCCAGGTGGCCAGGCGTGTGCCGCGGCGGCAGTGGCGCGCCAGGGCCTTGAGGGTTTCCAGGCTCCAGATGTCGGGGTTGCACTCGGGGCTGAAGCCGTCCAGATACACCGCGTCCACCTCCCACCGCTGCTCGCGCAGCAGCCGCTGGGCGTCGCCCACGCACAGGGTCAGCAGCACGCGCCCACCGTCCAGCCACAGGCGGTGCACGCCGGGCAGAAGGCCCCAGTACTGGGCGTGCAGCTCGCGCGCCAGGGGCAGGAGGTCGGGGTAGCGCTCGGCGGCGTGCAGCAGGGCGTCTGGCGCTACCGGCCAGGCCTCCAGCGAGACGAAGTGCAGCAGGCGCGGGCGCCCAGGGTCGGCGCGCCAGGCGGCCCAGGTGGCCAGAAAGTTCAGCCCGAAGCCAAAGCCCGTCTCCAGAATGCGCCACTGCTGGGCGCCGGCCCAGGCGGCGGGCAGGCCGCAGCCATGCAGAAACACATCGCGCGCCTGGGCCAGCCCCTGCTCGCCGTGGTAGCGGTCGCCAAAACGGGTGTTGTAGGGGCTGCCGTCTGGTAGCCAGGAGATGGTTTCAGATGCAGCCACGGGGTAGGCAAAGATTCACTGCGCTACGCCTTGGGCGGGACGTAGCCCGCCGCAGCGTCTGCGCCGCTGCCAAAGGTGTGGTTTTGGCGAAACCACTTTTTGCAAGGCTTCACTGCGTTACGCCTTGGGCGGGACGTAGCCCGCCGCAGCGTCTGCGCCGCTGCCAAAAAAGTGGTTTTCCATCTGGCGGGCTAGGTATTGGCGGGCGCGGGCGTCGGCCAGGTTCAGGCGGTTTTCGTTGACCAGCATGGTCTGGTGCTTGAGCCAGTCGCCCCAGGCCTGCTTGCTCACGTTGTCATAGATGCGTTTGCCCAGTTCGCCAGGGTAGGGGGGGAAGTCGAGCCCCGGGGCTTCCTTGCCGAGTTTGATGCAGTGGACGGTGCGTGCCATGTGTGGGCTTTCTTGGGGTGTCTTCAGATGTTTTTGGAATAACAATCTGAAATGTTATTGGTATGAGTTTTTAAGGATGGCTTTCAGAATGCGCTCCATCGGTGGTTTGCACCGAAGAACAATGCAACGAAAGCTCCTCATGACGACTCGGAATCGCCGCGACTTTATCAAGTTTCCCCTTGCTGCCGCCCTTGGCGCGGCCATGTCCCTGACGGCTATGCCAGCCTTCGCCCAGCCGGCGCAGTTTCTCAATGTGTCCTACGACCCGACCCGGGAGCTGTACGCCGAGTACAACCAGGCCTTTGCCAAACATTGGAAGGCCAAGACGGGGCAGGACGTGCAGTTCCGGCAGTCGCACGGCGGCTCGGGCAAGCAGGCGCGCTCCATCATCGACGGGCTGGATGCCGACGTGGCCACGCTGGCCCTGGGTGGCGACGTGGACGCGCTGGCGCGCCAGGGCCTGGTGGCCGCGGACTGGCAAAAGCGCCTGCCGCACAACTCGGCGCCCTATACCTCGACCGTCGTGTTTTTGGTGAAGAAGGGCAACCCCAAGGGCCTGAAGGATTGGGATGATCTGGCCCGGCCTGGCGTGCAGGTCATCACGCCCAATCCCAAGACCAGCGGCGGGGCGCGCTGGAACTACCTGGCCGCGTGGGAATATGCCAAGCGCAAATACGGCGGCCCGGATGGCGGCGATCGGCAGGCCAGGGACTTCGTGGCGCGCCTCTACCGCAACGTGCCCGTGCTGGACGCTGGCGCGCGCGGCGCCACCATGACCTTCGTGCAGCGCGGTGTGGGCGACGTGCTGCTGGCATGGGAGAACGAGGCCTTCCTGGCGCTCAGGGAGTTCGGCAGGGACAGGTTCGAGATCGTCGTGCCATCCCTGTCCATCCTGGCCGAGCCCACCGTGGCCGTGGTGGACAAGGTGGTCAACAAAAAGGGCAGCCGCGCGCTGGCCGAGGAATACCTGAGGCACCTGTATTCCGACGAGGGCCAGGACATTGCCGGGCGCCACTACTACCGTCCCACCGGCGACAAGGCCAAGGCCAAGTTTGCCGCGCAGTTCCCGCAACTCACCCTGGTGACCATAGACCAGGCGTTTGGCGGCTGGGATAGGGCGAACAAGGAGCATTTTGCCGACGGGGCGCGCTTTGATCAGATCTTCGACAGGCACTGATGGCGTGCTCACGAACACCTGGGCGACCGTGTTGACGGTCTGAGAAGACTACCGCGGCTGCAGCGTCAGCCGGATGCGCTCCAGCGCGGGTGAGGGCTGTGTCACGTTGCGGTCGAACGGATGCATGGCCGTGCCGACGGCCTTCAGGATGCGCTGCACGTAGTTACGTGTTTCCAGGTAGGGCGGCACACCGCGGTATTGCTCGACCCTGCCCTCACCGGCGTTGTACGCAGCGGCCACCAGGGCCACGTCACCCTCAAAATATGCTAGCAGCCAGCGCAGGTAGGACAAGCCGCCGCGGATGTTTTGCGCCGGGTCGTAGGGGTTCTTGACGTTGAAGCGCTCGCTGGTTTCGGGAATCAGCTGCATCAGGCCCTGCGCGTTCTTCGGCGACAGCGCCTGGGGGTTGAAGTTGGATTCGGCGGCAATGATGGCCAGCGCCAGCTGCGGCTCGACCTGGTACTGCGGCGCCATCTTTTGCACCAGATCCATGATCTTGCGCGGCGCTATGGCCTCGTAGTTCACGCCAGGCTGGGCAGCTGCCGCCTTGGCGGGCGGGGGACGCATGCATTCGGGCATCTCGCCGGAGCTGCCGCCGACGACCTGCAACATGCGCGCGGCCACGTCCAGCCCCTGGCTGGCGGCCGCTTGAAAGAAGAAGGCGGCCGTTTCGTCGCTTCGGGCCACGCCGCGCCCGTTGGCGTACATCCATCCGAGGTTGTACTGGGCGACCGCATCACCCAGCCGTGCACTGTCGCAATACAGCGCTGCGGCCCGCTGCGGATCCCGGGGCACGCCTTCGGCATGTTCGTAGGCAATGGCCTGCTCGCGCAGACTGGCCGCCAGGGCCCCGTCATTGTTCTGGGCCTGTGCGTGCGCCGCGCCCACGGCAAAGGCGCTGCACAGCAGCAGCGACAATGGCGCAAGAAACGACGGTTGCGATGGCATGGGCTTGAGTATGCGCGACTTTGCGGCGTACGTCACGCCATGGCGAACCGGCTCTGGGATCTGGGCTTGACCCTGCGGCGCATGGCCCATGGCCCATGGCAATGCACTAGAGTGCATGTCTTTGCTCGTAAAGTATTGCCTTGACAACCGACCTTGCAACCACCCTCTCCCTGGCGCAGCTCACGCCGCAGATGCGTGCCGTCGTCCACGGCATGCAGCGCGCGGCGCGCCCGCCCCTGCACAGCCTGCCGCCAGCCAAGGCGCGCCTGGCCTACGAGGCCGGCGCCGAGGTGCTGGAGGTGCCCAGGGCGCAACTCGCGCGCGTGCAGGATCTCACCATACCGGCGCGTGACGGCGCCGAGCTGCCGGCGCGCCTGTATGCGCCCGGCACCCAGGGCGGCCTGCCGCTTTTGCTGTACCTGCATGGCGGCGGCTTCACCATCGGCAGCATTGCCACGCACGACGTGCTGTGCCGCGAGCTGGCGCGCCTGGCAGGCTGCATGGTGGTGTCGCTGGACTATCGGCTGGCGCCCGAGCATGTCTTCCCGACCGCCAGCAACGACGCCTGGGACGCTCTCGCCTGGCTGGCCACGCATGCCGGCGCGCTGGGCGCCGACCCAGCGCGCCTGGCCGTCGGCGGCGACAGCGCGGGCGGCACGCTGGCCGCGGTGAACGCCATCCTGGCGCGCGATGCCGGCCTGGCGCTGGCGCTGCAGCTGCTCATCTATCCCGGCACCACGGCGCACCAGGACACGCTCTCGCACAGCGAATTTGCCAACGGCCCCATCCTCGACCGCGCCGCCATCGGCTGGTTCTTCGACCAGTACATCCCCAGCCGCAGCGAGCGCGAGGACTGGCGCTTTGCGCCGCTGCTCGCGCCCGACGTGGACGGCGTGGCACCGGCCTGGATCGGCCTGGCCGAATGCGACCCGCTGGTGGACGAGGGCGTGGAATACGGCGACAAGCTGCGCGCCGCCGGTGTGGCCGTCGATCTGGAAATCTACCGCGGCGTGACGCACGAATTCATCAAGATGGGCCGCGCCGTTCCCGAGGCGCGGCGCGCCCACCAGGACGCCGCGCGCGCGCTGCGCACCGCTTTTGGACTCCAGGAAGGGTAAGCCCATGCAACGCCAGGACTTCCGCTGCTTTCACCGCCTGCGCGTGCGCTGGTCTGAGGTGGACGTACAGAAAATCGTCTTCAACGCCCATTACCTCAGCTATGCCGACTGCGCCATGACCGAATACTGGCGCGCCCTGGCCTTGCCCTACGAGACCGGCATGCAGGCCCTGGGCGGCGACGTGTATTTGAAGAAGGCCACGGTGCAATACCACGCATCGGCGCGGCTCGACGACCTGCTGGATGTGGGCATGCGCTGCGCCAGCGTGGGCAACACGTCGCTGGCCTTCGAATGTGGCGTGTTTGCGGGCGAACGGCTGCTGGCGGCCATCGAGCTGCTCTATGTGTTCGCCGACCCGGCCACGCAGACCAAGCGTGCCGTGCCGCCCGCCTTGCGCGCCATGGTCGAGCACTACGAGGCCGGCGGCGACATGGTGGAGCTGCGCGTGGGCGACTGGGCGCTGCTCGGCGACGACGCCACGCAGCTGCGCATGGCGGTGTTCGTGCAGGAGCAGGGCATAGACCCCGCCATAGAACTCGACGCGCACGACGCCGGCGCCGTGCACGCCGTGGTCTACAACCGCCTGGCCCAGCCCGTGGCCACGGGCCGCCTGCTGTACGCGGCGCCGGATGACGCGCGCATCGGCCGCATGGCCGTGGATCGCGTGGTGCGCGGCCAGCGCTGGGGACGCGTGGTGCTCGATGCCCTGGTGGAAGTGGCCCGCGCGCGCGGCGACGCCCAGGTCACGCTGCACGCCCAGCGCAGCGCCGAGGGCTTTTACCGCCGCGCCGGCTTTGATGTGCTGGGCGAGCCGTTCGAGGAGGCGGGCATACCGCACATCACCATGGTGCGGGTGTTGTGAAAATCATAAAAAGATAGCTGATAACGCTTTATGGACGTGCGTTAGAGCCTATTTTTCTTGTATTTCAGCGCGGCTTTTCAGCCCCAGGTCAACTCGCAATCCACACCTTGGTCGCCCCTCCGGTGCGCGACGGCTACATGCGGTACTGGTAGCGGTCTGTATGTACTGCTCGCCCCGTTACGCGCCGGCTTCATAGGATCTACAACTTCGGACACCAGACGCCGCTTGACCGGGCTAGGCGAAACGCGCTTCGCGCACTGAGGCAGGTTTTGACGCCTGTTGCGAAGCGGGCTTCGTATGTTCCGGGCGAACCGGCGCGTCATGCCTCTTGCAGACGCTGGCACGGTGTATGCGTGGTAGTAGGGCATGAACCGCCTACTACTGGGTTACAGCCCCGATCTGGATCTTTTCGATGACATACGTCCGTCGCCTCGTTTGGCGCCGGCGTACCGGCCCTTGGCGCTCGCAAGCGAGGATACCGAGACCGCTACCGAGTTGCTCGAAGCCATCGACCGCGGAGCGTTAGCCGGACTGCTGACGAACCTGCTGCGCCGCACCGCGCATGCAAAGGGCGGAACTTTAGATCGGCCACTGGAAGCCGAGCTCGTGGCCTTGCTCGAGCGTGCAGCGCGCGTGTCGCTGCCGACACTCGCTACGCCGCCATCGCGTGCTGCTGGCATGCCTGTCAGTCGCTTTTTTGGCATCGAGTTGGAGGGGCTTAGCCCCAATACTGTTCAGATAGCATCTCATCATTCATAATGCGAAGCCATCGCAACCCCAAACATTGGAACGATGGCAAGGACACGCAAGGCCGTAGCGGCCCACATTGATGTAGCGCATTTGATCAGTGCCGGCGTACTGGCCAGCGTGTGCCCACGT